>NZ_JAGGDM010000031.1:0-25022 GCF_017653625.1 Alteromonas sp. K632G
ACCACCTCCGCAGCCATTTATTGGTGTGGTCTACAGAGGATTATGTCTTTTTAGAGGGGAAAATCCCTAGAACCCCACTATGGGAATTAAGTCAAACGAGATTAAACTTTAGAGGCCTTCAAGAAAAGTGCGGAAACATATCCCCAACAGTATTGAATAAACGCTTGAAGCAATTTCGAGCGCTAAATTTTATTGACCATAACAGTGAAGGTTATGGGTATACAGAGTTTGGTAAACAATTAAGCTGTCATTTGTTGGCCCTAGAGAGTTGGGCTAACCAATGGGCAAAAAATCAGGCTGAGGGGCAGAACGATTAGGAAGCCTTACGGTTCCTTCACGATTAATCAAAACGTATTAAAATTAGGAGTGGTTTTCATAGTTTATCAGACAAAAAGATCAAGTTTGGCGAATATGAAAAGTCTCCAATTCACAATAGATGTATAGCGTTATCCCTAATTGCAAAAGTTCTCGTCATTGGTTGATTGTTTTAAAATGTCACGAGCTGATGACTCTCTGTTCACCGATAAGCGCCAAGTTGTCGTATTAACGGAATTGTTCAAAGGTTTGCTCCTGGTGCTTTAACTAGAGCTCCGGCTGCATTAAAAACAAACAGTTTGTGTGACGGTATGTAAATTTTAATTTTCGTGTCAGGGCTATAATCATGAACGCCCGATAAGTTCATTAGTAAGTTTATGTTGCTACCAACTGTATGAATGAGGGTTTCTGAACCACTTATCTCTGCTATATTAACTCGCATCGATATTTCCAGGTCGTCATCACTTATTGGTACTAAGCTTACATGACTGGGCCTTATAGCTAAGATATAGTTATTAATCGGGAGTTGTTCTAGTATTCTTGTTTTCGGAAACCTTTGAACTTCGCCGATTACTAACTCATGTGAGGTAATTTCGCCTTGAAATATATTTAGGGGCGGATCAGATAGTATCTGCGCGGCTGTAAGATTTATTGGATTTCTGTATATCTCAGAAATATCGGAGGCTTGAAGTATTTCACCTTTGTGTAGAAGTATTGCTTTGCTTCCGAGTTGCAATGCTTCATTTGGCTCTGCCGTCGCGTAAACGCAAACGGTATTCTTTGAGCGAAAAAGCTGCTTGAGTTCATTTCTAAGCTCTTCCCTCAACTTGTAATCTAAATTAACTAGAGGCTCATATAAGCAAATTAGTTTCGCATCTTTAACAAGTGCTCGCGCTAGAGCGGTTCTTTGCTGTTGCCCTCCAGATATTTCATTCGGTAACCGATTGAGGCAAGATTCAATTCGAAGTTTTTTAGCGATATCGTATACGGCTTTTCGGATTTGTGTTTTGGGGATCTTGAGCACGCGTAATGGAGAGGCAATATTTTCATAAACCGTTAGGTGCGGGTAGTTTATGAACTCTTGATGGACCATTGCGGCATTTCGCTTTTGAGTAGGGACTTTCGACGCATCCTTTCCGTCAATGAGGATAGTGCCAGAGGTTGGTTTGATAATTCCCAAAAGTAACTTACAGATAGTGACCTTCCCGGCATCATCTGTTCTGTCACTTAAAAGTATCGTGAAACTACCAGACGGGAGATCCATCGAGATATTGTATACTGGCTCCGATGCATCTCCACTGTATGAAACGTTCTTAAATACTATCGACACTAACTACACAAGTTCTTTCAAAAATAAAAACTTGATATTAACTTAATCCGATCTTTTTGAACACCTCAGCGTTAATAACGATACTACATATGCTACTAGCTAACCTGCACTCTTTTGATTGACTTAACCCAACCATCATATAGGGAATCCCGATGCTCCTTAGAAATTTCCGAAGAAAATCGTTTCTCGACTTGCCATTTCTCTGACAACGACTCCAGTGAATTGAAAACTCCTACGTGCAGTCCAGCGAGGAAAGCGGCTCCCAGAGCTGTAGTTTCAGTAACTAGTGGTCTATCAACTGATGCACCTAAAACATCAGCTAAAAACTGCATTGCCCAATTATTAGCTACCATTCCTCCGTCGACTCTAAGAACAGTAGGACGTACACCATCTTTTTCCATCGCTTTTTGAAGGTCTTTAGACTGATAACATACAGATTGTAGTCCTGCGGTTACGATTTCTTTGATTCCTGTATCTCGTGTTAACCCAAAAATTGCACCTCTCGCGTTAGGGTCCCAATATGGTGCTCCTAGGCCAGTAAACGCAGGTACCATATAAACACCATGTTCGAGAGATGTATCTTTGGCTAATGGCTCAGCATCCGCCGCTTTTTCAATGAGTTTCAATCCATCCCTTAACCATTGAATTGTAGCTCCTGCAACAAAAATACTGCCTTCAATTGCATAAGTAGGTTTGCCATCAAGCTGATAAGCAATAGTTGTTAATAATCGGTTTGACGACTTAAGTGCTGTGTCTCCTGTGTTTAACATCATAAAGCATCCCGTACCATATGTACTTTTCGCCATACCCTTATGGAAACAAGCTTGACCAAACAATGCTGCTTGTTGATCTCCAGCTATACCTGCGATTGGGATAGCACTGCCTAAGATACTCTCGCATGTGTGCCCAAAGGAGTCCGAGGAATTCATCACTTCAGGGAGGATACTCTCTGGGATCCCGAATAATTCGAGCAATTCCAAATCCCATTTCGAATCATGAATGTTGTACAGCATTGTACGCGAGGCGTTCGTCGCGTCGGTTTTGTGAGACTCTCCATTTGTTAACTTCCAAAGCAAAAATGTGTCAACAGTGCCGAATGCTAATTGACCGGCTTCTGCTTTCTCTCGCGCTCCATCGACGTTATCAAGAATCCATCTTATTTTAGTTGCTGAGAAGTAAGGATCAATAAGTAGTCCAGTCTTTGCGACTATAAAGTCCTCTAAGCCATCATTTTTCAGGTTTTCGCAATATTCGGTCGTTCTTCTGTCTTGCCATACAATTGCTCTGTAAATGGGGATTCCGGTTCGTCGGTCCCAGACAACTGTTGTCTCTCTTTGGTTTGTGATCCCTATGGCCTTAACGTTGCTAACGTCGGTACCTGACTCTTCAATTGCTAACGTTGTGGTCTCAAGGACCGACCCCCAAATATCTTCAGGGTCATGTTCGACCCATCCGTTGTCAGGAAAATGTTGCGGAATCTCCTTCTGTGCTGAGCCCAGAGATAGCCCATCACTGTTAAAGAGTATGGCTCGTGAACTTGTTGTACCTTGATCAATAGCTAAGATTATATCGGCCATGGAAACACCATTTAATTTCGTATTTATTCGATTATGTTCGATTGTGTTCTTTAATACACGGTAAATGTTCTTTACCGCAAATTTCAAGACTTTTTTATGATTGTTTAACAAACAATGATTCGACTATGATGCCCCTGAGTGATCCGATAACCTTTCGTGTTTTTGATACTCGATCCTTCGATTGTGTTGAACTGGCATCTGAAGGTTGCATGGTTTGATGCTATGCAAATACATTCCATCAGAAAAGAGTGTGATTCCTAACTATCTGTTATAAATAACTATTGCAGCAATTTAACTACACCATAAATGCGAAGTCCCACTGGTGGTCACACTGAACAGACATGGTCGCAGTCTGAGAAACCTCCTATATGAAACAAAACGAATAAGGGGAAACTCGTTTGTCTTATCTACTTTTTTCTAATTACCACTTATATTAAGAAAACGTTAAAATTTTCTTTATTGTTCGTTTGTGTTCGTATATATTCGTTTTAGATCAAAAATTATACGAGTGTTGATATGGCTAATAATGCAAACTTAAGTAGCGACTACGACATTTTTGTTGTTGGTGGTGGAGTCAATGGCGTCGGTATAGCACTTGATGCACAGGGGCGAGGCTTGAAAACGGGATTGTGCGAGATGAACGATTTGGCGTCAGCTACATCGTCCAATAGCTCGAAGCTGATCCATGGCGGACTCAGGTATCTAGAATACTACGAGTTCCGACTAGTCAGAGAAGCGCTTGCTGAGAGAGAAACACTCCTCAAGGTTGCACCACACATCATGTGGCCAATGCGTTTCCGATTACCACACCGGCCACATCTAAGACCTGCACTGTTAATCCGGATGGGACTATTTTTATACGACAACCTTGCCAAACGTGCAACATTGAAAGGCTCGAAGTCGATCAGCTTTAAACGGACCAACACTCTCCAGTCTCATCTGATTAAGGGGTTTGAGTATTCTGACGGCTGGGTAGACGATGCTCGACTTGTAGTATTAAATGCTCTCGCAGCAAAAGAGCGTGGCGCAGACATTTTCACACGAACAAAGTGTGTCGGTGCAAGACGAGATTCAAACCGTTGGGTAATTACGTTGAAAGACTCGATTACTTCCGCCACAACTGAAGTTACGGCGAAGGCAATTGTCAATGCAGCAGGTCCTTGGGTATCGAAATTTTTTGATGAGTCTTTAGAAGACAATGCACCCAAGCAAATTAGAATGGTCAAAGGGAGCCACATCGTTGTCCCTAAAATCCATGATGAGCCAGAGGCGTACATTTTACAAAATGAAGATGGTCGGATTGTGTTTGTTATTCCCTACGAGCAGAATTTTTCGCTCATTGGAACAACTGATGTAGAGCACAAAGGGGATCCCAGTGACGCGTCGATTTCCAAAGAAGAGATAGATTACCTAGTTCACGTCACCAATGAACATTTTACCTCTCAAATTACTCCAAAGGATATTATACATTCATACTCGGGCGTTCGACCACTCTTGGACGATGAAGCAGAAAATCCAGATGCAGTCACCAGAGATTACACTTTTGAATATGATGCAAGCGATTCGAGAGCACCACTGTTGTCAATTTTTGGCGGGAAAATAACAACATATAGAAAACTAGCACAAGCAGCGGTAGACAAGCTATGTGAAGAATTTCCTGAAGCTACACGCTGTAAGACCGCAAGTGAACCGCTTCCTGGTGGTAATTTTCAGGACCAAGCGATGCTACTCGACCAATTTGTTCTCTCATATCCATTCATCGACACATCTGTACTTGAACGGTATGTTCGCACATATGGCACGAGAGCTACTTTGTTCTTGAAAGGAGTAGCTGACACCAGCGACTTAGGACAAAATTTCGGTCACGGGCTGTTTGAGGTTGAAGTGAATTATCTGATCGAAAAAGAATGGGCGCTGACTATAGATGACATCATTTGGAGGCGCACAAAGCTTGGTTTAGTGCTAAGTGATTCCCAAGTAGCGTCGTTAGAGTCATTCCTTGAATCTGTTCATAAGGCTACAGAAAAAACGAAAACAGCCTAGGGTTCTCCAATCGTGAAAGAAAAAAAAGAAAATGTCGGATTAGTTGAACGGCTCGAGCAGTTAGAAACATGTCCTGAGTTAACACTCCTTGTTTACAGCATAATGAAAGGATGCCAACGCATAGCTGGTTTGGCTAGTTGTCCACACGCTGAAGACATCATTGGAGATGTCGGCGAGGTGAACATTCAAGGCGAAGCTCAAAAGAAGCTTGATGTACTGAGCAATCAAATTCTCAAAGATGCTATTTCAAAATCAGGTGTTGTGAGGGCGCTCGCGTCAGAAGAAGAGGAGTCTGTTGTTGAGTGTACTGATGGGGCTGCCTATTTAGTGAGTTTTGACCCGCTTGATGGTTCCTCTAACATCGACGTAAACGGTTCGATAGGTACAATTTTCTCAATTACGTCTGTGGAAAAAAGTAGCGTGCTGAATGAGTCAAGTTTCCTGAGGAGTGGTAGAGCGATTGTCTCAGCGGGTTATGTACTCTATGGGGCTTCTGCAGTTGCAGCAATCTCTGTAGGAAAAGGTACTGATTTGTACTCATTGAACAAGCAAGAAAACACTTTTGTATTAAGTCACCCCTGCATCCAAATTCCGCCCTGCTCTAATGAAGTAGCGTTGAACATGATGAACCAGAGATTATGGGACGATGGATTTAAAGCATATGTATCAGATTTGCTACAAGGAGCCGATGGTCCCAGGCAGGTTGACTTTAAAATGAGATGGTTTGCATCAATGGTCGGAGATTTACATCGAATATTTGTAAGAGGCGGATGTTTTGCTTATCCGAGATTGAAGTCCTCTCATGGTTGGAAGTCTAAGTTGAGAATTTTATATGAAGCAGCTCCGATGGCATTTTTGATCGAGCAGGCGGGAGGGGAAGCAACAAACGGCTTTGAATCTATTCTCGATATTGTGCCGGGTAATATACATCAAAGAGACGCAGTAATAGTCGGTTCCAGTGAAGAGGTAAAAATCTGTTCATCATATATTCAAGGCTTATGTTAATGGGCTTACGAACGTCGTTCTATTTCCAGCTTGTTGTACTCTCGTTCAGAAGGGAAGAGGACTTATTATGAGATTGCTTGATGCGAAGTTGTCCGAAGACGGGTGCTCAACAGAGTTGCTAAGCGTTATAAAAACCGTCTTAGCTGGCTGCAAAAAGATTTCTAACATACTATCGTCTGGTGATTTTAGTTATATACCGCTGGATTCATTTGGTGTTCAACAAGTTAATGAAAAAGAACCCCTCAATACAATCTCAAATAACATTCTCAAAGATCTACTCGTCGACCTTTGTGTCGTGAAAGCTGTAGCCTCCAAAGAAGAAGAGCAAATACTATCGATAAATGAGGAGGGTAAGTTTCTCGTTAGTTTCGACCCACTTGACGGATACTCGAATGTAGAAGTTAATGGACCCGTCGGTACTATTTTTTCCATCACGTCATCCACAGACTGGTTATCTTCTTTCAACGAACAACAATTCAATAAGCCTGGAGAGCTAATACGGGCCGCAGGCTTTGTGCTATATGGTCCAGCTACATCGCTAGTCTTGACAACGGGAACAGGTACTCACATCTATACGTTCTCTAGAGAGTTCGGAGACTTTGTCCTTTGGAGAGAGAACATCGCTATACCAAAAGATTCGCGAGAGTTTTCTGTAAATCTTGCTAGACAAAGATACTGGCCTGAAAATGTAAAAAAGTACGTTAAGCATTTCACTGACGGGCGTTATGGTGTTGGCAGAAAGGACTACAGTCTCCGATATGTAGGCTCTTTTGTAGGAGAGGTGTATAGAATTTTGTGTCGTGGTGGTGTGTTTCTGTATCCTCAAGAAGGAACACGAAGGCAGTACTTAGGGAACGGGAAATTGAAGTTATTGTACAAGGTGATGCCAATGGCGTTCATTGCTGAGCAAGCCAATGGTTTGGCTTATGCCGATCAAATGAGGGTACTAGACATCGTACCAAACTCTGTAAAACAGCGAGCTCCACTCATAATAGGGTCTAAAAATGAAGTAGAGCGCTATTTCAAAAATGAAAAACAAGGAAAAAGTAATGCGCAAGAATAAACTCATAGTTGCAAATTGGAAAGTAAACGGTTCTACCTCGCTGTGCGAAGAATATAAAATACTATGTGATTGGCAGGGCCAAGCGACCCTGGTGGTGTGTCCGCCATATCCCTACTTAAGCCAATTTAATCCGCATAAGGCTCATATTGGCACTCAAAATGTTAGCATTTATCAATCAGGATCTCATACTTCTCATGTTTCTGTGAATATGTTGAAAGAATTTGGTTGTGAATACGCAATTATCGGTCATTCAGAGGTACGAGAAACGTTTGGGGACAGTGATGTTATCATCAGAGCAAAGGCAAGATTACTACTAAATGAGATGATCACTCCAATTATTTGTGTTGGTGAGGATGAATCAGTTAGAAACAACGGTCAGCACTTTAGTTTTGTGAAGAGCCAGTTGAAACAGGGACTGCCTTACCTAGAGTTTGGAGAGAACGTTCGGGATATTGTAATAGCATATGAACCAATTTGGGCAATTGGTTCGGGTAAAACTGCAACATTGGCGCAAATTGAGGAGATGGCAAAAGAGATACACACGATTGTAGGTAATTTCTATCAACACTTTAGCCAACTCCGTATAACAGTACTCTATGGTGGAAGCGTTAAACCGGACAATGCAAAAGAGATATTAGGTCTACCTAGCGTTGACGGCCTCCTTATCGGAGGGGCGTCATTGGTGCCGAAAAATATGGAACAAATTTTATCATTTTGCTGATTTTACGAATGACAACGTATGGAAAGCTTAGGTGCCAGATTAATCTGACTTTTTTGTTACATAATAGTGCGTGGACTTCAATTAAGAAACTATTCGTAGTCAGAGCATAGTTTACTGCGTTTGCAGAAACAGCGTGCTACTTGAGAGCTATGGAGTTTGATGATGACCTTCGCTTGTTAATTAGAGCACACACAGTTTTATGCCCTCTCTGCCTGGGGAAATATAAATTCAAAGTGGTGTTTTCTGGTTTCAAACTTTGATCAGAGGCCGGTGAATGTCTACAAATACCGGAATTTGTTGTAAGGTTTTTTCTAGTTTGCAGCTGTTGTGCGTTATTGCGGTTGATGATTTTGTGCTTGTTCTTTATCAGAATATTGGATTTTGATATCTGAATATGCTTTCAACTCTATGAGAGACCTATTTCTCTGAGTCTTTTATACAGAGTATTTCTACTTATCCCGAGAGCTGCTGCAGTTTTAGACTTATTCCCATTGAACCTTGTGTAAACTGAAATTAGCTCGTCTTTGTCGTTGGATTTTTTTCGAGCTGCTATTTCACTTGGGTTTTCAGATGTTACATTTATGGAGGCAACAGGTATCGTTTGTTCGTCATTTTTATTCACATCTTGCAAAAAGTCCTCAGGTAAGTGCCATTCTTGTATTGGCTCATTATCAGCCATTGCTTGAGCTATTTGAAGCACGCTTATTAATTGTCTGACGTTGCCCGGCCACGGGTGATTATTGAAGTGATTGAGTATTTTATCTGAAAGTGGAAAAACCAATTCACTCCCATGTTGCAGCGCATTCACTTGTTGAAATAATTGTCTTCTGTCTCTCCGTTCTCGAAGCGGAGGAAGATGGATATTAAGACCGCTCACTCTGTAAAAAAGATCCTGCCGGAAATTGCCATTATCAATTTCCTTTTTCAAATCTCTATTCGTCGCAGAAACTAGTTTTATGTCTACCTCATAGGATTCTGTTGAGCCAAGCGGCGTTACAGTTCTTTCTTGCAATACTCTTAGTAACCGCCCTTGAACATTTAGCGGCATTTCTCCAATTTCATCGAGAAAAAGTGTCCCACCATTTGCCTTTCTTATCAGACCAATCGAGCCCTTAACGTTGGCGCCGGTGAATGCCCCTTTTTCGTATCCGAAAAGCTCGGATTCAACGAGATCGTTTGGAATTGCAGCGCAATTCACTGCAACAAGTGGGAACTGTTGCCTAACACTATAGTTATGTAAACACTGAACAAAAACTTCCTTTCCAACTCCGGTTTCTCCATGTACGAGTATTGGTAAGGCTTTGTTGACAATTCGTTTTGCTTGGCTTATCTGCTTATCAACGAAGGGATCGCCAAATGAAAAGGTATCAAGGGTTACCCTGTTGTTTTTATTATCGCTTTGACTGTCATTGCTTACATCACTTTCGGTGCGTACGGAAAAATTAATTTCTTCTCGTTTTGATTTATTACGAAGATTTAGTTTAATGACTGGTCGCTTGAGCTGACCATACATTTTATATTTACCGACTGCGGTAACCTCGAAGATTATACCCTCGGGTTGATTTCTTAAATCTCTGATGGTTACGTTCAATATATCTTCGATGTGTACTTTCAACAACTCAAATTTGAGTAGTGTTTCCGCGCGATTATTTGCTGCTACTACTCTCCCAATGTCGTCGAATATTATTAATCCAGACCACTGACTATCGACATTTTCAGCATTTGTATTGAAGGTGAAAATATAGTGGTTCTGGTTGTGCTGATTGAACAGCAGTCTATTTTCAATTCCTTGAGACATCAATTTGACAAGCCCGAGGGTGTGAGCTTGCGGTAAGTAGGAGTCACTTGTGATATCGAGCATACCAATGAGCTGTCGGTTTGCATCATAAATTGGTGCTGCAGAACCAACCATAAACCTATTTATCTTAAAATAGTGTTCGTCTCGCTGTACCTGAATGGCCTTACCAGTGACTAATGAGGTTCCGATAGCATTTGTACCGATAAACTTCTCATTCCAGTCTACGCCTGCTTCGAAGAAGGGTTTGTGCTTGTTAGGCAAAAATCTTTTATCTCCCCAACTATTTAGCGCGAAACCGTTATTATCGGTTAGTATTATTAGGCAGTTTGCATTTGATAGGATGTTTTGGTAATAAGGAAGCACTTCTGAATTCGTTGTTACAACTAACTCTCTATATATCTGGCTCAGATCTTTTATCTCACTTAAAGGAAGCGACTCTAGTATAGGCTCTTCGCTTTGCGTAAGACCGTGTTCTGCACACCGACGCCATGACTCTTTGATTATTTTTTCGCTTTGCATGCTATTGTGCTTCTTACATCTAACTACAACTCAGACCTTGCTTCTCATCACATCGGTGTTAACAAACTTAACATTCAACACTGATGTATCGCCTCAAATTCGTATCTGAATTCTTGATACGCTCATCACTCAATAATATCTGTTAACTGTTACAAAGGCTACTTTTTGTTCATATATAACGGGTGATGTATTTTTTGATATTAAAATCAATAGCTTATTCTATTTCTTGAAATGGTTAATTGACAGTCTTAATAATTGTTGTTCAATTTGATGACACTAAGGTTGTTCAATATTGAACAAAAAAATGAACAATGAACAATAACATTTCGTTTACTTTTGAACACACTTACACAAAATGATTGTAAACTGGATGTGTCGCTCAGTTTGGTGCTAAATAAAATAAATTCATAAATATCAATGCTATATGATTTGCCAAAAGTGTTCATGATAGAAATGTTAAAAACTTGGCCTACTATCTGCAAAAGTCTTCACAGTTTATTTAAATTAGAACCGCACCATAGGGGGGATAATGTCATTAGAATTAAAAAACGTTAGCCACGTCGTAGGGGCTGAAACGTATCTAGATGATATAAGCGTAACGCTCAACCAAGGCTCGTTTAATGTGCTGCTTGGTAGAACGCTAGCTGGGAAAACTACGTTGATGAGAATCATGGCGGGTATAGAGGCTCCCACAAGCGGCTTAATAGTGATGGACGGTGTGGATGTGACGGGAGTACCTGTTCAACAACGCAACATTTCAATGGTTTATCAACAGTTCATTAATTACCCAAATCTAACAGTGTTTGAGAACATCGCGTCGCCGTTAAGGTTAGCGAAAATCAAAGAGAGTGAGATTACAAGAAGGGTAAAAGAGACCGCTGACATTCTTCAAATTTCACAGTTCCTTAATCGATTTCCGTTAGAGCTATCTGGAGGTCAGCAACAAAGGACTTCAATGGCTCGTGCGTTAGTCAAAGACGCGAGTTTGATTCTGTTTGATGAGCCACTCGTTAACCTCGATTACAAACTTCGTGAAGAACTCAGAGCTGAGTTACGAACGATTTTCAAAGAGCGAAATTGTATAGCTGTTTATGCAACAACAGAGGCTAACGAAGCTCTGGCGCTTGGCGGTGAAACAACGCTTCTCCACGAGGGTAAGCTATTACAGAATGGAAAGTCTCAGAGCGTTTATAAGTTTCCAGAGCGGATTGAGTCTGCAAAACTATTCAGTGAGCCTCCCATGAATCTTGTGCCTGGTTCATTGACAGAAAATGAAATTAGTTTTGACGGTAGCGTTCACTTTCCTATTGATGATTCCATGAAGGTATTACCTAAAAAAGACTATGTCTTTGGTATCCGTCCCAATCATCTAAGTTTGTCACCAGTTAGTGATAAGGATATTGAATTATCCATGATTGTTGAGCTTGCTGAAATCAGTGGCTCCGAAACGTTTATCCACGTATACAAAGACGGCTTTTCGCTAGTGTTGCAGCTAGAGGGTGTTGTTGATTTGCATATCAATAGTCAAATAAGTGTCTATCTGCCACCAAACAAGCTTTTTGTCTTCGATAAAAATGGAAAAACAGTTAAGTTTCCCAGCGCGGAAGTGGAGGTATAAACGTGGCTGAAATACATCTTAAATCTCTTGCTCATAGCTACAGTAAGAACCCAACAAACTCATCTCACTATGCTATCAGGGAGATGGATCATATTTGGGAAGACGGCGGCGCTTATGCACTGCTAGGCCCGTCAGGTTGTGGAAAAAGTACACTGCTCAATATTATCTCAGGCCTCCTTTCTCCTTCAGAAGGGCAAGTTCTTTTTGACGGAGTGGAGGTTAACAATATTCCGCCAGAAGATAGGAACATTGCTCAGGTCTTCCAATTTCCTGTGATATACGATTCGATGACCGTATTCGACAATTTGGCTTTCCCACTTAGAAACATGAAGGTACCCGAAGTTAGAGTAAACACAAGGGTTAACGAAATTGCTGAGGTGCTTGAGTTAAACGATTTATTGTCCAAGAGAGCTAAGAATCTTACGGCTGATGAGAAGCAGAAAGTATCGATGGGGCGCGGGCTTGTAAGAAGTGATGTATCAGCAATCCTTTTCGATGAGCCGCTAACTGTTATAGATCCGCATCTAAAGTGGAAGTTGCGTAGAAAGCTAAAGCAAATCCATGAGCAATTCAATATTACCATGGTGTACGTGACGCATGACCAACTAGAGGCGTCTACTTTTGCAGATAAAATAGCGGTTATGTATGGTGGTCAGATCGTCCAGTTCGGTACACCGCGAGAGTTGTTTGAGCGTCCAAATCATGCATTTGTCGGGTATTTTATTGGTAGCCCGGGTATGAACTTGGTCGAGGTAGAGCGATGGGAAGGCGGTGTTGTTTTTAACTCTACGCGAGTTCCCTTGGACGATTCTATAAATGCAATCCTTAACGAGTCCACGTCCACTAATATCAAAATCGGCATTCGCCCCGAATTTGTACATGTTTGGGAAGAACCTACTGACGGCGCGTTCGAGTGCAACCTCAAGGTAGTTGAGGACCTAGGCACGTACAAAATTTTAACCATCGAACTTGATGGTGTTGAATTCAAGGCGCGAATCGAGGAAGACGCTCCCGTGCCAGCTCAAAAAGTTTACATTAGTTTCCCAGAGCAATGGTTGAAAGTGTATTTAGATGAGTATCTTGTGGATCCAAACTTTGAGGCATTGGAGGGCTCACAGTAATGAATAAAGTTCAAAATAATAAAGCGTGGTTGCTTGTTTTACCGGTCTTTGTGCTGGTCGCTTTTTCAGCGATCATACCGATAATGACGGTTGTTAACTACTCTGTGCAGGATATCTTTGATCAGAACAACGCTTATTTTGTAGGTGCTGAGTGGTATCGAGAAATGTTGAGCAGTCCAAGATTGTTAGATTCTTTGTTGCGTCAATTTGGATTCTCTTTTACTGTTTTGGCAATACAAATCCCACTTGGGATCGGTGTTGCTTTGATGATGCCATCCAAAGGGCGTATGGCTGCTGTTTGGTTAATTATCGTAGCAATCCCGCTACTTATCCCTTGGAACGTTGTGGGAACTATTTGGCAAGTATTTAGCAGAGAGGACATAGGTTTGTTCGGCTGGTCAGTCAATGCTATCGGTATCGACTACAATTACGCGTCTAGTCCTTTCGCTGCGTGGTTCACTGTGGTCTTGATGGATGTATGGCATTGGACTTCTTTGATAGCGCTCCTTTGCTACTCTGGACTCAGAGCCATTCCGGAAGCCTTCTATCAAGCAGCGAGAATTGATAGAGCCTCTCGTTGGGCAATATTCCGATACGTACAGCTACCAAGATTAAGAAGCGTTTTGATCATCGGCGTACTTTTACGATTCATGGATAGTTTCATGATTTACACAGAGCCGTTTGTTCTAACGGGCGGTGGTCCAGGAAACTCAACAACGTTCTTAAGTCAGGAGCTAACAAAGATGGCGATCGGGCAGTTTGACCTGGGACCAGCTGCTGCGTTCTCACTCATCTACTATCTGATTGTGCTTTTAGTCTGCTATTTGTTTTTCACAATCATTACACATCAAGACAAAGTTAAATAGGGAAGGCCGATGGAAGACAACAAATATAAGAAGTTTGGTATATCAGCTTTCGGTGTGTTTCTTTTCTTACCGATATACTGGTTAATCAATATGTCATTCAAGACAAATGAAGAAATATTGGGGGGGCTAACGTTATGGCCGCACAACTTTACGTTTGACAATTACATTCAAATCTTTAGTGACCCGTCGTGGTACATGGGTTATGTAAATTCAATTGTGTATGTATGTATTAACTTGGCTATAACGCTTGCTCTGGCACTACCTGCTGCATATGCATTTAGTCGTTATAAATTTATAGGTGACAAGCATCTGTTCTTTTGGCTACTCAGTAACAGAATGGCGCCTCCGGCAGTATTCTTGTTACCTTTTTTCCAGCTATATAGCTCAGTGGGTCTGTTTGATACACACATAGCCGTTGCACTGGCACATTGTTTATTTTCTGTACCTTTAGCCGTTTGGATCCTAGAAGGGTTTATGTCTGGGGTACCAAAAGAGGTTGATGAGATTGCATATATTGATGGTTACAGCTTTCCGAAGTTCTTTGTGAAAATTTTCCTACCAATGATTCGGTCGGGTATCGGTGTTACTGCATTCTTTTGTTTTATGTTCTCGTGGGTTGAGCTATTGCTCGCTAGAACGCTAACTTCTGTTGAGGCGAAACCAATTGCAGCCATTATGACTCGGACGGTTGGTGCTGCTGGTATTGACTGGGGGCTTTTAGCTGCCGCTGGTGTACTAACAATAATCCCAGGCGTCGTAGTCGTTTGGTTCGTAAGAAACCATGTTGCGAAGGGTTTCGCACTGGGTAGAGTTTAGGTCGTCAGGTTGGAGAATAAATTATGAATTGGATGGCGTGGACACCATTAACTGTAGCTTTCTTTTGCGTCATTGCGATGATACTTATCGGGATGACTATTTTTGAAGTAAAGAGGCCGTGTAAGGAAAGAAAAGGCTTTCTACCCATAGAGACAACGCGCGGTGACCGTTTGTTCATAGGGCTTTTGGCTAGCGGTTACATACACCTAGCGTTTATCGCATTTACACAACTATCACTATACATTGCGCTCGCGTTGTCTGTGGTGTGGTTAGTGTCCGTATTGAGGTGGGGATAAAAAGTGAATTTAGGAGCACTGGCCAATCTAAATTGGGAAAAGAGCAGCCAGTGCACCTAAAAACCTGCGTAAGCGCAGGAAGCGACGTGTCGATGTGACTCGACACCAACTGCTGTAAAATTCACACAGTATGCTACTGGACGGAGTTTATCAGCAAAATATAACAATCTCAAAATAATGAGGTCATTAAACATGATACTAAAAAGACTCAAACTGGCTGTATTTGTAAGCTCAGCGCTCACACTCGGAGCAACATCACTGGCAGCCATTGCTGATCCGTCTACAGATATTGCGGAACGACTGATTTCAACAGAATTCACGGAGTCGACACTCACTAAGCAAGAGCAAATGGAAGAGTTAATGTGGTTCGTTAATGCCGCTAAACCTTTTCAGGGAATGACAATAAATGTAGCGTCTGAAACGATTGCTACTCACGAGTATGAATCTCAGGTTTTAGCACGCGCGTTTAGTGAACTCACCGGTATTACTGTCGTCCACGATTTAATCCAAGAAGGTGATGTTGTTGAAAAACTGCAAACTCAAATGCAATCTGGCCGTAACATTTATGACGCGTACATTAATGATTCCGATCTTATTGGGACTCATTTCAGATATGGGAAAGTGGTTCCTGTGTCAGATATGATTGAAAACGAAGCCAAAAACCTGACACTGCCGACTCTAGATCTGCAGGACTTTATTGGTCTCGACTTTACAACAGGACCAGACGGTAAGTTGTACCAACTACCTACACAGCAGTTCGCTAATTTGTACTGGTTTAGGGCTGATTGGTTTGAGCGCGAAGACCTTAAAAAGCAATTTAAAGAAATTTATGGGTATGAGCTTGGCGTACCACTTAATTGGTCGGCTTATGAAGATATTGCGGACTTTTTTACCAATACTGTTAAGAGTCTAGATGGTGAGCGTGTATACGGTCATATGGACTACGGTAAGAAGGATCCTTCACTAGGTTGGAGGTTTACTGATGCATGGTTCTCAATGGCTGGTGCGGGTGATGCAGGGTTACCGAACGGGATTCCGGTAGATGAGTGGGGAATTCGAGTCGAGGGTTGTAGACCTGTTGGCGCGAGTGTTTCTCGAGGCGGAGCAACCAATGGTCCGGCGGCTGTGTATGCGACAACTAAATACGTTGACTGGCTGAAGGACTATGCGCCACCACAAGCGCAAGGAATGACTTTTTCCGAGGCTGGGCCAGTTCCTTCTCAAGGTAATGTTGCGCAACAGATTTTTTGGTATACCGCTTTCACCGCGGCTATGACTACTCCTGGTTTACCTGTCGTTAATGACGATGGTACACCAAAATGGAGAATGGCTCCGTCTCCCAAGGGGCCATACTGGGAAGAGGGTATGAAGTTGGGGTATCAAGATGCTGGTGCGTGGACGTTTATGAGTTCCACACCTGAAAAGCGTCGTCTTGCTGCTTGGCTATACGCTCAGTTTACTGTTTCAAAAACGGTTTCACTAATGAAGACGTTGAATGGCTTAACACCTATTCGTGAGTCTGACCTCAACTCTGATCAAATGACAGAAGCTGCACCTAAGCTTGGCGGGCTTGTAGAATTCTATAGAAGCCCAGCACGATCGCAGTGGACACCTACCGGAACCAATGTTCCAGACTATCCGAAACTTGCACAGCTGTGGTGGCAGAATGTTGCTGAAGCAGCAAGTGGCGAGAAAACTCCACAAGAAGCACTAGACAACCTTGCTCGGGCACAGGACCGAGTTATGCAAAGGCTTGAAAGAGCTAATGTTCAAGGCGAGTGCGGTCCTAAACTCAATGAAGAGCGTGATCCAGAATACTGGTTAAACCAGCCTGGTGCACCTAAAGCACGTTTGGAAAATGAGAAGCCACAAGGCAGAACTATTGCCTATGAGGAACTTCTAGAGAGCTGGAAAGCTGATTAGTTTTCAATCGTAGCCAACATTTAAAATAATCCCTCTGTTTCTCTCAGAGGGTAGAAATTTAGCGAGACAGCAGATGGTGCTTCCATCTGCTGCGCTCTCGCTCGCAAGAATAAAGGTAACAAAAATGATTAATTTCTCAAAAAACTCAACTTCAAAAGCGTTGTTCGTATTGACGTCGGCAGGCGTTTTTGCCTCCTCTCAGGCGTTAGCCGGTGTATCTCTGGAATCAGACGGCGGTTGGAGCACTGATATCTATGGTTCGGTTCCAGTGTTCGTTGTTTATACCGACAACGATGACGCTGAAAAGGGCTTTAGAGTGCAATCTGGATTTAATCCAGCCAACATAAATTTTAGTGTTTCAGCACCTGAGATGGAAAGTGGGATTACAGTTTCTGGTCATTTCCAAATTGATACGCACTTGCAAGGTAGTGGAGTACAAAACAATGGACTGTTTGAGAGCCGTATAGCGAACATCAAAGTGAGCGGTGATTTCGGTACGCTCACATTCGGTAAGGATTTTGGCGTATTCAATAGTAGTGCGATTGGTGATCTATCAAGTCAACGTGGCGTTGGTTGGTTGGGCGGTGGCGCAGACACTGCAAATACAACTGGTGGGCGAATTGGTACGGGTTACGTTTATGCAAACTTTAACCCGCAAGTGAAGTTCACATCCAAGGATTACAACGGATTAAGTTTCAAGATTGCCATGATCAACCCAGAGGAGCCCCAGGATGCTTCTGTCGAGACTGATAGCCCGCGACTTGAGGCTCAGGTCAACTATTCAATGCCTATTGAAAGTGGTGCTTTATCTGTGTGGTCTGGATTGTTCCAACAAGCTGTAAGTGTCACTGGCGAGAATGCGTTCGATTACGACATGCAGGGTTACGATATAGGTGCAAATATCGAATTAGCTGGCTTCGGGCTTACGTTGAATTATACAGATACAACTGGAATCGGAGCTGATGGTCTCTATGGCGGAACGATTGAAGATGCTGATGTTGATGCAACTCAGTGGTACGTCGAAACCTACTATACGTTTGGTAAGTACACCGTAGGTGCAAGTTATGGTGAGGGTAGTCAAGATGCCCGTGAAGCCGATGCCGAAAGCGGTCTTGCAGCTGTAGGTGAGGTTGATAATGAGCTTTCGATGCTGTTCGTGAATTATCAGATGTCTCCTCAATTTAGATTGATAGGTGAACTACAAGACTACTCGTCTACCGTACAGGACGATTACTCTGCCATTGTAGTCGGGTTTCAATACGATTTTTGATTTATGACGCTGGGGCTCCTAATAGGAGCCCCCATTTAGTTATATCGTCTTTCAACTCAATAATTACTTAATAGTGGACAGCGCAAAAAGATGGGTGATCAGGTTAAAGTTAAACTAGAAATGATCAAGCGAATTACTAGAGATCATGGTTTTATTGCAGCGTTAGATCAAAGTGGTGGAAGTACACCTAGCGCGCTAAAACGTTATGGTGTTTCTTTAGGTCTTTATGAAGATGCAGATGGGATGTTCGATTATGTTCACGATATGCGTTCAAGACTTATTAAAGACGATGCTTTCAACAAGGATTATGTTACTGGAGCCATATTGTTCGAGGATACTGTGGACCGTCTGATAGATGGTATACCAACATCAGAGTACCTATGGCAAAACAAAAAAATTGTTCCATTTCTTAAAATTGATTGTGGCCTTAGGGATACAAAGAATGGCGTGCAAGTGATGAAGTATATTCATGACTTGGATTCAAAGTTAGACAAGGCGAACGCGCATAACATATTCGGAACCAAAATGCGCTCCCTGATACATGAGCCAGACCCAGAAGGTATTAAATTAATCGTTAAGCAACAGTTTGCGATCGCCAAAATTATTATTTCAAAAGGGCTAGTTCCGATTATAGAGCCGGAAGTGTCTATTTTTTGTGAAGACAAGACCCTAGCGGAACAAATCCTAAAACAGGAAATCTCATCAAAGCTTGAGGAACTAGATAGTTCACAGGTGGTGATGCTCAAGATAACAATTCCTGAAGAACCAAACTTCTACTCTGACTTCACCTCTCACCCAAATGTACTAAAAGTTATCGCGCTCTCTGGTGGGTACAAGAGAGCAGAAGCGTGTTACAAGCTAGCCAAGAACGACAAAGTAGCGGCGAGTTTCTCTCGCGCTTTGCTTGAGGGGCTGTTTTTCTTTCAGTCTGCCGAAGACTATACCCGACAGCTGGCTTATAACGTTAGTTCAATTTTCGATGCCTCCGCCTGAGTAATCACGATGAACACATTAAACTTAGCTTCCATCGCTATCATTCTAAAAATACCGTGTCTGCGTCTAGCCACGATATTGCTGGTTTTTGCAATGGGAAAGCTATCAAACTTGTTTGAATGTGTATGTTTTGGCGTTTTCTACTTGAGTCGGACTTATAGTTGCATTAGCCAGTGCAACACTATTTTCAATAAGCCTCTTGTGCTTCTACGCGCTCATTTGAGCGGATTATCAATAACAACAAAAAATAATAAGAAGAGTAATTGTGTCGGACAACTGATACCTAAACAGTGTCCGACCCTTTTTTCGTGCAGCTATCAACGTTACAGACTTATAAACAACGAATCTCAAATATTTTTGATTCGATCAGCGAGTCGTTCTCGACAGCACGCTAACCGAGTCAAACTAATATCAAATGATATCAGCTAGGGCTGTTTTTGATTTTGGTCGAAATGTGTTCCGTTAAGCGAGTTGGAGGTTGTTATGAAACCAGCGTCTTTGAAAAAAAAATATATTGCAAGTATGTCGTCATTGTTACTTTTGAGCCTTGCAATTGTCGTTGGTGCGATTTTTTATTTTGTCGCGCCGAAGTTATCTGATATTGAAAAAACGGTTGTTCGAAAGGAGATAGAAATATTGTCTAATCGAATAACGGTCGAGCTTGCTAAAATTGAGGCCATGTCTCGTTCTATTACTCAGGTTGTCTCGAAATCTGAAAGTGATGAGATTGACAAGATACTGCCTTTGCTACTTGACCAATACGGTAACTCCGCGGTTTTCGGTGGTGGTGTGTGGCCGCTTCCTTTTAGACGTGATGAATCAAAAGACAGGTTTAGCAGCTTTTATGTTAGAGATTCCAGTAATGTACTGGTAGAGAGTACGTTTTGGAACAGTCAAGCAGCGACAGAGAACTACTATGATCAGGGATGGTTTGAAACTGCGAGGCAGCAGTCTCCTGGGCGTTGTGAGTGGTGGCCTGCATACGCTGATGCTGGCTATGAGGCGCGAACAAATTGTGCGATGCCTATCTATAAACAAGGTGAGTTCTATGGTGTATCGACCATCGATTTAACTCTTGGATTTTTCAATGAACTTACGAAAGCCCTTGAGATCGAGCTTGAAGCAGAGGTTCTTATTATTGAAGGCTCTGGAAAGTTGGTTAGTAACTTACACAGCCAGGACAATGACTTTGTACTCAAAAATCTGCAGACGATAAGTCAAACGCCATTTGTATCGGCACTATCAGACGCGTTACCAGAAATCAGTGACTCTGTCGATTACTACGAGACCGTTTATGATAGGGAAGGGCAGGCTCGAACAATTATTGTTATGCCTGTCGCAAATACCCCGTGGTATCTCGCTATCGATCTTCCCTCCCAAAGTCTCAATGTAGGAACGTCAAGTGTAATAGATACCTTTCTGATGTTACAGATACCAATGTTCTCGGCACTTATTGTATTGGTGATATTCGCTATTGGAACTTTGTTTAGGAGGGTTCGTCATTTAGTCCGAAGTATCGAGAAGTTGTCATCGGGTAATGCGGACTTAACAATGAGGCTTCGCATAAAAAATAATGACGAATTAGACAAGATCAGCGAGTCAATTAATGCATTTATTCAAATGCTCCAAGAGCTTATAACGGATATCGTCAGTGGCAATCAAACAACCAGTCGAAGTATTGATGGGTTGAATAGACAAATCTCAAAGAATTCCAGTTTGTTAGATAAACAAGCCAGCGAAACGATGGTTGTTGTAACTGCTGTTAATGAAATGGCGGTTTCGGCTGACTCAGTTGCGTCAATAGCAGCTCAGAGTAATGAGTTTGTTGAACAGGTAAACAGCAATGCGCAAAGTACTAAAGGAGACCTGCAATCCACTAAGGAGATTGCTCATATTCTCAGTGAAAATGTTCAAGTGTCCATGGATACGGTTCTTGATTTGAAATCCAGTGCTGCGGAGATTACTCAAGTTCTCGGGGTGATCGGAGAAATTGCAGAGCAAACAAATCTATTGGCGCTAAATGCCGCTATTGAAGCTGCAAGAGCAGGTGAACAAGGCCGTGGATTTGCTGTTGTAGCTGACGAAGTTAGAACACTTGCTAGTCGGACCCATACTAGCACTCTCGAGATCAACCGGATGTTAGAAACGCTTCAAAGTGGAGTTGATAACGTCGCTGATGCAATGGAAAGGACTAAATCGAGCTGCGAAGAGACGATGGATAAAACTGCTATCGCAGAAAACAAGGTTGACCTTGTGGTTACGTCTGTCGCGCGTATTAGAGAGCTAGTCAGTGAAATTGCGATTGCCTCTAAAGAGCAGAGCCATGTGGCTAATGAAGTTGATTCGAACATGAACTCGATAAAAGAGTTAGTCGATCTACTTGTAGTCAATCGGCAGGAAACAGGCGATACCAGAGACTCGCTCAACGACTCAAGCAAAAGCCTCTCGGACCTAGTGAGTAGATTTACCGTGTAGTTGAGTGTTCATGAATTTATTAGAACTCATATTTTATGGAATGTTGAGTCCTTTTTTGAATGGGTGAATTATGTTTAAAAACCTGTCAGTAGTAACAAAGATATATCTTGGGTTTACCGTAATGTCATTTCTCGTCGGCGTGATCAGTTTGATAGCGCTTGTTGCAGTAATGGCATTTGGTAAGAGTACCAAGGCTGTCTCTGAGACGGCATTTCCACTACATGAATCGATATCCAGTTTGTCAAAGTTAAACTTGGCGTATGGAAAAACAATCTTAGACCTCGAAAATAGCGAAACACTAGAAGAACTAAACCTTAGGCTTGATAGTGCAAATGACTTGTATATCGAGCTGCTTGCTCACATTGAAAATGCCGAAGCTCTTTCTCGTTTTGTAAAGAATTTTAGTATAGAAAATGAGCTAGATGAAACGCTTTCTTTGATAGAAGAAAACAAAGCTAGTGCGGTAAACGTGACGTCGTTGATGGAAAAGAACCTGTCGGTCCGCAGTAGTATACAGTCTGGGATGTCTGATTTATTTCTCCTCTCCTCAGAATTAAAACTCTCAATTACTCAGATGTCTCAAAGCGCCGCTGCGAAAGATATCTATATTGCAAACCTACTGTCCACAATTTTGAATGACTTCACCAACGTCGAATACATAATGATCACATTACTGAATCAATCAGTTGGGGAACCAATCGAAAACAATATCGACCTGTTACAGAGTAGTACCATCTTGTTGGATGCAAACATCGAAGACATGATATACGAAGTAAGCGAATTGGATTTTATTTTGAGCAAAAAGCAGGATTTCCTCAATCGTATCCAAGGCGAAGAAGGGATTATTAATCAGTTTGTTGATTTTAGAAATAGTCAGAGTATTTTATCTGAATTAGTTAAAGACTTTTCAAGTAGAACGAACAGGGTTAATTTACTTGCGACAGAGTTACTTAACGTTAGTAATAATAATAACCTTGAGCTGCAAAGTAAGATAAAGGGACAACTCACTAACTCTTATATTTTGATTGTGATTACTGCGATTGTTTCAGTACTTGTGGCATGCACTATTTCTCTATTTATAGGTAAGTCGATAAAAATACCCCTTCGTGAAACGGTTGAAAAATTATCTCTTTTAGCTAAGGGTAATTACAAGCAAGAAATGAATAACTTTTTCTCTGGTGAATTTCGTTCACTTGTTTCTTCTATTAATACTCTTATTTCAGAGACACATAACTTCTTATCTAGACTTAGCATTTCTTCAAGTAATTTGACAAACGTAGCAGATTCAAACTTATCTATATCAAGTGAGCTTAAGGAGAATTTGGAACGACAAAATAAAGACATAGTTGAGATAGTTACGGCGTTAAAGCAAATGGATGTTTCTATTAAAGAAGTGCAGGAATTCACGAATAACAATCATACTTTGGCAAAGATTACTAAAAAGGACATCTTGGGGGGGCAAGAAAAAGTTAAGGCTAGTGTTGACACCATTACTTTGCTCGAAGGGAAAATGAATGAGACATCGAGTCTAATTTCTAAGCTTGAGGATTCTACTCAAAACATTGGTGGAATCGTAGAGGTCATAAATGAAGTTGCCTCGAAAACAAACCTTTTAGCACTCAATGCTGCAATTGAGGCTGCCCGTGCAGGAGAACACGGTCGAGGTTTCGCGGTCGTCGCAGATGAAGTTCGCGAACTAGCGGAGCAAACAACACGTTCAACCAACTCGATTAAAACCCTGATAGAGGAACTCAATACTGACTCAGCAAGTGTTGTGTCATCTATGGATACAAGTCAAAAACAGTTGAACGATTCTAAGAATCAAATTTTCAAAGTTTACGATGCAATGGAAGTTAGCGTTCAAAATATATCATTAATAACAAGTACGACAGCGCAAACCGAAGAAGCAGTTAGAGAACAAATGGTAAGCACAGAAGAATCTGCGCTGAATATTAAATCAATTTCAGACAGCGCCAATCTTTCTTTAAGTAAAATAGAAAGTATTAAGGATAGTGCGGAAAAGATTACAGAGCAAATTGATGCAATAAATGAGGTGGTTGCTTTATTCGATATATGAAATTATTAAAATAGAGGGCGCTTATTTTGAAAAGGTCTCGAATCTTTGTGAAACAAAATGAGCAGCCCTCTATCTTTATAATATCAATTTAAATAAATTTAAAGAAGCTATTTTTAATTATTGTATATTAAATTAAGAGCGGGTTTTTAATTTTTAGATGCTATTTAATTTCTCCTGTTTTAAATTGGAAATTCAGATTCCTAGGCATGCTATCTCCGTAGCAGTTCTTGTCTGGGAAGTTGGATGCCGGCGAATGTGTCCGTCGGCTATTCGTAGTCTTGGCTGAGGCTACGTATGTCTGTTTGCCCGGCTTTATGCCGGGCTTTTTTTGGCTGCTAGATGTTATAGTTCAATATGAGAGGTTGATCAAAGTCTGCTGTATACGTTATCAATTCTAAAATATTGGCTATATCTTTGTGTGACTTGTAATGTATTGATTTTTATGAGTAACTTTCAATCAGATGGTCAATGTGCCATCTTGTACGAACTCTTGTAGAACGACACTCTATTGACGCGGGAAAAGTACAGTCATTAACAAACAATGTCTGTTAGGAGTTGAGCGAGTGCTTTTGATGTAATGAATATATGTAAATTGATGAGAAAACTTGTTTCGAGGGGTATAAGTAGAGTACTGACTGTTCAAAAAGATATTATTTAGTTGAAGGGTGGTATTAATTGAAATTATTCACTTAGACAAGCGAAGTCAAATCTAATCTTTTTTTCATCGATTAAGTAAATTGTGGTAGTAATTGACTGCTTTATGATTGGGCATAATCAAGCTGCAGACCCTTTTACCGTCTCATACTTCTAGTTTCGAATTTCTTTTGAGCACAACTATAAGCAACTTCAAGCTTGGGCATTAATAATTCGAAATTTGTATGTGATGGATTGAGAATTTGAACCCAAGACATCCATCCATAAACAGGGTGGGGCATCAATAGGTTTAGTTCTGTAAAGTCAAAATGACTCTTAATCACTTCACCTTTGAGAGGTCGTTCAGGATGTTTTCCGAAACTATCTTCATACGTTGACTTATTGAGTGGAAAGCTCAATCTGAATACACCTTTCCTATTTGCATGTTCCGGCCCATTCCGATCACCCATTTCGGTTCAATCCGATCCCCCTGTGTCAGGATAGTTGTCGCCTCAGTTTTTCATAGTATTAGACAGGGTGCGGAAGTTAGGCATGAGTGAGAC
>NZ_JAGGDM010000032.1:0-7095 GCF_017653625.1 Alteromonas sp. K632G
GCCAGCTATCTGGAAGCTGTGCTAACTGCGGGTTTTAGTGGCATGATTAATTAGTGAGCACTCATGCGGTTGCCCTGCCCTCTGAACCACCAAGTACGATAACAGGCTGATTGTGGGAATTAGCCGGTGGCTGATAATAGTGACCCACAATACCATCTTGTTCCACGCTAAGGGCTTGCGGGGCAGCAATTGAAGCAAATGCTGGCAATAGTGAGGTTAAAAATAGTAAAAAGTGGCTCTTTTTAAATTTCATATTTTGTTTTTCCATTAAGCGCTCAAATACTAAAAAATGTTTAGTTTTTTATGGCGTTATTCTGAGCCAAATATGCCACGAAAAAGGGCGGTAAATACACCTGACATAGTGTCTTCTATAGCATCGGTTTCGGGTGAATTCTTTTTAGCGTGCATTGCGTTCGATTCTTCTTGTTCTCTTTTCTCTGCACTAGAAGATGCACCGTCAAGAAAATCACCCACTGTTTTGTTAGAGGTGGATGCGCATCCTGATGAAATAGCAGATGCTATCAAAATGGCTGTTAATTTGGTTTTCATTTAATTTCCATATTTTATAAGTGCATAACGCGGCAAATAAGGGGGCGCCTATAGTAAGAAGTGGTACCTGTGTTTGCTTCCAAGCCGAGATAGCGAGATATTTTGACTGTTAGTTTAGCAGCGTGAATGAACAAATCGAAGCACCTGTTCGTTTTTACCCTGAGTTTCAACTATAGAATCTAATTTAGCACCCGATGACGCTATAAGCGATGATGAAACTTTATTACTCTTGTAGCAATGAATATGTACCTCATCGACGCCAATTTCAAAGGCTTTTTCTAGCGTTAGATTAAGGAGTTTCATACCATAGCCTTGCCCACGCTTAGAAGGCCTTATTCCCAACCCTATATGACCTCCTGCAAACCGTAATGCATCATTCAAACAATGCCTTAGATGGGAACAACCGACAATTTCACTGTTTTCAATAAGCCAAAATGTCGTATTGGGAACTAAGTTTTCTGGCAAGTTTACGCCCTTGGAATAGCCATTCAATAGGTTAACAAAAGATGCAAAATTTGAATGGTCTAAGTCAAGCGGGTAAGGGTACCGTTCTTCGTTTCCCAGCTCTTTGATGTATTCTTTGTAACTGGCTTCGTAGAGCACTGTGGGCGTAATTAGCATAAATTTCCTTCTAAGCAGCTAACTTCATTTTGGGGTAATAATACGTGGGATAAGCTTGGCGCCAAGAAACACATGTCTGCTGGTTGCTGTGCGATGAACCGAGGTAAGAGGTGCATTCTCGTAGTTTTTCGCGCACAAGCTAAGCGCATACTCCACAGCATATTTATCGACACTTAGCAAACCAGTAAACGCTACATCACAGCCTAAATTGCGCTTGCCACTGTTGTCTGTGTAGTAAAGCTTACCTGTGGTACAGCCACCCATAAATATGAAAATGAGAACGATAAAAATAAACTTCAATTGTTCCACTAGCCTTGTTTACCTGCTAACTAGCCAAGAATGCTAACGTGCAATGCACTCGCTTTCTTTCAGCGCGATTATTTGTCTAAGGTACTCTGTTCTTTTCATTGCAGCATTTCCCGTTACAAAGATATTGGAGGCCAATAAAATGGCTAAATAACCATTATCAATAGGGGAGATAAATACGTTGTTGATGAAAATAAAAATGACAACGAATAGAAACGCAAAACCAGGAACGTAGTAGACACGAGAAAATTTTTTCTCTAAGTTCTAAATTTTAGTTATCTTCTGTAAAGCTAATTCAGCATCAATATTGTCCATCTATTAATATAACCTCCCTGATCAAATTAACTAGAAATATAACACCCAAGGCGTGTTTAGCGGGTACAGCAGATTGTTACAAGACATTTCTCACACTGTTCCCAGTTCTATTTTCCCCACCCCTGAAACGTATTCTTGCGCTTGACTCATACTTTCAATTCACTCCAATTCCTACATGAAAGCTTAACTTGTAAAGAGGCTGCTATTGTAAATAAACCCATTGTCATGCAACCACTCCAAAGATGCGACCTACAACTGCTGTCAATACCATTGCAAGCGCACCCCAAAAAGTCACTCTGATAGCCCCCACAGTCATTGATGCACCGCCTGCGCGTGCTGCGATCGCACCTAGAGCGGCGAGAAACACTAAAGAGAATGATGCGACGATAGGTATAAGTAGCTCTTGTGGCACTAACCAGGCAACCGCTAAAGGAAGTGCAGCGCCTACTGTGAAAGCACCCGCCGACGAGAAAGCCGCTTGAATGGGCTGCGCATTAGCGCTTTGTGAAATTCCGATATCATCTTTGGCATGAGCGCCAAGAGCATCGTGAGCCATCAGCTGCTCAGCAACTTGTTTAGCCAGAGTTGGTTCAAGGCCTCTACCTTCGTATATTGTTGCTAGCTCTTCTTTTTCAGATTCAAAATTTTGATCCAGTGATTTTTGCTCTATGGCGAGATCGGCATTTTCTGTATCTGATTGAGAACTAACTGAAACGTATTCACCAGCAGCCATAGACATAGCCCCAGCAACTAAACCTGCAGCACCAGCGAGAAGAATGTCTTCATGGGCAGTACTCGCAGCGGCAACACCGATGATAAGGCTTGCAGTAGATACAATTCCGTCATTTGCACCAAGTACTGCTGCGCGCAACCAACCTACGCGTTGTGAACGATGTATTTCAGTATGAGTCATAAGGTTGCTCGGTAATTTCTTTTACAGTTAACTTATATTTAGTTCAGGTGTTTACGTTATAGGGGGGAACTCTCGACCCGTCCCGCGGATTGCGACTTAGGCGTTTGCTAGTTGCTTTAACTCAATGCCTGAGCTAACAGTTGTGTGCACACGAATAGAGAGTTCACCATGGATACTCGCATACAATTTAGTGCTGATGAAGAAACTAAACACTTGGGCCAGATATAGACGTTCTAGCGAACGAAGTGAGTTTATTGAGTTGTTATATCGCTACTCCCCACAACAAAAACCTGACCCATAATGGCTCTTTGTTCCATTCTTTTGATGTTTTGTCTATCACGATAATTTCCTCTTGAAGTTGAGAAATGTCAATTTTAGACACAGAGGTAAAGGCTTTAAGAGATTCTATACTGGTTTTATTATGGTTACGTTGTCTTGTACACGTACCAATTTCCTGTGACATGCTCAATATAGATATAATCCTCATCTGACATTTGGGGCACTTCAGTGCCAGGTGGTACAAACAGGTAGCCAACCGAGTTATCTAAAATCCCACCTACGTTGACGTCAACTATGCCACTACTTGAGTCGTAACCTACTAGATTTAGATTTAAATGTTTAGCAGATTCAGTAGCCTTTTTCTGACTTGTTTTAGCCTCAAAGGCTATCGCATTTAAGCTACCAATATTTTTATGCAAGTATTCTTTAAGCTCCGAATCCAACTGCAAAGTAAGAAGCATGTTCTGATAGTGATTCTCTTCTTCTTTTGTTCTATTGGGTTTGCTTTGTATCGCCTGCAGGGACATAAAGAACATACTTGGTAATGCTAGATTTCTAACGGCTGAAATTTTCCATTTGTTTTGGTCGTTTACCAAATAGATATACCAATCTTGAGATATTCCTTCTTTCGTTAGTAATACAGCGTAAATTTCTCTTCGCGGGCTTTGTTCAAGTGCTCGAAGGCTAACATTGATGCCTTTTGGTAAGTCCTCGCCTAAGGTGGGCTTATCCAGATAATGCTCCAACATCTCTCCGGTATACACTTCTCTTTTATTATCTAGTCCATCTTGGCCAAAAAACTGCTCTACAAGCCTCGACTCATCTGCGAAAGCAGCCAAAGGAAATAATAAAAAAACAATTAAAATTCGCACGAAATTTCATTAGTGACCATACTTTTAAATAGCGGGCGAAGCCACCCTGCGTGAACGAAGTGAGTGTGTTGATTGGGTTGTTATACTATGCGTTGCGCTCACTCATACCTCTGACAGCAAAGAAGTAATAAACTAAAAAGCCTAACCATGAAAAGAATAATGAAACGAGGCACCAAACTAGTTTGTGTACCCCCTTAGCTTTCTTAGATGTTAAGGCAACTAATACTGGTAAAAGCGTTAGACTGAAAAGCACAATAAAAATGATAATTTGCCAAATACTCATATTAAAAATGACTCCTTGTTTTTTGGCCGTAATGATGCTTGATAAATTTGTTATGTGTACATTACTTGATGCTAGTCTTTTTATCTCTAGCAACTCTGACTTTCAAGCTATGAAATAGAGATGCAAAAACAAAAGTTGTAATTAATAAAACTGAACAAAGTAGTTTTACCCCGATACTTTCACTTCCTAAGAATTCATTTAAAATTGCAGAAAAGAGTATGAACCCAATTAGATAATAACTATGTATTTTATTCACAAAAATTCCCTGTAAATATAGCGTCCCAGCGAGTGAAGGGAGTGGCTTAAGCGTTTGTTAGATCCCGTTCTATGGAATTCCTATTTCCCATAATTGTTCCTGACTCAACAGTAGAGGTTCTTTATAAGCGGAAAACCTAATACCAATACAATAGCTGTTTGTTACCAGGATGCCTTTCTTTTTTAACTCAAAAACTGTAATTGCATCTTTGTCATGAAAGTCTTTCCAAGAGTTTAATCGATAAACAGTCCCATCAATAGTGCACTCTTTATCGTTAAATAGTAACTCATCACTTTCAGTGTCTACGTACGTTGAACGAAGTGAGTGAGTTTATTGAGTTGTTAGGCCGTGCTGATAAGTTAGTCATGGCTATTAATAAAACTTTGTAATTCATCTGAGAAGCCATTGATTTGCTTAGCCTCTAGAAGGCCATCTGATTTCATTAATGCAAGTTGCAGCATAGCTTTGGACCTTGCATTGTAATCGAATATGTTGGCGATACGTTTGTCGCTGTTTTCCATCAATTTATACAAATAAAGATATTTTGCATGATCTGAAAGTTCGGGATTATCGATTCCTTTACGCACATCGTCCAAAACTTGCTGGCAGCATTTATCTAATGCATCTGCCTTAACTCGTTTGAAGTGTTTCCAATCTGCCTCTGAAATCATGTTTTACCTCTATAGGCCTAACGCTAAGCTAACGAGCAGTGACGTAGCGGATAATAGCGAAGCGCCGCTGCGTTACTGTCCCAGCGACCGAAGGGAACGTGTTAAGCGTTTGTATGGATTATAACTCATGTAAATCATCCTGATTTTAATCAGTGTGAGGTAAAGTGAGACCCAGACTTTAGCAGCAACTAAAGCTTTCTTTTGTGGTAGTTCGATTGAGCGATGGCTCCTCAGTTGAGAGACCGATAACAAGAAAGAACACCACAAAGGACTCCAAGCTCCACACTCGAATAGTCTACTGGGTCTCGAACCCGCATTATGCAAGCAAGAGTTAGCTTATTATGAATACAAAAACAAAGCAAAACGTTAGCGTCGGTGTTGATACGGGTAAGTTTCAGTTGGATATTTATATACGCCCACTCGATGTATATTTCACCGTCAATAATGATGAAAAAGGCATTAAAGAAGCCGTTAAAACAATCAAGAAATATTCACCCGATCGTATCGTTATAGAGGCCACTGGTCGTCTTGAAATACCTTTTATCATGGCATGTGCAAGCGCTAATTTACCCTTTGTTATCGCGAATCCTATCCACGTAAAACGTTTTGCTGGAGCACTAGGTCAACGGGCTAAAACTGATAAGCTTGATGCACAATTAATTGCTCATTATGGTGAAGCCATTCAACCCAATCTCTCCCAGCTTAAGCCAGAAACGATGCAGGCTATGAGTGATTTAGTCGCAAGAAGAAATCAATTGCTGGTCATGCAAACGATGGAAAAGAACCGCCTTCAAATTCTGCCCAAAGAACTCGCCATGACCATCAAACCTATATTGACGGCTTTCAAAAATCAGATTGAAAAAGTAGAAAGTAAAATTGTTAAACTCATTGAATCATGCCCAGACTATCAAGCTAAAAACGATATATTACAGAGTATGAAAGGCATTGGGGAAATAGCCTCAGCTTCCATCATCAGTAACCTGCCTGAATTGGGATATATGACCAACAAACAAGCTTCAGCGTTAGTCGGTGTGGCACCCATGAATCGAGAAAGTGGCCGCTACAAAGGCCTACGAAAAATCCAAGGTGGGAGGCATCAAGTCCGCACAGTTTTATACATGGCCATGATGTCAGCAATACAAAGTAACCCCGTATTTAAGGAAACGTATCAACGATTAATTGCGGCGGGTAAACCAAAAAAAGTGGCTATAATCGCCTGTATCAGAAAGATGGTCGTTATCTTAAACTCGATGTTGCGAGAGGGTGTAATGTGGGAAGCGCCAAAGGCTATAAATTAACTATTGACGCCATAGTCTCTTGTTAGGCGCGTTCGTGCCAATACCCTGGTTTTCGGTGGTTGTGCATAATAGCTACCACACTAATTTCCCTGTTTTCGATAATTTTATAAATAATAGAGTATGGGAACCTGCTTAAGACAAAGCGTCGATGAGTTTGCCCCATTTTTGTCCATGCCGATGGCAAAGAGCTAACTGAATCGATGGCTTCCTTGAGTTCTTGGGTAAATTCGTGACCCAACCCCAGTGACTGCTTTTGATACCAATCAAACGACTCTTTTATTTCCCTTTTAACCTCTGGGTGAAAGGAAACAGGCAGCATCTTTTAATTTAGATCCTTTTCTATCTCTTCCCAACTAATGCTTTTTACCGCACCAGACTCTAGCTCTGCGCTGCGAGCTTCTGCAAGTTTTACCCACTCAGATTCCACATCGCTATCAATCTTAGTATCCATAGCCGTTAAAAGACAGTGGGCAGCAAGAGCTTTCTCTTTAGTACTGAGTTGCTCGATATTTTCAAGCATCACTTTTAATGCATCAGACATAAAATAACTCCCATTGAGTATGATTTGATATTACCACTAAAAAAGAGAAGTGAAAGGCTGGATTTACAAGTAGCGGCTAGCGTCCCAACGAGCAAAGCGAGAACCTTAAGTGGTTTGATAATCATTGAGCCTCCTCCCTATCAGCATAAACTGAGTTTATCCTAATAGGCGACCAAACCAAGGGAGAAAAC
>NZ_JAGGDM010000033.1:0-6936 GCF_017653625.1 Alteromonas sp. K632G
GAAGCGTAGAGCTAAATCCGGAGAATAAAAAAGAAGCAGCTTAACAGCTCAGGCGACAACTACCTTGAAAAACGCCGATAGTAGCAGCGATGATAAAGTTGACTTCCATAAAGTATGCCTAAACGTAAGCAGAAACGTGAGAAAATATTCAAAAAACTGCAAGGTAAAGGTTAGTACGGCTGCGCAATTTGCTGCTTATGGCAAGGTGTTTAGTGAAAATAAGATTTCTTTCGAATTTTTAGAGCGTATTTGGTCTTATGATGGAAATGGTCTCCCTCCAATATTATCCAATGAAAAAAGAAAGATAGTGGCAAAGCTGCTTAATGTTGAGCCATATCAACTAGAGTTATTCGAAGACAATAATACGAGTGATTTTTCGGGTTGGGCAATTGCCGAAACGCCTGAAGATGAAGAAAAACAAAGACTTGAATATTTAAGCCTAATAAGCGCGGACATTGACTCTAAAGATCTAGAAGAAATTGCAGTGAGTATATTCAACGGGGCTGTTAATCGTCGAGTTGATGTGACGAAATTTTCGATAGGAATGTCTGCCGCTAGCATTACTGCTGTTGGATTGCTCAGTGATAAAAAAATTATGGATGGATTTGTAGATAGTGTGGGGTTAATTTTAATTGCTCTTTTATTGTTATCAGTTTTATTAGGAGTTGCGTCCATTTATAATTCGATAAAAATCGAAGAAAGTAATCTGAAATTAATAAACGTTCAATTGCTAAATCAGTCACCAATATTGAACGAAAGCTGGACCTCTAAAGCTTGGATATACCAGCCATCAACTAATATGTCTGAATATATATGGGGAGGTCATCTCTTAGCCTTCTTAATAGCTTACCTAATTATTTTTTTTGCCGTTTTGGGAAAAATTTTCTGGTGACTTTCTACAATGCGTTTTGAGTTCGTTTTGCATTAATAAAAGCTATAGAAGTTACTTAATGACAAGAAGCTTTGGATACAGCAGAAGATAGCGCTTCAACCTCAGGCGAAGGTGACAACTGAGAAGCACTACGTGTCGGGCGAAGCGTTTAGTTATTTGGGACGAAACTATCGACTCAAAGTAACTGAGGGTGAACTCACTGCTGTAAAGCTCGTGCAAGGCCGTCTGACGATATCAGTGCCGAAAGGTGTGTCAGATCTAAATTGATTAAATATGCGCTTACAAGTTGGTTTAGGCGTCGTGCCAAGCTTAAATCGCGAGAAAAGATAATACGTTACTCTCGAATAGTAGGCGTGGAGGCAAACGGCTACTAAGTGAAAGAATTCCAATCACGCTCTGGAAGCACTTAATCACTAGATAGCCAATCTTAACCGCATGATATGGTTGATACGCTCGGCAATGTATTTGGGCGCCCCGACGAACGTCTGTTCATTGTCTAAACCGGACCATTGGGCAAAGAATTTTTGCACCTCAAAAGTCAGTAGGTTATCAGCTAACCTATCTGCACACTGAGATACTAGTTCTTGAAAAGGACGTCATTGCTAATAGCTCAATACCCTACGTTTAAAAGCTAATAAGACAGACATGACACGCGGTATCAAAACTGTACCGCAGTACGCTTTCTTTAATTTGGTTAGCTATTCACACTGTTAAAGGCGTGAACCAACGTTAGGGAGTCTTGATACCTAAAGCCATAAAGTAGCAAGCTAGTTTATTGGATACGTCATATTATCACTGCGTTTCTCGCTGACTATTCCTAACTCCCCGAATATTCCCATCCATAACAAGCGTCTTAGCCAGCGCGCCTTCAGCATCGTCTTCAAAACGAACACTACTACCGTTCTTAGCAAAAAAATGACCTTCACCCTCATGAAAATACCTTTCATTTTCAATATAAGGTAACGCGTTAAGCACAAAGCCGTTTTTTGCTTCCTGCAATACAATTTCGACATCAACAGGGTCTGTTACCACGTAAGTACCAATATACTTACTCAGCTCTGTTTGGTTGATTGGCACTAACTTTTTAACTTCAGCTTGCGAATACCCTACATCCAATACTTCTTTTAGGCGAACTTCTAACTCGCTAATTAACTGACTACCGTTATCGCCGTTAGTCATAATGGCGTAGCCGTTGCCGGTATCTAACTCAAGATATAACTGCGACATAAAACCTTTATCTGCGCCGCCATGACCAAAGCCCAGAATTTCACCGTTTTTATCCATGTTGATAAAAAAGCCAATACCAACATTAGGTGCTTCATTGGTTGGCGTATTGTTGGTTAACATTTCTCGTGCAGTAGCTTGCGATATCCAATCTGTTTTTTGTCCCAAATACGCGCTACGAACGCCGCTTGCCATTTTCAACATGTCTGATGGCGTGCTCCACATGCCGGCTGCTGCAAGCGTAGCATAAGTATGCGCGCCACCTTCTACTGGGGTACCGTCATCGTTGTAGGGCGTAGCCATATTGTTTGATAAATTAGGCGATATGGGTTGTTCGAAACCAGAGCGCGTCATACCTAACGGCGTAAACAAAAGCCGTTGTGACATTACTGGCAGGGGCTCGTTGGCTACGTCTTGTAAAGTAAGTTGAGCGAGCGTAGTGCCGCCACCTGAATAGCGCATTTGCGTGCCCGGTTGAAGGTCAACCACTACCGCGCTGGTATTTGCAGGCTCAACACCTTCTAACACTTGCTGCAAAGTAGGCACGGGGTCACCGGCCGCGTAACCAGGAAAGCCATGTACTGTGGTGCCAGCCGTGTGGCTTAATAATCTGCGTAATGAAACAACTTCTTGCCCCGTCCATTCATGTTCGGGCAATTGCCAGCTGTTAAGCAAGTTATTTACGTCGGTATCTAAATCAATAGGGTTATCTTGGCGGTACTTCATCAATACCGCTGCAAATGCGGGTTTAGAAATACTACCGGCCTGAAATACAGTATCTTTATCCACACCTAGTCCAGAGGCTACATCTTTAACGCCATGTTCTAACGTCCAAGCGAGTTGCCCATTTTTCATATACGCGACAGAAACCCCTGGCACATTATAAAGGGCCTGCCGCTGGGCTAAAGATTGAAAATCAACCTCTTGCCCTTCAATTCGAATTCGTTCTGCAAGGCCGGTTTTCAAAAGGTTGGCTTCTTTTGATTCGTCAGCAGGAGAGGGAGAGGCCGGCAGGGTTTCAGGCTCTGCGCAGCCTAATAACGAAGCTAAGCAAAGTGAGAGCGTTAGCGCGGTTATTATTGTTTTTGTTTTCATTTAAGTAATCCATTACGTGTAGAAATATCAGAGTACGTTCCTAAACTTACCTCGTCAATCAGCCGCCATTAGGAGTTGAAGTGGCAGTTTAAACAAATTCTTTTTCACCACCTTTTGCCGCTGAACGATAAATTGCGTTAAGCAAGGCAATAGAGCGGCGACCTTCGAAACCATCTACCAATGGTTTAGTGCCGTTTTCAAGCGCATGTAAAACATCTTCAAAATTTCTTTGGTGCCAAACAAAGTCGATGGCTGAAGGGTCGGCTGCGCCAGCGCCGGCTTCGTTTTCATTAAGACCATATTGCTGTCTAATTTCATTGTCATGTTCATTTTCATTAGCAAACTCCCACAGCCGGAATTTGTCATCGCTCATGAAAACAGAACCCTGCGAGCCGGTAATTTGTATTTCTGCCGGATGTCCGTTTTTAGACCAGCACGCGGTAGACCCTTGAATCACACCCAGCGCGCCACTTTCAAACTCCACCATGGCAATACCCACATCTTCTACTTCTATTCCCTCATGGGCCACAAGCCTAGTTTCTGCCCGTACGGATTTAACGTCGCCCATCACGTAAAGTAATAAATCGATGGTATGGATTGATTGGTTCATTAACGCGCCCCCGCCGTCTAGCTTCCAGGTGCCACGCCAAGCGCCGCTTTCATAGTACTCTTGAGTTCGCCACCATTTAATATAGGCATCAGCCATGGCAATGTTGCCAAATCTACCTTGCGCTAACGCCTTTTTAAGTAGCTGCGACGATGCATTGAAACGCCGGGGGAAAATGCCCGCTAACATCACATTATTTTCTGCACATACGGCTATCATCTCATCCACTCGTTCGGCGGTCACTTCAAGGGGCTTTTCGCAAATAATGTGTTTACCCGCTTTGGCTGCAGCAGATATGGGCTCTAAGTGAAACCCTGATGGTGTGCATACAGTAATAACATCAATATTGGGGGAATTTATAAAAGAAGCATAATCGTCAAAAGGTGTGCAGTTATGTTTCTGTGCGAAGGCGTTCGCTTTATCAGTTGAACGTGAATAAATCCCTGTTAGCTCTGCATTAGGTATAGCGTTAATAGCCTGAGCATGAAAATCCGCAATCATGCCAGCGCCGACAATGCCAAATCGATACATTCCTTGTTCCTTTTTTAAACAGTTTTCAAAAAGTATAGGGAAAGTTAGCGCTGTAGACTAGCTTTTAAATAAGGAGGGAATAAAGGGAGTAGGAATAAAGGGAGTAGGAATAAAGGGAGTAGGAATAAAGGGAGCAGGAATAAAGAGAGCAGAGTACATTAATTCCTAAATTCACACTGATCTCATTCTCTTACCGCATTATTAAAACAAAACTTTTCCAGCGGGCTTAAAAGTCGGTATGTTATTGCGGGTATTCGTTGTAGCCGAGGAAGCTAAATGCAAGAAGCCACCAAATCTGAACCATCGTTGACAGAAGGCGCTATTGTCGGCCATATGGTGCGGCTTGCTATCCCGGCATCAACGGGCATGATCTTCAATACACTGTATAACCTGACCGACATTTGGTTTGCGGGCTACTTGTCAGATAATGCACTTGCCGGTTTATCTATCGCGTCCAGCGTTTTCTTTCTACTGCTGTCTATTGGTATTGGCATTCAAACTGGGGCTTCTGCAATGATTGCGCCGGGGGCGGGTAGGGGAGAAACCCACGAAGTGAAAGGCTGGCTAGATAACGTAAGCGGCCTTGCCATTGCCTTTAGTGCGGTGTCGTGTGTAATAGGATTTTTTGCGGCGCGTCCGTTGGTGGTTTTACTTGGTGCTGAACCTCATATCGAGCCCCTTGCGATGGAATATTTATGGGTAACGTTAGCAGGCTCGGTAGGTTTCACCTTCTCTTTCGGGGCGGCCGGCGCGTTAATGGCACTAGGCGATACCAAATCTAACCGAAATGCACTCATGATTGGTTTCTTTGCCAATTTTGGCCTTAACCCCTTCTTTACTTTCGTACTCGACTTAGGGGTAAGCGGTATAGCGCTAGCCACCGTTGTGATTAAGTTTGCCACCGCGTTTTACCTGTTCCGGGTACTGATGAAGCGTTTAAATATATCGGTAATGCCCACTTTTGATAAAGAGCGTTGGCAAAAGCTACTTAAACAAATTGTGCCCGCTAGCTTCAATATGCTCACCATTATTTTAGGTGGTTTTATTACTGTGGCACTTATCGGTCAATTTGGTAGCGAGCATGTGGCCGGGTATACCGTTGGCCTGCGCCTAGAGCAGGTGTTGTTGCTTCCAGCGTTAGGGTTAAATAGCGCGGTAATGGCCATAGCGGGTCAGAATATGGGCGTAAATAAATACGACCGGGTAGATGAAACGTACCGCAAGGGGTTACTAATCGGTTTCTTTATGGCGGTAGTGTCTATTCCCGTTATGTATTTTCTATCGCCGTTGGCAATGAGCCTTTTTACTAACGACAGTGCCATTAAAAATACAGGAATAACGTACCTTAGAATTGATACATTAGCTTTTTATGCGTACGTGGTTTTGTTTCAAAGTGTGGCTATATTGCAGGCAATGCAAAAGCCTATGTTTCCCATGTATTTAGGTATAGCCCGTCAACTTGTTGTGCCCGCCTCAATAAACTATGTGCTGATTGTAGTGTGGGGCTACCCCATGGTGTCCATGTTCTACACCATTGTTACTGTCGTTATTTTAAGCGCCATCATTGCTTTCTTTTATACCAAAAGAGAGATATACAGGGTTAAATTATGAATTAGCTTGTATTCAATCTTGCAGATTTATTTAACAGATGTGTTATGGGAACAGGTCGCAAAAATTAACCAACGTTTCGATACCTCTTATAAGTGCTTATACTTTTAAGAGGTATCAATTTGGCAGTGTTATTTCGACTGGCGTTTGTCCAGCACATATTGAACGGCCATTCTGGCAACGCCTGCTCCAATGCCTGATACTACAGCCCAGGTTACGGCCTCTTTAAGGTCTGTATTTTCACTTTCTTTGTCTTTCGGGGCGGGGTCGTTAGTTACTTTTTCCCACGACTTTTGAAGCGTTTTTCTCGCTAGAATTCCTGCAGATGCAGCGGCAAGACCGATACCTACGTTCGTAATGCGTTGTTTGTTGCTCATAATGATCTCCATTGATGAAGCGTAAATTAAAAAAAAACAGCCATTAATCAAATGACTAATAGCTGTTTAATTCAGACTTGCTTGAAGTCTTAAACCAACAATTAAATCGGTTATCTTTTGCCTCTGACCATATTCATAACAATTGAAATGATCAGTAGGATGACAAAAATACCAAATATAATTTTGGCAATACCAGCCGCTGAACCAGCAATTCCGCCAAATCCTAAAACTGCTGCAATTAATGCGACTACTAGAAATATTAAAGCCCAACGTAACATAATGTATCCCTTCAGTTTGTGAGTTATTAATGGAGTTGCAAACCACAGGCCTACTTTGCCAGACTGTTTTAAGTTGATGTTCAAAATAGCGTCAGAATGCGGCTTGTAGCCTGATTTTATCGAGAAAAAGAAGTGCGTTTTTTGCGCCGTAATATATGTAACGACTAGAGAGGATGACTAATTTACCGAATAAAACTGTAAATATTTCTCGAATAAAGTGTCCGATTTCCTTAGGTAACTACTGTCTCGGCGTTTTTCAAGGTAGTTGTCGCCTGAGCTGTTAAGCTGCTTCTTTTTTATTCTCCGGATTTAGCTCTACGCTTC
>NZ_JAGGDM010000034.1:0-6751 GCF_017653625.1 Alteromonas sp. K632G
CAGTTTCCCTTGGTAATTAGCGCTTACGACAGAATCGCTTGGTAATTAAGATACGACAAAGTCGCTTGGTGTTAACAGGTTTATGTGGATTAGTTATGATCTAGTCTGGCATTTTCAGTAACAGAACCAGACCAAAGCTGACAGTCTCTTGTGTACGTAAAGCGGACATTTAAGTGTAACTCGTTTCTGCCCCAAAATGAGTTGAGCATTCATTTCAGCTACACTCAGTTCACAGTTTTTCACGATACAAGAACTAATGTGATAGGTGAGAGCTTAATTACCGTTCTTACTATTAAGCAATTAAAGCGAGTGGTCTAATATCTTAGCCGATGAGCAGCCACGATTGTACGCACTAATCACTAATGTTTAGTCTTGTTTTTATCATATGTAACCTATTGAAATAAAAACTATTAGATGATTAACATTTGGGATAAAATTTAAGCGATAGTATTTATACCGATAGAGGTTTACGTGGCTGAGTTGCGATTGAAATCTGGCGATTCTTTGGCTAGAAAGCATGTTGTGTTTATTCACGGATTAGGCGGCCATGCAGAGACAACATGGCAATCAAATAATTCAGAAAAAGTTTTTTGGCCTTTATGGCTGAATGAAGATATCTCAGATTGCAGCATTTGGGCTATTGGGTACGAGGCACCAAAGTTCACTTTTCTAGATGCGGGTATGGGTATCCAAGATAAAGCGCAAAACATACTAGAATTACTCTTGGCTGAACAGAGGTTAAGTAAGGGCGAAATAATACTTGTTGGTCACAGTCTAGGCGGGTTAATTATTAAACAACTGCTTAGGTTGGCAAGCGACCAGAGTGGGCGTGAAGATGCTGTTGGGCTGGTTAATAGAGTTACAGGTGTCGCGTTTATGGGGACGCCTCACACTGGTGCAGATTTAGCTCAAAAAGGGAATACTCTTTTAGGGCGAGCTTTACTCAGAGCTTTTACATTTCTATTGCTTAAGCCATCGGCGGTAACTGGTTCATTAGGACGTAATGATCCCACTCTTCGGGAGTTGAATACTTGGTATCGAGAATGGTGCCACGATAAAGAAATTCGCCATTTAGTTCTTGTTGAATCTAAATCTCTCCCGATATTTGGAAGGATTGTTAAGCCTGATAGTTCAGATCCTGGGCTACAAGTGCGACCAACCTCGATAGATGCTCATCATATTAATATAAGTAAGCCTTCTTCGAAGCAAGATGAAATCTACATACTTCTTAAAAGGTTTGTCGAAAAACAGTCACTATCAAAACAGGCTTGTTGGTTACGGTCAAATTTTGGTAAAGACCACCGTGGCTGGGAGGAGTATGGCAATTGGGCTAGTTGCCCAAAGGGGATTGAGGAAGAATACATATTAGATCAAGCTATACGCCTTCATAGTTCTTCCTCTAATAACTCAGAAGGTTTAGCTACAGTTGATGCATTGAATTTGCTTAGAGAGCGCTTACTCAAAGCTGGTGCATCCATCCGCTTAGTAGGCCTGTCAGGTGTAGGAAAAACACGCTTCGTACAAGCACTATTTGACGAGAGAATCGAAGGAATTGCTCTTGATAAAGAGACCGTGTTCTATTCAGACATTAGCCTATCTCCTTCACCCACTCCACGAGTTTTAGTCGAACGGCTTGTTAGAGACAATATACAGTCCATTATTGTAGTGGATAACTGTCCCCCCGACTTACATCGTGAACTTACAAATTTATGTAAAAATAACAGCACGGCTAGAATCCTAACTATTGAATACGACGTTAGAGAAGATCAGCCAGAGCAAACTGAAGTTTATACCTTAGAGCCAAGTTCTAGTGAGCTTATCGAAGCAATGATTTCATCAAGGTTCCCATATTTAAGTAAACAAACTACTGGGAAAATCGCTGATTTCTCAGGAGGTAATGCAAGAGTAGCTAATGCACTTGCCTCTACTGTTGGAAAAGATGAAAACATATCCAGATTAAAAGATGAAGAGTTGTTTAAAAGGCTGTTTCATCAGCGCCATGATTCAGATATTGGCTTAGAAAAAGCAGCCGAGGGCCTATCATTAGCTTATTCGTTTCAGTTGGAATCTGAAGATGACTTTAGTGAAGAGTTAAAGTTACTCGGTGAAATAGTAATGCTTCCTCCTCTTGAAATGTACAAGTTTGCTAAAGAGTTGAAGCGACGAAACTTAGCGCAAGAACGTAGCATTTGGATGGCGATATTACCTCACCCTATTGCGAATAGACTTGCCCGTTTAGCGTTGCAGAACGTCCCTCATTCAAATATTGTGAAGTTCATAAACAGCAATACACAACCAAGACTACTCAAGTCATTTTCACGTCGTATTGGGTATCTTAATGACAGCGAAGAAGCTGTTAAGCTAGCATCATTGTGGCTAAAAGCCGATGGAGTGATAGATTTACTTTTTAAAAAAGGTAATGACGACTTGTCGATCTCATTGTTGGCCAATATTGCCCCAATTATTCCAAATGAAGTGCTCACTTATCTGGAGCAAAGAGCAAAATTTGATTCAACTTTCTTAAGTAGGGACAATCCTCATTACATATCAATTACAAGGCTTCTTCGCTCTCTCGCATATGAAGATGACTTGTTCAGTCAATGCTTTGATTTGCTCTGTCGTTTCGCATTAACTGAAAAAAAAGGGGAAAATAACAACTCTGTTAGAAGCTTACTTCGTAGTTTGTTTCAGCTTTATCTATCAGCTACACACGCAACATTGGAGCGACGAGTTAAATGCATTGGCAAACTCATGGATAGCACGAATGAAAGCGAAAGAGAACTGGGGTATGAGTTACTCGATGACTCGCTAAATACTTCACACTTTTCATCAAGTTATGGTTTTGATTTTGGTGCTAAATCAAGAGACTTTGGCTACGAGCCTCAAAGTCGCAATGATGTGCTTTCTTGGTATCGTGAATACTTATTGCTAATTCGTAATCTTGCTTCGTCAGGTAATGTTATTGATGAGCGTGTCAAAGAAGTTTTTGCTAGTCATATTAGAGGGCTATGGAGAATAGCTGAACTACATGATGATCTCGAATCCATATCTAAAAGCTTCTGTAGCAACGGGGGATGGCCACAAGGTTGGCTGGCTTTAGGGGCAACATTGCGGTTTGATTCAACATCAATGACGAAAGAACACAAAAACCGACTTAAAATGTTAAGAGCAAATATTGCAGCTCAAGATCTAGACGGTCAAATGGAGCTATATGTGTTTGCTGATAACCATAATTACTTCGGTCTCGATGAGCTAGATGAAGAAGGTGAAACGGTAAAATGGGGGTATGAAAAAGCTCAAGAACTCGCAGAAGAATTAGGCACGCATGTTGCTCAAGAGCACTATGACTATCTTATCAAAAAGTTAGCTCAGATTCTTACAACTATGAATACTAACAACCACTTATTTAGGTTTGGTCATGGAGTTGCGAGCGGAGTAAATGATATTGAAAAGGCATGGGGTGATATAGCCATCTGCCTAGAAAAATTAGATATCAAAAAAGTAAACTCGAACTTTGTCGGAGGTTTTGTCAGATACGTTTACGACAATTACTCAGATAAAGCACAACTGATTTTAGATGGCTTATTAAACAGCGATAGACTAAACCAGATATTCCCATTGGTGCAGTTTGATTGCCCGCTAGATGAAGTTGCTGTAAGTAGGCTCATAACATCGTTAAAAAATAATACCTCTCCGAGCTGGATGTACCGAAATATGGCATCTGGTAGAAGGCATGAATCAATATCTGACTCTGACTTAATTACTATCTTGGATTTGCTCTGGTTGCAACCAAATGGGCACAGTACAGTTATTGAAATACTAACCATGCGGTTTCATGGGTTGGAGAAACAAGCTATTTACGTTCCTAGTGTGGATTTGATTAAAAAATGCAGAGAGTTCTTACTGAAGCATGATTATGGCAGAGAACAACGAGACTATGGTGGCCGAGATTATTCTTTGACACAGATAGCTAAAGTATGTTTTTTGGGAGAGAAGGCAGAGGAAGATGCTAACACTCTGTTCAAAAAACTGTTTGAAGGCATAGCTACTTATAAAGTTTATGCTTTTGATTATGGTGAGTTTCTATCAACTGTAATCGAACTACAGCCGACTCAAGCCTTAGATGTATTTCTCAAAGATGATAATGTGTTAGGTGAAATCACAACTAGTCATTTATCTAGAGAAACGAGTCCATTCTCTAAACTTCCTCTTGATAAAGCTATAGAGTGGTGCAAAGAATCACCAATATCCAGATTTAAAACTCTAGCATCGTCGGTCACTCCATATGAGAAGAATGGTGAACATCTTATACTAACCAACTTGGCAAAAGCTCTAGTTAACAAAAGTCCTGAGCCGTGGTTAGTGATTGAAGCTTTCGAAAGAGCTGCTATCCCAATGTCTTGGATTGGTTCACGTGCATCCATAATTGAACAAAGAGCTGAAATGTTTGAGGAGCTTCTTTCACACGAAAACTCTGATGTTGTAGAAAGCACCAAAATGACACTTAGCAGGCTAAAGAAAAGGGTAGAACAAGAAAAGGCCGATGAAGAATTAAAGTCAAGGCAATCAGAAGAACGGTTTGAGTGGTGAATTTAGAGGAATATTGGTTAGCTCTTGCTCATTAGAGAGTTAGCCATATACTTCCTATATTGTCTAGTTGATATGTGCTCAGCACCGTGTATACGGGATTTAAAAAGGTGGTCAGACGCTTTTAGTTCTGCTTTCTTCACCCAAGCCAAAATCGATTCCCCCGTGTTTGGTGTTATCTCAAATTGGACAGGACTACCTGTTTTTTGCTGAACGACATTCGTACGCCTCAGCGCAGAACGTCCGCAAACGACGTCTGAAACTTTTAGTTTAACGAGGTCACAACCTCGTAGCTTGCTATCATGTCCAAGGTTGAACAGTGCAAGGTCACGCGTCCGACCTTCAAGTTCTAATCGAATTCGGATACCCCATATATGTGATATCTGAAGAGGTTTCTTCTGTCCAATTATGCGATCTTTGTTGCAAGGTGTATGGATTCGAATTGCCATAAGTTGTCTCCTGCTCAATAGGAACCACAAGTATGGCAGTCAAGTTGAATGGCGTAATAATATGAGCAGAACTTCAGAGTTGTGCCAAAAGCTGCCGTTCAATTGTTTGTAATCAAACGGTCAGAAGAGTACGTATACCGGCCGTTCAGGAATATTTGGTGTGAATGAAAGAAATTTAAATTATCTCGAATACAGAAAAACAGCTTCAAGAGGTTCAGCCGTTTACCTCTCGAAGCTGGCTGTTTAAAACAGTTTATTCAGAGAATATTGAGTCCAAAAATATCTTTAACATCGAAAAGTACTTTTTCTGTTTTATCTCTAGAGATTTGACTTCCTTCGACTAAAATATCGATTAGTTGAGCTTTATCGTGTAAAAACTCTGTCCTTTTCTCTCTTATAGGACGGAGGATGTCCTGCAAACACTCTTCCAGTATTTTTTTCGTTGCACCGTCTCCAAGACCTCCACGTTGATAGTGCTCTTTTAATTGGCTGATATAGTCCTCATCTGGATGAAAAGCATCGAGATAGGTAAACACAACATTTCCTTCAATATTGCCGGGATCTTCGACTCTTAGGTGATTGGGGTCGGTATACATTGATTTTATCGCATCGGATATCTCTTTTTCGGTAGCCCCAAGATTAATTGCGTTGCCCATAGACTTAGACATCTTATTTTTCCCATCCACACTAGGTAAACGTGATGCATTACTTAATAAAGGTCTACATTCATTCAAGACGTTACGCCCTGCTAATGAGTTAAGCTTTCTCACTATTTCATTAGTTTGCTCAAGCATTGGTAGTTGGTCATCCCCTACAGGAACTAATGTTGCGTTGAAGCCAGTTATGTCAGCCGCTTGAGATATTGGATATGTTAAAAAACCAGCCGGGATAGATCGTTCAAACCCTTTGTTTTGGATTTCACTTTTGACTGTCGGGTTTCGCTCTAGCCGACTGATTGTTACAAGGTTGCTGTAATACATAGTCAACTCAGCAAGGGCTGGTAATTGTGATTGAAGGCAAATAGTTGTTTTTGATGGTTCAATGCCAACAGCTAGGTAATCTGCAACAACATTTAGAATGTTGGATGACACTTTTTTTGGATTATGAGCATTATCAGTAAGACCTTGCATATCAGCAACAAGAATCGTTTGCTCATGAATTGCCTGTAAAGCTACACGCTGCTTTAAAGAACCGACATAATGACCTAGATGTAACGCGCCTGTAGCTCTATCACCGGTTAAAATAATTTCTTTTTTATCGGTATCTTGTTTTGTATTCATGGGTATATCTCCTAGCTAAAACAGATTGCTACTGGAGATACAAAAGAAATTACAATCTTAGCTACCTTCCAGCAGCTTAAGAATGTAAGAATTCAGTGCCGCTCTATTTAGAGCGCCACCAGAAGAAAAGTGTATGCGTTAAAATATGTTTCATTTTATCAATCTAACAACAATCATTTTGAAACTCAAATCTCTCAAGAGTAGTTCGCGAAAAAAAAATTTGTGATACAACACAACCCTTAGAGAAGTATCATCGATACTGGTGACTGTCCGTTCCTTGTCTAAAGCTGCCTGTCAGATGGTGTCTAAATCTATAAATGAAAGTGTCAGACCAAGTATAAGCTACTACAATTTATCATGTTAACACCAAGCGACTTTGTCGTATCTTAATTACCAAGCGATTCTGTCGTAAGCGCTAATTACCAAGGGAAACTG
>NZ_JAGGDM010000035.1:0-6176 GCF_017653625.1 Alteromonas sp. K632G
TGATTAATACTGTAGTCCGCTGGACTTTAATTGCTTCGTCTTCCATTGAGAGTAAATCCTAAAAGTACGTATAACGCCCCACTAAGAGGCGAGTAATTGTTGGCTAAAATGTGGAGCGAAGCGGAACCGAGCCAACTGTTACGAGTCCTGCTTTAGTGGCTTGTTAGTCATTTTATACTCATCAAATACTTTTCTGAGATCTGCGAAAGGTTTTAAACCTAGCTCTACAGGATTTTCAGGTAGCTCTTGATGATCAATATAGCGAATATTCTTTACCACATCATATTCGCCTAAAGCCATATCAAGTAATATATATGAGCCTGAAATAAATATATTAGATTCTTGCTCGTTGAAATCAGGGTGGTAAACAATTAAATCGAAGAAGCCATCTTCTACACGGGAATACACCCAAACTTTTGAAACGTCAAACTCTCTGCCAGCATATTCTAATTTGAACTCTTCATAACCGTCTATTCTTGGGCGAAATGCAATAATTGAGAATAGTTTAAGCTCGGGAGCACTTTTGACTAATAACTCCACGTAAGGAAACGCATCTGCAATCCCATCTGCACTTATGATAAATTCTCGTTTACCATTCTTAACATGAGAAATTTCATATGTAACATCGTCCCTATACGAAGTTAATTTAGATGATATTAGATCTAAAACTTTTTCCTGATCTTTTTCAAACTCGAAAATAGTAGTCTCGTTTTTAACAAACCACTTCCAAAATTTCTGTTCCTTACTTTCCTTTGCAAATAATCCCATTGGTAACATCACAAGTAATATAGTTAATATAAAATTTTTCATCGGTGCCTGACTAAATAACTAACTTTTAAATATGAGACGCAAAGGCGTGGGCTATAATTGCGCCTCGCGCGAGCCCACGTTTTTGCGTCCCAGTGTGCGCTTGCGCACACGGCATAATTTTTTTGTTAGGCATTTATACTAGCCGTAATATAACTTGAGAACCGCTTTTCCAAACGATTTCCAAATTCAATTTCCTTTTCTGCCAAGTCAAATGCTTCTTCCTCAATTTCACTGATAAATCCTTTCGACTTTTCATATACCCTCGCCATGTCAAAACATATTTTAAAATATGTATCCAACTCATCAGCTAGTGACTGTGGGAGGAGAAGCTTGGCACCTTGCATTGAAGTATTAAATTTCACTACTTCTTTCATTTTTGCGCTATTGCCGAAAGCTACCATGTGGGACTTTAGAGAGTAAAAATCTTTAAAGATTTGTTTGCGCTCAGCTAAAAGCGCAATGGAATTTGCTCGTTTAGATTCACTGACAGAGTAGCGAGCATATACCGCTGATAAAATTGAAACCAATATAGCTGCAACAGCTAAGAGATCGCTAACACTCATATTTCTACTCCAAGGTTACTCTTATGCTGAATATTGCCTAACTTTTCAATAACGGGCGCAGACATGTGGGGCATAATGGCGAAGCCGCCCTGCGTGTTTGCGTCCCAGCCCGCGCAGCGGGCGAACTTAATTTTTTTTTATGTTTCAAACCTATGAAGCATAAACGAATAATTCTTTTTTAATGTAATCCGTTTTATCGCATTGCGAGCTTTAGGCTGATACTCGCGCCAATTCCAATGATTGTCTATGAGAATAATTTTCGATATACCAAATCGCTCTAAATCATCTAAGCTGTAATCCCACCCTATTAAATCATTGCCAAAAAGAGATCTTAATTTATCCCATATGGTCATTTCATTATGTCCGTACACAGTAATAAGATTATCGACTCCTATTCTACGATAAAAGGCAGCTTCTCTTTTTCTCATTTTGGGTAGATAGCTAGAATAAAATGATTCGTCAGAATTTGTGGTATCCCACTGTTTCTGCCAAGCACTTCCGTGCCACATTAAAATTGTGTCTTTATGTAAGTATTTAATATTAGCTGCGGGTAAAACATAGTTTGCACACGACGATAAGCAGAGATTTTTTATTTCTATATTTAGCTTATTGCTGTGTATCCACTCACCGAGATCCATCCCTGCACCAATTTCTCCGCCTGGACTTGAAATAATTAGTCTTTTTGGCTTTTCCTTCGATTTTTTTAATGCTTGAAAAATCGCTAAGTTCGAAGACTTGGTTATCGACCCTTCATATACTAAAACGTCATTTTGGATGCCTACAAAGAAATTGCTTTCCACATCATTTTTTTCAGCATCCAACGACGTGCAGGCTACACTCCCTAAAAGAACAAATATAAAGAGAAATTTCATCTGGCATCCACTCGAAACATAACGCCCCGCATAACGGGCAATAACACGTAGGCTAAAATTGGAGCAAAGCGACTGAGCCTACGTGTTATTGTCCCAGCGAGCTCGCGAGCGAGTTTATGCGTTTGTTAGCTTTCATTTCCTACCGATGCTGAAAAATAGAATGTGTTACCGGCAACGAAGCCGACCAGCGCAAACGCAATTAGTCTCTCAAAGCCATGTAAATAACCTGAAAGAGTTACACTCCCATTTTCTGCCAACACTATTCCATTTACAACAGAGCGTTCATGCATGTGTGGAAATACAAAGAATGACGAGACCAAGACTACAGCGACTACTGCGGCCAAAACAACAGATTTATAGTTGAATCCAAGCCATGACGTAAAAATAAGATAAATAGGTAATGCTGAAAACGGCACCAATATACCAACAATCAATAACGTCCAGACGAAGATACCTAGAGGGATTGGCACAAATTTCATCTCTATGGCCATTGGAGCAAAGAATGCGACCACGACCGTTGCGAATAAAAAACCGAATGCTGTTTTGAAATGCTTAATTTTCATTGAAAGCTAACACCCTGCTTAGGGGCGGAAATACATGGTCTAAAATTAGGAGCGAAGCGACGCAGCCCATGTGTTTGCGTCCCAGCGAGCCCGCGAGCGACTACAGCAGTTTGTTATGCGATTTTGCCAAGAAAACCTTGAATTGCCTGCTGGTGTTGCTGAGGGTTAAACTCATCCGGGCAGCAACAATACAGAGGATCATGATAGACCAGTCCAAGGTAGTTAGAAATTAGTTCAAATTGCCCTGTAAAACTAGAAGGCAACTCCGCATCTGTTCCTGTAGCAATTACTGATATTGGCATGCCGCGCAGTTTTCGACCAAGCTCTTTATTTACAGTGAGCAAATCAGTAAACCGATCAAAGAAGGTTTTCAACTGTGCCGACATTGAATACCAGTATACAGGCGTAGCGAATACAACAAAGTCTGATAATACCATGCGTTCAACTAACGGAATGAAGTCGTCAGAAATATTGCGACTTTTGTAATCAAAATACGAAATCGATAGCTCTTGAAGGTCAACAATTTGAGCGTGAAGGCTTTCTGCTATCTCTTTAGATAGCTTTGCAGTATTACCGTTAGATCTAGAACTAGCTAAGACAACCAGAAAATTCAAATCGATATCCTTATCGCATAACTTTAAGCTAAGGGGCGCAGATGCGTGGGGCATAATGGCGAAGCCGCCCCGCGTATAGGCGTCCCAGCGACCGAAGGGAGTGGCTTAAGCGCTTTGTTAGAAGCAGAGCCTTTACCTTTGGAAGTTCTAAAAACTAATAAAGCCAGCATACGATTGATTGTTAAAGCAAACAAGTAAAATGCCAATGGAGTAATGTTGGTGATTTGACTAGAGCAAGCCGCCATTTGAGCTACCAAGTGCAATGGCGCTTGCTAAATTGAATTAAGAACTTGGCGATAAAGCGCCTATTGCGCGACCTTTGAAGTTAATGCGGCGAAGTTAAAACCACCAAAAGCCAGGGCGATTTTGATACAGCAGGTGAGGGCGGTTGAACTGGAATTTTTATAAAGCCAAACGCAGTTTAGGCTGACGCCTTCTAACTTTTCAATAACGGGCGCAGGCACGTAGGGCATAATGGCGAAGCGGCCCTGCGTGTATGCGTCCCAACGAACGAAGTGAGTGAGTTTATTGAGTTGTTATGTAGCTTACCCAAAACACCAATCCTTTGCTTCGATAAGTATTCTTGCGATTTCAATTGAATTTTGTGAAGCGACACTTCTTCCCATTGAATTTATCTCTAAACCAGCGAGGTACTTTGCTATTTTTTCTTCGTTGTTATCAGAGGTGAGATAATCAAGAACCTTGGGTACATATGAACGGTATTCGTCTCTCGCAGCTGGTATTTCCTTGCAATCGAGAGGGTCCCATAGGTAAAACAAAATTTCATCTACGGCTTTAAAAAGCTGTTCTTCAGAATGCTTCATTTTGAATTCCCTTTGCTACATAACACCCGCATAACGGGCAAAAATACGTAGGCTATAATACCGAGCGAAGCGAGGGGAGCCTACGTGTTTTTGTCCCAAGGAGCGCCAGCGACTGAGTTAATGCGTTTGTTAGTTGCCGTAAATTCAATAGGTGTGCTAACATTTGTGTGTACATTTCATAAGGAGTTTACCATGGATACCCGTATTCAGTTTAGAGTAGATGAAGAAACTAAACGGCTAGCTCAGATAATGGCCGAAAGCCAAGGACGCACTTTAAGTGACGCTTGCAGAGAGCTTACGGAAGAACTCGCTGAACAGCAACGAAAAATAATTACTCATGATCAGTGGCTTACTGAAGAGGTTAATGCTGCGTTCAGTAAATTAGAGAGTGGGAAAAGTAAGTTCGTCAGTCATGAAGAAGCGAACTTGGACATGGAAGCTCGAAAAATGAAAATTAGGAATAAAGCCAAAAAATGATCTTATGGGAAAAAAGTTCGTTGGATGATCGTGAGGCTATTTTCGAGTTTTTATACGAATTTAACCCATTAGCAGCAGAAAAAACTGATGCAATAATTGAGAATAAAGTTGAAAACTTGAACCAGCAACCTTTTATGGGAGTTGAGAGAGAGGGTATACCGGGAAGATTGTTAATAATTCCAGAGGTTTCAATGATTGTTTCATATTTCATAAAAGACGACATTATTCACATTCTTCGAGTTTTACACCAAAAGCAAAAATTTCCTGTAGGCAACTAACACCTAAATATGGGGCACAAACAGGCAGGCTATAATGGCGAAGCCGCCTGCCTGTTTGTGTCCCAGCCCGCCTGCGGGCGACATGATTTTTTTGTTAGGTGCGTTCATAAATCTTCTAGTATTTGTCTGACTTTTTCATAATTTGGCGGAAAGTCACACCCACCAGATGAATACATATTAAGCGTGTCGGACTTTACGTAAAGCGTGAATGATAACCCGTCGCAAATTAATGAGACATCACTTGCGGGATATTCAGATTTCCACTCGCCAACTCCCAACTCTACTAGTTGGTTAATAAGCTTTGTTTGGTCGTCTGAATTCAAAGTCTTTATCTTTAACGCTGGGATTTTTGGCACCCATTTACCTTCATCATTTAGTTTGAAATGATCATCGATGTAAACGTATTGTGCCTCATTTATATAAAATTCGTGCCGATACTGGTTCAGAAAGTGAGATTCTCTAAATACCAGATGCAGTTCCCCCGCAGCTACCGGCCAGGAAAATATAAACAGTACGAAAAATCTAAAACTCACAATTCAGCACCTAACTTTTAAATAAGGGGCGATAATACGTAGGGCATAATAGCGAAGCGGCCCTGCGTGTTAGCGTCCCAACGAACGAAGTGAGTGACTTAATTTTTTTGTTATGTGGCATGAACCCAAATACTACCTTTTCTTATCTCTTCTGAGATGCAAAGACCTAAATAATTTGAGCATTCTAAGCAAAGTATCTGAGCATCGATGAATATGTTGAATGTAAGCTGATGACCTTGATACTCTCCTGCAACACTAGGTTGTTCGAATTTCAGTTGGTCAGTTGGAAGTTCAAAGTGCTTGATAAAAAGCATATATTCCGCGCCAGTGAATTTTACTTCTACTGACTCTGGAAAGTTTATAACCGAATGCAAGACCGAGTTGGGTAAAATTCCACTACACAACAGAGTAATTGCTTTTTTCTCAAAATCTTCAATTAATGCCATGGTTTACTCGAAACATAACACCCCACTAAGGGGCGATAACACATGGGCTAAAATTAGGAACGAAGTGACGCAGCCCATGTGTTAGCGTCCCAGCAAGCGAAGCGAGAGCCTTGAGTGGTTTGATAATCATTGAGCCTCCTCCCTATCAGCATAAACTGAGTTTATCCTAATAGGCGACCAAACCAAGGGAGAAAAC
>NZ_JAGGDM010000036.1:0-6054 GCF_017653625.1 Alteromonas sp. K632G
AAACGTATTAGCGGCGATGGTAGTGTGGGGTTTCCCCATGTGAGAGTAGCACACTGCCAGGTCCCATTCGAAGAAAGGGCTATCCTAACGGATAGCCCTTTTTTTATGCGTGTAAGAAAGTCAAGCTAGGCCGGTTCTAAATCTGCAGTACTCATTGTATGAAAACAAAGATACTTAGTGCTTACCTTTCATTTTCAGATAATGTTCAAGTTCTGTTTTGGTGAGTGCCCCATCCCCATCTTTATCCATTTTAGTGAAATTTCCGTCTATATTGGCTTTAGATACTTCAGCAGATGACAATGTACCATCTCCATTTATATCCGCTTTTTCAAAATTAACAACAACCGCTGATACCATGGCACTGTTTTCTACGTCATCTACCTTTTCTACGCTAACGGCGTCTTCTACACTATTTTCGTCAACTGTCGCGATAACATCCTCACTGAACTTGCTGGTGTTTGCTTTTACGTATTCGTTAAATTCAGAAAGGTTTATAGCAGAGTCACCGTTTGTGTCTATATTTTCTAGATAAGGCGCTAATGATGTTCCTTCCAATTCACTTGATGTGAGTAATTCGTCACCATCAGAATCTAACCCGGTAAAACTAGTCTCTATCTTACCGTTGGACGAGGCCATTACCGAACTCGTAATTAGTGTGCTCATTAACATAGAAAGTGAAAGCTTGTTCATAATAAACTCCATTTACTTTAGTGCGTTCTTTTCAAAAAGAGACAAAACGTTTAAGTTTAAGAAATAAAGATTCATATTTTATGCCACTACCTAACCTTATGATTTATCGCCCAATAGCAAAGTGATCAGCGCTTATTAATATAGCATTGTCGGTAAACAGTGAAATATATACATGGAACTACACGAATTACCTTTCTCTAATACAGGTGTGTAGATTAAATTTACTGTTGGATATAATTTAAAGAGGGTCTAAATATGCGCTTATTATTGGTAAACATTCAGTCCTAATATTAGGCTTCATCTCGGTCATGAGGGGAATGAGCAAACTTTGATAGATAGAGGAAATGCTATTTCTTTTTTACATTTTGTGTATCATATCGGCCACTTTTCAAAGGGCTTAGCTGATAAAGTATATGTCCTATCCTGTATACAGAGTACCATTTGTTAGTTTCAAAATACTATTCGATTAAAAGACGATTACTGTTTCTACAAAAGTCTGCTTCGCTTAGGCTAAGACGTTTTTTTTCGCCAAAAGAAGTTAAGCCCGTCAAGCTTGTTGCTATAGCGAAAGATGAATCTGCCTATTTATTAGAATGGATTTTTCACCATTTGTACGTAGGTTTTTCACAGGTTGATATTTATTACAATGGGTGTAGTGACAACACCGAAGATTTAGCTCCTCTATTAAAAAAGCTCCCAGTGAATTTGATTAATGCGGATAATATATTTAACTCTGCCTCTCGTACCCCTCAAGTAGATATTTATAGGGAAGCCTTTCGCAAAAGTAACAGTCGCGATTTTCACGCCTTGATGTTTCTAGATATTGATGAATTTTGGGTGCCAATTAATTTTTCTAATAAAATTTCAGACATATGTAGCCAAATTGGGAATTTTGATACTATATCGTTTCAATGGAAGAACAAATTAGAACGGGAAATCCTCTATGGCCCCGCAATCGATAAGATCAATGAAGCGGAAAGCGCAAAGCAGTTAAAAACCCTATATAGATCATACCTTCGTCCCGAACGAATGAACCCCCATAATGTTCTTGATGATGGATTAAATCAAAGATATGAAAATGGAAAGAAGTTAGAAACTATAAACGAACAAAGATCACAATGTGTGATAGACGGCGAGGTTAAAAATGCATTTATTTTACACCGAAAAGAGCGCTCTGAATTCGAATACATTGCTACATTATTACGCGGAAGGCCCGTTAACACGATAGCGACTAAAAGAACACAAACCCTAAAAAGTAATCGTCACGGGTTTAAGTCTTCTTATAACAGCGAAAAACTAATTTTTGATGGAAGTTCATTTGAGAATTATCGTCAATACATGGATGCTAGGCTTAATGATCCATCGTTCAAGACCTTCGTGAAGAATGCTAAACTACAAGTAGATGTTAGGTATAAGCTTGTTTTAGAGGAAATATATCGAGCACCTTCCTCCGATAAGGCATTGTTGAAACAATTGCTCACAAATGTATCGCTACCTGAGGTCCGACAGGCCTTTGAAAGAAGGCTCGGCGACTAAAAATTCTCTCATAGTTTTTATGGCGGTCTCACGCTTTCCTAATTTGTTAACCTAAATAGACAGCAGCTGAAGTGACTAAAATCAGAAGTAGCATTTTGTCTTTACCAAGTTCGAGTTGTGCTATTTTTTTCCGAGTTGACCATAAAATATGCACGTTGGTATATAACAAAAATACGGTTGATCTAAACCGCTTTTAATTAACATCAGCTTCACCTACCATTAGCGCATTATTATTCTTCTATAAAGTGCTATGCCCTCATTACAGCAATATCATACTTTTTCCTTAGCTTCGAATTGCGCATCTATCGTCGAATTCGACTCTGTAGATTCATTTTTACAAGCCTACAATCCAGAAGTTAATACATATATTTTAGGCGGCGGAAGTAACTCTGTATTTTTGGATGACTTCGAAGGAGTGGTGCTAGTAAATAAAATTAAGGGTATTAGCCACTACGACACCGAATCACATCATCATATTAGTGTTGGGGCGGGGGAAGATTGGCATGAGTTTGTATCGCTGTGTATGCAAAATGGCTGGTTTGGCCTTGAAAACCTTGCGCTGATCCCAGGTTCCGTAGGCGCATCGCCTATTCAAAATATTGGGGCTTACGGTGTAGAGGTACATTCCTTCATAGATTCTATAGAAGCGATACTACTTGAAACAAAAGAGCCCTTTCTTATTAAGGGGTCGGATTGCCAGTTTGGTTACCGCGATAGTATTTTTAAACACGCCTTATATGGTAAAGCGCTTATCACCAAAGTGAATTTTACACTTCCCAAGGCGTACGACGTTGTGGCGAGTTATGGTGAATTGTCGCCTATAGACTCCCCTAGTGCGAAAGATATTTTTAATAAGGTAATAGAAGTGCGAAAAGCCAAGCTTCCTGATCCTAAGGAGCTTGGAAATGCAGGTAGTTTCTTTAAGAACCCTGTTATTGCATTAGCGCATTTTGAAGAACTGAAATGTCATTATCTTGATATACCGAGTTATCCGGTGTCAGAAAATCAGGTAAAAGTACCTGCTGCATGGCTTATCGATCAGATGGGTTTTAAAGGAAAGGCGCTTAATGGCGTTAGGTGTCATCCTACACAGCCGCTAGTATTAACTAATATAGGAAACGCGCAGGGGAATGACCTAATTGCCCTAGCTAAAGAGATAATGAATTCGGTAGAAAGTGAATTTAAAATAACGCTCGAGCCAGAAGTACGTTTAGTTGGTAGGGAAGGACTCATTCAATTATGAGACAGCAATTATGAGGCAGGCATCAAAATCAGTAAGAAAACATATATTGGCCTTGTTGTCTGATGGACACTTCCATTCAGGTGAAACCATAGCGCAACAAGTTGGCCTTTCCCGTACTGCTGTAGCAGGCCATATTTCTCAGCTTTCTGACTGGGGATTAGATGTTTTTAAAGTTAAAGGTAAGGGTTACCGTTTAGAGCGAGGTTTTTCTTTGTTAAATGCAGAGAGTATTAAGAAGCACTTAGGTAATACTAAGCGCGCCATGATAGATGTTGAGTCGGTGTTACCTTCTACTAATACAGAAATGAAAAAGCGCATTGCTAATGCCCGTCATGAATTAGCTGATGGTGATGCAATATTCGCTGAAATTCAGACGGCGGGTCGTGGCCGTCATGGTAGAACCTGGTTAGCGCCTATTGGGGGGAGCTTAACGTTTTCTATGTATTGGTCTTTCCCTGATGGTTACCAAAGCATGGCGGGTTTGTCGTTAATGGTGGGTTTGGCAGTATGTGAAGCATTAAAAGACTTGGGTGTAGATGATGCTGAACTGAAGTGGCCTAACGACATTTACCTTCAAGGTAAAAAGCTCGCCGGCATTCTTATAGAAGTAGAAGGGCAGATTGGTGCTACTGCGCATTCTGTCATTGGAATAGGTTTAAATGTGTGTGTTCCTGATAGCCAATATGACGTTGGACAACCTCATAGTGACTTAACATCTTATTTAGGACACACGCCAGATAGAAATAGTTTAGCGGCAGCCATAATAAAATCACTTTGGACATTGTTACCTAAGTTTACCCAGCAAGGTTTTGGCCCGTTCGCGCCCCATTGGGAAGCGCTAGACCTCTATGCTGATAAAAGAATTGTGCTGCAAATGGGTGAAAAGCGTTTTTCCGGAATTGATAGAGGCGTAGATGCCAGCGGTGCGTTGTTGGTTGAAACGCAAGATGGCATTACTCGATTCCACGGTGGAGAGGTTAGCTTACGTGGTAACCGATAAAAATGTCGTTTTAGTGGACGTTGGTAATACACGATTTAAATATTGTTTGTTATCTGATGCTGAAAACGAACCAACGGCCACAGAAAATTTATCCGATTTACTGTCTTTTATCGATAAACAGCAAAATATTTCCCACTTATATTTAGCCTCAGTACGAAAAGCGGATGCGGTCGAACAAATTTTCGCCGCTTGCGAACAAAGAAATATTGCCGTTGAAGAGAAAAATACCGAACGAGAAGCCTTCGGCATAAAAAATAGTTACGAAAACGAAAAAAAAATGGGGGTCGATCGATGGCTTGCCATGGTTTGTGCTGCAGAAAAAACACAAAAAGCATTTTTTGTGATGGATGTGGGCACAGCAATTACAGTTGATTTTGTGGTAGATGGTCAACATTTAGGCGGTTGGATCACACCAGGCTTTCAAGTAATGAAACAAGCATTACTTAATTCCACTAAGAAAGTGTATGCAAATGACGAAATTCCGACCAGTCTCACCCTAGGCAACGATACCGAAGAATGTGTTGCAACAGGGTGCTATGCCGCAGTGTATGGTGTTTATTTGAGCGCTGTTGATTACTTATCCAGCAAACAAACCGATTTTGATATAATTTTAGGGGGTGGAGACAAAAAAATGTTTGCATTCCTTGAAAGCGATGTTAGGATTCGTCCCGCTCATTTGGTGGTGCAAGGTTTGGCCCGCTACGCAAGAAGCGAGCTTCTTACGTAACTGGTTTGATTGATAAGTTTTTATCGGTCAAAAAAGAAAAAGTAAAATTTTTCAAAACAACACTTGCACTGAGTAATTCATTACTCTAGAATGCGCACCCACTTGATGTAGTGCCGACTTAGCTCAGTTGGTAGAGCAACTGACTTGTAATCAGTAGGTCGCCAGTTCGACTCCGGCAGTCGGCACCATCAATCTGGAGGGGTACCCAAGCGGTCAACGGGATCAGACTGTAAATCTGACGGCTCAGCCTTCGCAGGTTCGAATCCTGCCCCCTCCACCACTTTTTTATGAGGTGGCCAGAGAATTAGGATTTGCGAGCATCGTATAATGGCTATTACCTCAGCCTTCCAAGCTGATGATGTGGGTTCGATTCCCACTGCTCGCTCCAAATCAGTGCTGATATAGCTCAGTTGGTAGAGCGCACCCTTGGTAAGGGTGAGGTCGGCAGTTCAAATCTGCCTATCAGCACCAGTTTCTCCCCAGCTCATGTTTATAGAATTTCATAAATTTTTAAAGTAACTTTGCTGGGATAATAGAAATGGCAAAAGAAAAGTTTGAACGTACGAAACCCCATGTAAACGTTGGTACTATTGGCCACGTTGACCACGGAAAAACTACTCTAACTGCGGCAATCACTACTGTTCTTTCTAAGACATACGGTGGTTCAGCTCAGGCTTTCGATCAAATCGATAACGCGCCTGAAGAAAAAGCTCGTGGTATTACCATCTCTACATCTCACGTAGAGTATGACACTCCTACTCGTCACTACGCTCACGTAGACTGCCCAGGACACGCTGATTACGTTAAAAACATGATCACCGGTGCTGCTCAGATGGACGGCGCGATCCTAGTAGTAGC
>NZ_JAGGDM010000037.1:0-5392 GCF_017653625.1 Alteromonas sp. K632G
GTTTTTGCGCAAGGAGGACTAACACTACATATAGTTGCTTAGACTTCCTCACCTCACCCGAACGGCCATTGCCTTTTTGATGAGTGCTTCTCTCGAAGCGGGAGGCGTATAATACGCTTCTTGTTTTCAGTGTCAACGTTTTTCGTAAATTTCTTTTCGAACCGTTGTTAACTCCGTAGAGCTAATGAAAACCGCTTCTTGTTATTGTTGCCAACTCCTTGAAGCGAGGCGCGCATTCTACGCGAATCAGCTTTTGGATCAACACTTTTCTTAAAATAATTTTATAAAGTTTTCCAAACTAGCTATTCGCCCTCTTTTACACCGGTTTAAGGCTGATTACGCTTTCTTACTGTATTGCTAACCACACATATATTGTTAGCAGCACACTACTCACTTCTCTATGTCATCATAAACCGTCGTAGCTCATAATTAATTGTATGGACTTGGTTCACCCTATGTATGCTATATACGCCATTACCCACAAGTAATCGCTAAGACAGCCACTGTACTTACTGTGTTTATAACTTCAGTTTGGGTTTGCTAGTTTACTAGGCACTTGTAGCTGCGATCTTGAATTGCTGCCATTTGTAAGTAATGGTCATTAGTCAGGTGTAATTTATCTACTCTATTATCTTGCTTGGCAATATTTCACCAGCACAGTTTAGTGTCCACAACGAAGACACATGATTTGGCGGGTGACTTAATAGAGATAAATTATCATCTAGAGTACGAGCGGAAGATTGTCTGACTAAGAGGGTATTAGTACTTAAAGCCTGTTACTACCTCTTCTCATTACAGTAACTTTTACTTTGAATTAACCAGCTTCTCTAATAATGCTTCTATCCGCTGTGTACTTTGCAGTAGTAAGGCGAAGTCGTCTTTAGTATTTGTCTCGACTTCTGCTGTATATCTATTTCCCTGAACAGCTTTATCTTTTTGGCTTAAAATGGTTTCTCTAAAATTGATAGCATCTTCAATTCCTATAAGCGAAACAAGTGCGCCCTGAGCTGATTGTCCTGCAGTCTCAAAAGACAACCTGTATAAATTAAACATGCGCATTAACGGGCCTTGGGTCATAGCTACATCTGTTATCTTCTCAAGCGGAATTGTTTTCTCTTCCTTGTTGAAAATACCTTTTTTTACTATGAGTTTTCGTTCGGTGATGATTGCGGACATTGCAGCAATCATTTTACTGCTGATTAGATAAAATATCGGAATGGATAAAACAAGTAATGGAATGCCAATGACTATAAGCGTTGAAAATAATAACAAGCTTAACAACCAATAGGTTTTGACTGACGGATTGAAGGTTGCTTCTAATACAATTTTCTCAGACATCCTTTTCTCTCTTCTTATCACTATATCTAATTTGAGTTTGTTGCCATTACCATAATGGTATTTGTAGGTATTGTCTGTATCGAAGTGAAACATGATATTACTGGTTTAATTTGGCTCTGCCTCCGATATTCCATCCATCAGCTTACCCAAAGGGTCATTTTTTCATATCCATATCCGCTCGTACTTATATAGTCGGAATACCAGGAAATCCTAACACTTCGTTTTGCGATACCAATGACACCGTGAAATTCACCTTCAAATCTACATAAAACCAGTCAGTGCAAACTTGTTAGTCATAATGAATAACACTCAGCATTACCACTACACCTGAGCGTTTAAATAAGGCTTTATTGTGACAACTTAATGACAAATTAGCCTCGGGAAAATATATAAAAAAATCTGTCCCCTTATTAATTTTAACGCCGTCTTATAGGCAGTGAAACTTGATTAATATCGCCAATTTGAAACGCGATATTAGCTTTGAAATTATTTTTTTAATGAGGGAACAGCCATGAAGTTGAAATATTTTACGCTAACGTTAGTCGCTGTAGGCGTACTTAGCGCTTGTAGTATTGGTGACGACAACGACGCCGAAGTGAGTGCACTGCAAGCTCAAGTTGAAGAGTTACAAAGCGAACTCGACAACATAGATACTTCAAATGGAGCAGAAGTTGCTACATTGAACGCCACTATTGTTGCAATGCAAGCACAGATTGATGCAATGACTGCAGAGTTAGTAGCCTTACAAGAAGCATCCAACAATGCTACCACAATTGAAGATATTGCTAGGTTACAAGCCGAAATCGAAGCCCTTCAGGCAACCCTTGATGCTTTAACAGCACAAGCGCCGGTTCTAGGTAGTAATGCCACCTCTGGGGCAAACATTCTCTTCGAAGATTCAGATAAAATCTTACGTTTTGCTATTTTTCCAGATACCCAAGGTCGAGATGATGACAATATGTCGTTGTACGTGGACGTTGATAAAGACGGTAACACCTTGTCCATCAAAGAATACGTAGGCGTAGACTACAACGGTGATGGTTATTACGATGCCGGCACTGAAAGTCAAAATGACGCGGTTAAAGCCAACGATTGGGATGAAGATGGTGTTAGCTACTTAGTTAACGTTGAAGACCCATTCCACCCTTATATTGAAGTAGATAGTGCCGGCGAGCCTATTGTAGTTGCGCCTGAAGATCGCAAAGATTTTGGCCCTGACTGGAAAGTTCTGCCTTTACCTTTAGTTGAAGCCGTAACTGATAAAATGATAGAGCTAGATGTTGATTTAGTTTTGGCAACAGGTGATATCACTGAATACCGTGCGGAGTCTGATTATGTACAGTGGATGGAGAAAGTTGCCGGCCCATTAACCGATGCAGGGATCAGTGTATTTCCTGCGCGAGGCAATCACGAAATTGTTAATGGAAGAAACTGGCCAGCATGGTTTACCAACGAACAAGAATGGGAACGTCAGTCAGTCAACAATGTTTTTAATGATATTAACCCTTATGAAGGTTATGAGCAGGTTGATTTTGACCAGGGCTACAAATTGTATCAAGCATATACAGGTGCATTAGTTCGCGAACATTTAGATAATGGGAAAGCCATAGGTTTCCCTGGTGCAGAAGACTTGGTTTATTATTTCATTGAAGATAAAACCATGTTTATTGCTTTAGATTTCTATTTTACAGAGCTATATAGCAGCGCATATAGAGGAACATGGACAATTTTAAGAGACTGGTTGAAAGAAATTATTATCGCTAATGCCGAAGACGTAGATCATGTTGTGGCGTTTGGACATGAGCCGCTATCAACTAAAAAGCGTCCTCAAACCTATCAAGTTGAAATTTACGATGCATATGTAGCTGAAAGAATTGCTTTACAAGAAGCTAAAGATGCAGCGCAAGCAACGTTAGATGATGCCATTGAAAATAATGCATCAGCTGAAGAAATTGCGTTTTATAGCAATGCTCTAGAAACTGCAACTAGTGCATATGAAGAGCTAGAAGAACCAAGTTTAAATGGCTACGATATCGGCCAATTGGGCTACTTGCAGTTGCAAGATGAAGCTGAGCCTGGCCTAGCTGCTGACATATTAAACTTGTTCAATAATTATCAAGTTACCTATATTGCAGGGCATGATCATCAGTACTCACGTAGCTTAATTCACCCTACCTCCGATGACAAAGATACCGCTAATGGCTTCACACAAATCATCGGTGGCAATGCATCATGGAAAGCTTACGAAGATTTATACGGTATGCATGATGAGCATGAAACGGGGTTGTTCATTAACAACTTCTATGACTCCATCACTGGGGGAGATTTAACCAACAGCGAAGGGACCAAGTACGCAAGTATTACGTCTGATTTAGGAAATGGTATTTCATTTGTTGTTGTTGAAGTTAACGGTCGTCAGATTACTAGCAAAGCTTACTACGCTGATCATACACTGACTGAAGTGGATATGAACTTGGGCGCTCACTATGATTACGATACAAATGCGTGGTGTACATACTCAGGCGATTATATGGTAGAGGGTGCGGTCACGACCCAAGTTTGTAACGAAGTTAAGTGGCAAGTGTTAGATGAAAACACCCGTACCACAGATGCAACCATTAGAGTGGTTGCGCCCGACCAAAACTATTATGCCCATTCCGAAACGCCAACGGATGAGGGTTACATAGGATCGCAAGCAACCATTATCGATGGCTATAACCTTACCTATAATAGCTCATATGCCGCTACTGTGGGGGAAGTGGAACGTCTACGTGAGTTATTTTCCATGAGTTGGTTTGTGGATAACAACGCTACTACCTTATCTGATGTGTTATACCTTAGTGGAAATCAAACCCAAGAAGGTTCGCACTTCAACCAATATGGCGATTTAATTGCGCCCATCGTCGACGTAGATACTGGTGTTTTAGCTGAAGGAGAGTCTGCATCACTAACCTATGTTAACCAAAACGGTGAAGAAGTGAATAATCCAACTCATACAACACGTGATGGAAAATTTGTGAAAGGTACCGATATTGAAGCATCATTAAATCCAGATCTAGCCAATGGTAATCCTAGTGGTAATGACGCCAACTGGAATGGTCGCTATTTAGCGGATAGTCTAGATTTTGCTGACGCCATGACGCTAGTAATGACCGCTCCTGAAGGGTATGTCTTGACTGACTTAACCGTTGGTCGCTATGACGAAGCAACACAGTCATGGGTACCGGCTTTTGCTGATGAATGTTACGTCGAAAGCGGTTACTCTGACCACTATTCAACCTATTACAGACTGACCGATCAACACCCAGAAGGTGGTTACCAAGTGGCTAATTGCCAACAACGCTACTGGGGTTATGTGAAAGATAGCAACACTATTTGGGGATTTGTTCACACCGATGGTAAGTTCGCAGTCATCGAAAAATAAGATTAGGCATAAGCCAATTTAGATAAAGCGTGCGCAACTGCGCTCTCATCGCGAAACCACAAAAGCCTATCATCATGATAGGCTTTTTTATTGCGTTGTTCAGGGTAATGTCGTTCAACATATTGATAAAATAACGTTGGTTCTGGCCGATAGTGTTTGTATTACGTTTCTTGCTGTAAAGAAAGCAGTTCTGATTTACCGCGGTTCAATACCTCATTCCGTAAACTATAAACACTGCTTTATTATCATATAGAGCAATATCAATTAGTCGTTTAATAGACTTATAAGTAATTTATTCTGGTTTGCGAATTTATACAGTGTATATGATGGCGTTTTCTTGCCCTGATATTATGATCAGTAAATTTTCTTTTATTAAGATCTTCCCAGTACTTTGCTTTTTATAGTCAAGCAACGAGAGCCTTTTACCGCTTTCTTAGAGAAAGCTTAGTAACCTTCTGATTGACGCGCTTTAATTTAAAGGTGTAACACTAAGTTTGACTTTTTACACGCATAAAAAAAGGGCTATCCGTTAGGATAGCCCTTCTTTCGAATAGGACCTGGCAGTGTGCTACTCTCACATGGGGAAACCCCACACTACCATCGCCGCTAATACGTTTCACTTCTGAGTTC
>NZ_JAGGDM010000038.1:0-5074 GCF_017653625.1 Alteromonas sp. K632G
GTCTCACTCATGCCTAACTTCCGCACCCTGTCTAATACTATGAAAAACTGAGGCGACAACTATCCTGACACAGGGGGGTCTTGCTTTCTGTCACCTAATATCAAATGGTTTGCATACTCTCTCAAATTATTACAAACGGATGTCTTAAGGGGATGTAGCGTTTATAGCGAAATACGTTAATTCGCGAAGTATGTTGTAGTATTTGTTTATCTGTGACTATATTAAAAAGCTACTACACAGGGACAAAGGTTAAGCCAAGTAGTATTGGCCCATATACAAGGCTATCTACAAGGAAAGAAAATGAAAAAGATCATTTTTTGTGCGTTCATGTTGGGCGTGCTTTTTAACTTACCCGGTTGCGTTACCCAAACAAAGCAAACATCCCAAAAAGCTTCCGATTTATCTAACCCACAAACATTGCCGCCAACGCTTATTTCCAGAGAAGTTTTGTTCGGCAATCCAAGCCGCTATCAAGGGCGCGTCAGCCCAGATGGCAACAGCATGAGTTTTAGAGCGCCAGTAGATGGTGTCATGAATATTTGGGTTGGCAAAGTTGGTGATTTCGACAGCGCGACCCCCGTTACGCAAGATTCAGGACGCGGTATTCCTCTTCACTTTTGGTCATTAGACAGTCGATATGTATTTTTCACCCAAGATAAAAATGGGGATGAAAATTGGCATTTGTACCGAATAGATTTAGACAGCGGTGACATAAAGGACTTAACTCCTTATGCAGGTGTGCAAGCTAGCCAGATGGATCAGAACGCGGCATTTCCAGGCATAGTTGTTGTTGGTATGAATGACCGCGATGCAAAATGGCACGACGTGTATAAGGTAGACGTCGCCACTGGGCAGCGCAGCTTAATTATTCAAAACGACGGTTTTTCTTATTTCGTACTTGATAATAAGTTAAACGCGCGTGTCGCGGTAAAGACCGCAGAAGATGGGGCAAGCCATGTTTTTATTAAATCCTTTGATGAATGGAATCCTTGGTTTGAAGTTTCCTTCGCAGATTCATCATCTTTCAATATTCTCGGTTTCGATCAACGCAATGAAGGAATATACATGATAGATACGCGGGAGCGAAATACTGCGGCTCTCGTATATCTACCATTGGGAGACACAAAACCTACTTCCATTGCTAGTAGTGATAAAGTAGATGTAACAAATGTACTTTTTCATCCCCGTACCCATAAGCCCCTAGCTTACGTACTAAACTATATTAGGCCTGTATGGCACGCCATAGATGATGCTCTCATTGACCCCATTAAACAGCTGAACAGCCAATTAAGTGGCGGCTCACAAGTTTTAGCGCAAACAATTGATAATTCTCTTTGGACTGTATTTACTGACCAAAGTAATCAATCACCTATTTATAAAGTATTTGATACTACAACCGGTGAATTATCGGACTTATTTATTACTCAGCCAGAAATTAATAACCTACCTCTTTCTGTTATGCATGGTGTGGTGATTCCATCACGAGATAATCTAGATTTAGTGAGTTATTTGTCTATACCCTTGGAGGCAGATCCTAACCAAGACGGCAAAGCTGAGCACGCTTCCCCATTGGTTTTATTGGTACATGGCGGCCCTTGGGGGAGGGACGAATTTGGCTTTAACCCTTTAGCGCAATGGCTAACAAATCGAGGGTACAGCGTGTTACAAGTTAACTTTCGCGCTTCAACAGGTTTTGGTAAAGCGTTTGTAAACGCAGGAAATAAAGAGTGGGCGGGTGCCATGCACAACGACCTAATTGATGCGAAAGAATGGGCGATAGAGCAAGGTATTACATCGAATGACCAAGTCGCCATTATGGGAGGAAGTTACGGCGGCTATGCTACGTTAACCGGGCTCACTGTTACCCCAGAAGCATTCCAATGTGGCGTTGATATTGTTGGGCCATCAAACTTAACCACCTTGCTCGACTCTATTCCTCCTTACTGGGAAAGCTTTCGTCAGGTGTTTTATCATGCGATAGGCGATCCAAATACTGAGGAAGGGTTAGCTCTGCTTAAAGCGCGTTCGCCTATCACTCATGTGAACAAGATAGAAAAGCCTTTACTCATTGGACAAGGAGCGAATGATCCTAGAGTAAAACAAGCGGAGTCTGACCAAATCGTGGAAGCGATGAAAAAGCGCAATATACCTGTAACGTATGTGCTTTACTCCGATGAAGGGCATGGTTTTAGCAAGCCTGAAAATAACCTTTCATTTTTTGCCGTTGCTGAAGCTTTTCTAGGTACATGTTTAGGGGGGCGAATAGAACCGATAGGTGATGATTTCAGTGGCTCTAGCATAGAGGTTGTTCATGGAGCTGAATTCATTCCTGGTTTGGCCGAGCATTTAGGCACTAAATAAAGCGCCAAATCAAAGGGGCAGAGTATATTTTTTTCAGAAAAGTACTCTGCCCCCATTTCTTTTAGCTAACAGTCACCACTGCTTTTTGTTTGGCTTCTTTAGAATAACGAAGCGCATCGTTGAGGTTTTCAAAAGCAAACACTTGGGGTATTTCTGCCAAACCTTCGCTTGCATAATACCTATCTAATACCTCTCTAATCCCACTCTGGGGCAAAGTCTGGTGTGGCCTGACGATCGCCGCAGTCTAGTGCGTCAATTTTTGCAATGTCTTCTGCATCAAGCGTCAGCTCAAGTGCTTTGATATTGGTTTCCAAGTTCTTACGCTTGGTGGATGATGGAATAGTCACAAGGCCGTTGGCAAGCTCCCAGGCCACAACCACTTCAGCCGCGCTCACCCCATGCTTCTCTGCAATGGCAACAATGGTGTCGTCTTTTAACACTTTGCCTACGGCAAATGGCATGTAGCCGGTAACAACAATGCCATGTTTTTCACACGCAGCTCGCACCTTAGTGTTGGTCAGATAAGGATGAACTTCAACTTGGTTAGTGGCAATAACACCTTCACCTAAAATACCTACGGCTTGCTCAACTTGAGCCACCGTAAAGTTAGAAATGCCGATTTCTTTGGCAAGGCCTAACGTTTTCACTTTTAGTAACTCACCTAAGTATTCTTCCATGCTTTCACCGTTTTCTGGTGACGGCCAGTGAATAAGCAGTAGGTCTACGTAATCTAGCTGAAGTTTTGACAAGCTTTCTTTTACACTGTCAACAAAGCTCGCTTTGTTTAGCTTATCGTTCCACACTTTGGTGGTAACGTATAAATCTTCACGTGCTACGGCACTGTCTTTAATAGCCCGGCCCACGGCTTCTTCATTGCCATAAATTTGTGCGGTATCAATGTGGCGGAAACCTACTTCTAGGGCCATCGTCACGCTGTTATATGCTTCTTCATCTTTTAAACGAAATGTGCCTACACCTAGTGAAGGAATTTTAGACTGTGACTGATTTACGTTAGGCATGATGCCTCCTTGTTAATTTCCGTTACTAATGAAAATGCGGTAGAACGTGCTCAGCAATTCGCTGCATTGCGTCTTCAACCGGCAGCGTATTTCGCCTGAAGTGAAGGCCAATATGGTTAACGCCCGCGCTTTTCATTGCCTTAAGTTCTTTGATAAGCCCGTTTACGCCAGTTTCAACCCCGAATCGGTGGCGTTTTATCGGCGCTTCGTCGTCTTCAACCAAATTAAGATGGATAAAGCTAACGTAAGGTTTATTGCCTGCAACTTCCCGCCATAAGGCTACGCGTTTAATGTGATCGCTTATCTAAGTAACCGCTGTACCTTGTTACCACTAACGCAGACACAGAAATAGCAGCGCCTATCCATGCGGTATCAGATAGCTCCATGCCCTCTACAATGGCACCGCCAACAAATGAACCTACCGCAATACCAATGTTGAACGCTGCAATGTTTAGCCCTGAAGCCACATCTACCGCATTTGGTGTGAATTTTTCAGCAAGCTGCACAACATATACTTGCAGGCCTGGTACGTTTCCAAATGCAAATGCACCCCACACTAGAATAGTAATTACTGCAGCAATTTTGTGACCCATGGTGAAGGTGAGGGCGAACAAAATAATAGCTAGAGCGCTGAAGATAATAGTGAGCGCGCGAATAGGGCCTTTTTTATCAGCTAATTTACCACCGTAAATATTTCCAACAGCAACAGAGGCACCGTAAACCAGCATGATCAAGCTAATCGCAGAAGGCGCAAACCCTGATTCTTGTTGCAAAATAGGCGCAAGGTAAGTGAACGCGGTAAAGGTACCGCCGTAACCTAGAATGGTCATTAGGTATACCAAGACTAAACGGGGCTGAACCAACACTTTCATCTGCTCGCCTAACGACGCAGGTTTACTCTGTTTTAAGTTGTTTGGCACAAGTAACGCACTGCCAATAAGTGCAATAGTACCTAGTGCAGATACCACTAAGAATGTGGCTCTCCATCCAAAGTTTTGTCCAATCCATGTGCCAAGCGGTACACCCGTTACCAAGGCAACGGTAAGGCCAGTAAACATAATGGCAATGGCGCTGGCTTCTTTTTCTTTAGCAACCAAGCTGGTGGCGATAGTAGAGCCAATTGAAAAGAACACACCATGGGCAAGGCCAGTTAAGATACGCGCCACTATTAGACTTTCGTAACTAGGTGCTTGCCAGGCAAGAATATTACCGGCAACAAACAAAGCCATAAGGCTTAGCAGTACGTGTTTTCTGTTCCATTTACCGGTTAATGCGGTTAATACAGGGGCGCCAACAGCCACGCCAACAGCGTAAAGGCTGACGAGTAATCCCGCGCTGGGTAGGGTTACGCCAAGATCTGACGCTATCGTGGGCACTAACCCCACAATTACAAATTCGGTAGTACCGATAGCAAACGCACTTAACGTTAACGCAAATAATGCAATAGGCATTGTTAATCCTCACAAAAGTGGCTCAAAAGAGCCGTTATTTAAGTGCACACAGTGTGACGATAATTTTGTTTGCGAAAAACAGCACTAATGACAAAACACTTTTGCGATTTCTGAAAATATAAATGGTGGGGTCAAAGTACTTTTTAGGCAATAAAGTACTCTGACCCTGAGGGATCCCCACGAATTTAATTTCATGTACCTCCACCCCAGGCTTCGTCTACTAAGGAGCTGTACCACTCGAGT
>NZ_JAGGDM010000039.1:0-4649 GCF_017653625.1 Alteromonas sp. K632G
GTTGGGAACAACAGGTGAGGGCGGTTGAATTGATATTTTTATACAGCCAAACGCAGTTTAGGCTGACGCCTTCTAACGCTTTTAAATAAGGGGCGCAGGCATGTGGGGCATAATGGCGAAGCCGCCCCGCATGTATGCGTCCCAGCGAACGAAGTGAGTGACTTAATTTTTTTGTTATGTGCCACCCAATACATCCTTACAAGTAGTAACTCAGTAAGCCATCTGAGCTTTCTATATTTAGGATATCCATAATTATCTCTAAATGGTCTCCAAAGTTTTCTTTCGCTTCAGTGTCTTGCATTTTCATGATTTCTAATTCTGGCAAGAACGTTTCCATGACCCAAAGCTTTGATGGATTTTGCAAAAGGCCATTAATGAGAGTGTCTAAAATTGAGTCTAACATTTTAGTTAATAGCTGTTTTTCGTTTGGAACACTTCCGGGCAGTTCAGCAAACAACTCGCTACCCTTAAAACTTTTTAACTCGGATAAAGTGGACTGAGTGATGACCAAGGTCTGTTCTTGAATTTCTAATAAAGGACTGTATTCCATATTATCCTCTTGGCACATAACTTTCCAATAACGGGCGCAGACATGTGGGGCATAATGGCGCAGCCGCCCCGCGTGTTTGCGTCCCAGCGAACGCAGTGAGTGAGTTGATTGGCTTGATATGGCCGCGCCGAAAATTCCCACTGATCTCTGTTGGCATAAAACACCCAATTTAACTTACTGGATACTAAGTACAAAAACAAAATATCTGTACTCTTTCGAAACGTGTCAAAGTTATCCCAAGTTAGAGAAAAATTTGAGTTAATGCGCTTTTTTATACCTGTTTTTTTTGACACACGCTCAAATGTTTCGAAGGCAAAAACTTGTTGGTTGAGGTATGGCGAAAAAAGGGAATTGAATTCACTTTTGTTGAGCCACCCTGTCGAAGCAGTAATTGAGCGGATTACTTTTGACCAATCAGAATTTTTAACCGAAAGCTCTATATCAGTATCGGTATTAAGAATTTGGTTCAGTTCAATAAATTCCATTCTTTCCCTGAAGGCTATAACTTTAAACTAAGCGGCACAGTTGCGTGGGGCATAATGGCGAAGCCGCCCCGCGTAACTGCGTCCCAGCCTGCGCCAGCAGGCGACTTAATTTGTTTGTTATAACTACTTTCCACGTTTGCTTACTACCAATTTGTAGGTAAGGCCTATAACTACAAGAGCAACAAACAAAAATACTACACCAGCCAAGTCTTCGCCTTCCATTCTGAAATTGCCAAAACCAATGAATTGATTCTGGCTGTTAGAGCAAGCACCAACACCGATCCAATTTTGAAGTAGCGTACCACCGCAAAGAGTGAACGTGCTAATTGTCTTAATAAACAATGCCAAAACAATAAGCAGTATAAGAGCTACAGATCCTAACTTTTTCATTTGATGTTTCAGTAGTTATAACGCCTCAAACACCGGCTTGGTGAAGTTGGCGACTTTTTTGGAACAAAAAAGGTGACAGCTTTTCCAAGTCCGCGTGCTTTGACTTGTTAGCTGCCGCCCTCGTAACTAATGCTAGTAAATTGGCTAATTCCTACATCAATATCCCTAAATAAAGAATCTTCATCTACTTCAATTTTATCCTTTTTCAAGCGTGCAACAAAAAGTACGATGGACTCCCTTACTTTTTGTGCGATGTAGTCTCTTAGCTCATTTTTAGTTTTACCTGACCAAACAGCTTCAGGGATTTGGATATCAGCGGTGATATAACGCTGCTTTTTAGCAAAACGGAGTCTAGTTATCTCTTCATCACCAAACTTCTGAATTGAGCCATCAACTCGTAGGACTGGTGAATACTCATCAACAGCCTCACAGTAGGTTGTAGAACAGCTATCACGTAGAGCCTTGTATAGATCTACTTTAATTCTACCGATGCCACCATCTTTTGGGCCACCAGCCTGCCCACCAATTGATATTATGCTCATGACTTCCTTTAGCAGCTAACGCTAAGCTAACGGGCAGTGACGTAGCGGCATAATCGCGAAGCGCCGCTGCGTTACTGTCCCAGTGACCGAAGGGAACGTGTTAAGCGCTTTGTTATACGCGTGCATCTAAAACCTCGAAGCTTTTTGCTGCAAATACAAGTTCTTCGGTTTCGTGATCCCACCAATAAACGGTATTGGAGACCTCCTGGGTTTCATTAATTTTAAACACTAGAAAATCGCCACCACCATTTTCTCCGATGATAACTAAGTCTTTTGGAAAGCCGTAGTTCTCCCGCGCAGATTTTGTTTCGTGGACAATACTGTTACAGGTTCTCTTAATTCTCTTTTTATCTGAAGTGTCATAAAAAGGCATAAGATTAAAAACATCTTTACCCACTTCGACACTTCCGCCATTCGACAGCTTCATTCTTTCACAGAAGCAAAGTGGAAACTTAATTTCTAACTCAAATTCTGCTTTTGATATAAATTTTTCGTCAACAGGAAATGGCATTATTTTCTCTAGAGCGTATAACGCCCGCATAACGGGCAAAAATACGTAGGCTATAATACCGAGCGAAGCGAAGGGAGCCTACGTGTTTTTGTCCCTAGCGAGCGCAGCGAGTGTTAATGCGTTTGTTAGTTTGCGTACTCATTCGAGCTAAACACAAACTGTTGGCTTAAAGTAAAAGCCTGACTTGAGTCAGCACGACTCTGTGAAATAATTTCCAGTTCACCTTCCGCATGAACCTTGACCAAAAGCTCCTCTGTATTACTTATTTCGAAGTTGATAGAGCAATTTTCAGGAGATACTTTACCTTTAATAAAGTTCGGAGAAGGCTCTGAAACCCCGTTCGTGTAATACACGTAAAAGCTTTCATTGGGCAAGTCTATAGCAAAAATAAAAGCATTTTTATCCAAATCCTCTGGCTCCAATCGCAACGCCGTAAAATTACTTGTTATTGGGAAACTTGTAACCCGGCCAGAAAATGACGGGACATTAGAATTGCCAGAGTGAACAACGTAAGACTTCATAGAGCTCAAGCTTTTCTCAAACGAAATAGCGCTATCTATGAATTCAGGCCCTAAAAGACATTTCGATTGAACAGGTAAACCTACACTAAGGAAAAACAAAAAAATAAGAAGTCTATTCAATGCGAATCTCCGCGAGTGTGTCCGAGCAAACTAACTTTCCAATAACGGGCGCAGGCACGTGGGGCATAATGGCGAAGCCGCCCTGCGTGTATGCGTCCCAGCGAACGAAGTGAGTGAGTTTATTGGGTTGTTATGTGAATTTGTTGATTTAATCTTGAAAGTCCTCCGGTATCTCTTTTTTGAAGAGAGCTATTGCTTGTTCGACTAGTTCTAAATCTAGCTCATCTTGGTAAAGAGTAACTTCTCGTCTCTTTTTCGTGTCGTCCCGGAAGATTTCCATGACCATATTTTTACCAGCATATATTTCGACACCAATACCATCGCGTGCACCAGTGTCGCTAGCGATAACGTAATGTTCTATCTTTGAAAACTTCTCACTCATGTAGAAACCCACGATTCACATAACTTTTAAATAAGGGGCGCAGACATGTGGGCTATAATGCGAAGCAGCCCACGTGTATGCGTCCCAGCGAACGAAGTGAGTGACTTTATTTTTTTGTTAGGTGTGGTCATAAATAAACCTAAGCACCTTTTCCGAGCCATCCTCTAAATCTACAGTTGAATCTAGTGTTGCACCAGAGGATTCTATAAGCTTTGCAGAAGCAATATTACTTTTGTAGCAGTGAATATGCACCGCTGTAATATCTATTTTATTTGCCTGTTCGATGGTTTGAGATAGCAGGCGTTTTCCAACGCCCTTGCCTCGATAACTGGGCCTGATACCTAAACCTATATGTCCGCCAGCATGTTTTAATGAGTCGTTTAGTGTGTGGCGTAAATGGGAGCAGCCAACGATTTCTTGATTTTCGATGAGCCAGAAAGTGGTATTAGGCACCATATGATTGGGTAAGTTGATACCCTTTGAATAATTGCTTAACAACTGAACGAAAGCAGGAAAGTTTGAACAATCTAAATCCATTGGATAGGGATAGCGTTCTTCGCTACCCAATTCCTTGATGTAGTCCAAATAACTATTTTCGAATTCAACTAAAGGATTAATGAGCATTCAATATCCGAGAAGCACCTAACGCCCCAATAAGGGGCAGTTGCTTGCCCGCGAAAATAGCGATAGCGCGGGCGAGTAACTGTCCCAGTGAACGCAGTGAGCGAGCTTGATTGGTTTGTTATATTTCACTTACACTCCGAATTCAAAATGTCAGCCTGTTTAATGTTTACCCACTGAGTATTCGAACCTAATTCTATTTGAACCCCAATTTTCCTAGCAATATCCAAGATATGCTTGAACCACTTTTTAGCAGTCCATTCCTTAATTTCGGTAGATGAAAAGCAACCTTCTTCATGATACCAATGCACACCAGCGGCCTCGCGATAAATGTATTGGTATTCAGTCCTTCCGTGACTTACTAGAAAGACCTTTAATTTATTATCTTCAGATAGTTCTACTCTACTAATTTTCTCGATATTCATCGTGATATATAACGCCCAAATAAGGCAGGGTGAGATCGTGAATATTTATTGACCAGTTGGCGGAAACTAAACGATCAGTTTGACGATCCGGTTTAGTCGTGA
>NZ_JAGGDM010000004.1:0-243725 GCF_017653625.1 Alteromonas sp. K632G
TTTAGCAACTGGCTGATATGCTATTTACGACAAAATCGCTCGGTAATTAGACCGACACAATCCCTTGGTAATCACACTAGTACAAATTATGTTGTACAAATTATGTTGTACAAATTATGTGATAGAACGGTGTTTGTACCATCTGATTCATGTCTTGACATGGTAGAGGTCCCCTGTTCGAATCAGGGTAGTCGCACCATTTCTTAGATTCAATTTATTATCACCTGATTTCTACCGTTTTCTTTTGCCTGATATAGCGCATTATCGGCATGCTTAATTAATGTATCTAATGATTTGTTAGATTTATTCCCAAGCGATACCCCAACGCTAAACGTCATGCTTAAATCTTCCTCAAGGGCATCAATGTTGTTGCAGTACTTTTGATAAGTTGCAGCTAGCTTTTCAAACATCAGTCGAACCACTTTTTCGTCCGACGAATGTAAAATGAATAACCATTCCTCGCCGCCGTAACGGCCAAAATCATCATGTTTAGACAGTGTCTCTTTTGCAGCATTGGCAAAAGCAATCAGCACTAAATCACCCACATCGTGTCCATACTCGTCGTTAATTCTTTTAAAGTAATCTAAATCAACGATGGCGATGGTTATGTTTTGTTGGGCAAGTTTAGAGTTGGCAGTAGCCAATATTCCCCGACGATTAAGACAGTTTGCTAGGTGATCAGTGGATGCCATACGATGATATTTTTTTCGTTGGCGTGATTGTCTGTAAACTAAAAGCGAGGCGACAAGAACTAAAATAAAAGCGATGGTAGCACTTAAGCGCCATATGATTTTTTGCTGATATTCCTCTTTAGCTTGATGGTTACTAATATCTTTTTCGTATTCTAACTTACGGATTGTGTCTTCTTTTTCTTTTACTTCAAACTTTACTTGTAAGGCTTTAATGTTACTTTCGCTCGTGGCCTCGAAGTGTTTTTTAGTATAAAAAAACTTTTTTTCTATGGCATCAAATGCTTCATCAGTACGATTAAGTTTTCGCTTTAATTCGTATCTTTCACCAAAAAATTCCGCTTTATAAATACTACGGCTAAATTTATCTATGATGAGAAAAACGTCATCATTAATTTTATTAGCTTTCTCTAATGCATCTTGTTTTATATATACATTGCTTAGCAAAATCATCGAAGCAAGTTGCATATCATTAATGCCCGCTGACATAGCAAGCTCGATATTTTCTTTAGCTAATATCTGCGCGCTATCGTAATGGGCCTGAAGATATTGAATATTTGCAATTGAGTATTGGGCAAAAGCGAGCCCCTTGTTCATATTAACTTTTTTAAAATAGGCTAATGCTTTGTTTAGATAGACTAATGCGCTTTGTGGGTCGCCAGTCTCAAGAAGTATATTACCCAAGCTCCAATACGCTTTTGCCGTAAAAAGCCCATCATTTGTTTTCTCGAATGTCTCTACGGCCTTTTTCGCGTAACTTACCGCTTTGTCCTCATCTTCCTCTAAGTACCCATAGGCATCGGCTATCTTTCTGTAAAAATAGCCTTGCGAAGGAATGTCATCGCTTTTTATTGCTAATTCAAGACCTTCTAACGCGGCACTCAGCGTTTTTCTCAACGCATCATCAGCCGTATAGTAATAAGCTAACGCGCGAAAAATAATAATTTTTTCATTTACTGAGTGTTGCGAAATTTGCGCTTCTAGCTTTTTAGAAAGATTTTTTGCTGGGGTGGAATCATCTAATCTGGTAAGAGCTTTTAGTTTTGTCTCTAAGAACAGTAGATAAATATCTTTTCGATTTATTAATTCTTTGTGATTTAAATAGTGTGATAAATGAGCCGTTAAATCAGCATATTTTTCTTGTCTAAAGAGGAGTTCAGAATAGAGCGCTGCTGCTTCTAGGTGAAGCTCCTCCCAGCCTTGTTCCTGACTTACTTTAAAGGCACTTTCTAATTTTTCTTTGTTACGCAGGTAATCAAGTTTGTTTTGCCTAATGTCATTAATAACGCTGCGTGTACTTTCAAAGTCGGGAACGCCTAAAAATGGGTTTGAAGCGCTTTCGGATGCACAACTAGTTTGAGTCACAGACATTTGAGTCAAGCATAAGAAAAGTAAGATCGCCCAAGCGTTACGCCAACGCCCGTTAAATAACCCTTTATTCTGCAATTTCTTATTGATAATTATCACTTGTAAACCAGTAGATATTTATTGCACCTAGCACTGTAGCATTAGCCGAAAAATTAATGGCTTATGCTTAGAAAGTAATACTTACTCAATTGTTATAAATTGAACATATATTGTTTGCATCATGGTTGTAAAATTACATACCTAGTTTGCTTTGTGAACGCTACAAATAGCAGGGTTATCTCTACTCATCAGTCATAGCATCTAATTCTCTGTATCAAGGTTGCCAACCTTACCTTTGTCAAAAAAGCTTCAATTATTACGTTAATAAAGTGTAATGCATCATAATCCAACGCAATCTGAAAATGTTGACTACACTTGAAGTTTACATTGGATTTGTAGCGTAGCGGGTAGTGAATGGATAGTGCGGGGCTAATGAGAGAAAAGGATATTTTTGAAAAAACATTTGAACAATGTGGCGTAGGATTAGCGCATGTTAGCCCGCATGGTGACCTTATCCGTGTGAACAGTAAGCTAAGTGGTTTTTTAGGATATGATAGCGCGACACTTGTTAAAATGTCGTTTCAAAGCATTACAGAAGCTTCACACGTTCAAGAGGATTTATACCTTCTTCACCAAGTGCTTCGCGGCGAAATAGACACTTACAGCATAGAAAAAAAATACATTCATGCTAAAGGTCATCACGTTTGGGCAAAATTAACGGTTTCTTTGGTTCGTGATGAAAGCGGAGAGCCTGATTATTTTATCTCGGTCGTCGAAGATATCGATGATAAGAAACGCATTGAATCAGAGCTATATAAAGCAGAGGCGCTTTTCAGTAAAATAGTGGCCGCGTTTTCTGCGCATTCTTTTGTTTGGGTTGCGAACCCAGAACTAACCCGCCTTCATTACATTAACGAAGGTTATCGTAATATTTACGGGCGTGATGAATATGAATTGCATGCTAAGCCCGATGCGTTTTTGTCTTATGTGCATGAAGACGATCGTTTGCTTGTAGAAAAGGTATATGAAGCGAAACCGTTAGAAAGTTGGGACTTACAATATCGCATCAAAAATAGTAGCGCAGAGATAAAGTATATTCACGATAGGGGCATGCCACTATTTGACGAGAACGGGCAACAGATACTGGTGGTAGGCACTGCGGACGATGTTTCTCATGAAAAAGAGCAACAGCAAACATTGTTAGAGGCTATTTCTAAACTTGAGTATCTTTCCAAGACAGATTCACTCACCGGCATTTCAAATAGACGAGAAATGTTCATTCAACTAGATAGAGAAATACAACGAATGAACCGCGGTCAGAAACCGTCAACGCTTGTATTTATCGACCTAAACGACTTCAAAAGTATCAATGACACCTTTGGCCATAAAGCCGGAGATAGAGCATTGGTGGGTTTTTCAGACATTATGAAAAATACCCTGCGAGAAACCGACCGTTTTGCTCGCTTAGGCGGCGATGAATTTGTTGTGCTTTTATTTGGTTCAGATGACGCCGATGCCGAGGTGTTTTTCGAACGCTTAGCAGAAACCTCATTCGATATTGAATTTGGCCGTGAGTTTGACAGTGAATTAGCAGATTCCGACGCTAACCAAGACAGTCGCGTGAATAGTGGAAGTGATGGTATCACTACCACCGGAACCTCTCTGTCATTTAGCTTGGGCTGGCACACGTGGGATGCAAATATTGTGACGGCACAAAACTGGGTAGATGCCGCTGATGAAGCCATGTATAAACAAAAACGCCAGCACAAAAGGCATGCTGACGTTTAAAGATAGGTTGAAACATTGGCTTATTCTAAACTAATCCAATTACGCTAAACCTCTTAACTTAGAAGCAGTGAAGGTATACGATAACATGAATGGCAATGCTACATTGCCCCATCAGATTTTAATTTTCTCTTTTGGCATGCGAAGTAGCAAACCACGCCGCTATTTCAGCCCGCTCTTCCTCTGTCATGCCGGTTTTATTTAAAAATGGCATGTCTTTGGTCACGGTAGTGCGTCTTACTAACTGAGGCGCATACCGCGTGATACCTTCCCAGCTATCTAACACCACACCTAATGGCGCAACTTTAAAAATTTCATCGGTAGGGGTGCGTGAATGACAGCCTACACAATGGGTATTCACAAGCTCGGCCACGCGTTCATCAGTTACCACGGCTACACTTTCATTTTCAGTACCCGCTACCTCAACATTCGCTGGCGTTTTCGGCCACGAAACCCATAACGCAATGGCAAGCATAGCAACAGCACCTGTGACTAATATCGATGGTTTAGTTTTGCCAACATGACGTAGGTTGAAGAAGTGACGAATCCATGCGGCAGCCGCCATTAGCGCAATAAGCACTAACCAATTTTGCTCGTGTTGATAAGTCATAGGGTAATGGTTTGAAATCATGATGAACAATAACGGCAAGGTGAAGTAGTTATTGTGCATGGAACGCAATTTAGCGCCCGCGCCCCATTGAGGGTCGATACTTTCTTTCGCTTGTACTGCAGCAACCATTTTACGTTGGTTGGGCATAATGTTGAAAAACACATTACCCACCATAATGGTGCCAATTAATGCCCCAACATGAATGTAAGCGCCGCGGCCGCTAAACCATTGTGTTGAAAGGTAAGTGACTACACAAATAAGCGTAACCAAACATAACGCAAAAACAATAGGATATTTAGCTAGCGGGCTTCTACAGGCAAATTCGTAAATGGCTATGCCGCCAAAAATAAGCCCTAAACCTAACGAAATAGCAGTAGTAGGCGACATATTATTAACTTGAGGGTCAATCAAGTATGCCGAAGCACCAAAGTAATACACAATAATGAGTAGCGCAAAGCCTGATAGCCAAGTGGTGTAAGCTTCCCATTTAAACCAGTGTAGGGTTTCAGGCATTTTTTCTGGGCCATAAGCATATTTGGCTACTTCATAAAAGCCGCCGCCATGTATCGCCCATAAGTCGCCTTTTATGCCTTTATCTTCTTTCCACTTAGGTGGGGTGCGCAAATTATTGTCTAACCAGACAAAATAGAACGACGCACCAATCCACGCCACACCGGCAATTACGTGAAACCAGCGTACAAATAAGCTTATCCAATCAAGCCATGGCATAGTGTGTTTCCTTCTTATTATAACAACATTGACCGCTTATCCAGGTTTCTGCAATAGCGCGATCATCACCCAAAATACTGAGTGCAAAAAAGACATCGTCAAATTCTGCATTGGGCTTAATTCGTAATTCCATGAGTTCATCGTAACGGGGCGTTACAATAATAAAATCGGCAACCGTATTAGGGTTTAAGTTTCCAATTTCGTCATCGAGTTTATGTGCTACCGCAGCGCCTTGGGTCATTAAGTAAAACCCTTCAATAGGATCGATAGGCGCGTGGCGCAATTGGCTAACCTTATAGGCATCGCCGTAGGTTTTTAACATACTAAAGCTCGTACCTGCGCCTACATCGGTAGCTAATGCAACATGCACATTATTGGCTCGTGCGGTTTGCAAATCAAACAATCCGCTCCCCAAGAATAGGTTTGATGTGGGGCAAAACGCCAATGTAGCGTCTGCTTCACCTAAGCGCTGCCATTCTTCGCTAGAAAGGTGAATACCATGACCGAACACCGCGCGTGGGCGCACTAAATTGTACTTATCGTAAACATCTAAATAGCCAGATGCTTTCGGGAATAAAGATTTCACCCATGCAATTTCATCTACATTTTCAGACAAATGGGTTTGCACAAAGACATCTTTGTATTGGGTTGCCAGTTCACCTAAAGCGGCCAATTGCGCCTCTGAGCTAGTCGGCGCAAACCTTGGGGTTATTGCATAGCGATTTCGGCCTGTGTTGTGCCATTTTTCTATTAATACAGCACTGTCTTTTTGGGCGGTTTCTGGGCAATCTTGTAAGTCTGCAGGGCAGTTTCTGTCCATACACACTTTACCTGCCACAATAGCCATGTCTATTTCGCTGGCGGCACTGAATAAGGCGTTACAACATCCTTGGTGTACCGATGAAAAAACGAAGCCAGTGGTCGTGCCGTTTTTCAACAACTGTTGCAAAAACACCTTGGCAATCTTTTGGGCATGTTCCACGTTAGCAAACTGTTTTTCGGTAGGAAATGTATAGTTTTCAAGCCAACTTAATAATTGCTCGCCATAGCTAGCAATACTTTCAGTTTGCGGGTAGTGCAAGTGGCTGTCGATTAACCCAGGTAAAATCCAGCTGTCTTTATGATCATGTAACAATGCATTGGGGTACTGCTCACGCATGCTAGAAAACGAGCCAGTGGCGATAATTTTTTTACCATCTATTACCAAGCCGCCATCGTGAATAACGACAATATCTTCGGCAAACGTGGATGACGCAGTATTAGGCGTTGGAAAGTGTGCAATATTCGCACGAAAAAGCTGCATTATAATTAGCTGCCTCTGTAACTGCTAAAACCAAAAGGAGAGATAAGCAAAGGCACATGGTAATGGCCGCCGTCGCTTTCAAGTTCAAACGCAATATCAATATGAGGGTAAAAACTCTTGCCATGTGTAGCAATTAAGTAGTCATGGCTATGAAAACGCAGTGTATACACACCTGCTTCAAACTTCTGACCCCATTGATTGAAACGTCCATCGTTATCGGTTTTACCAGTAAGTACGTCGCCATTAGGCAAGGTAAGGGTAAGCGCAATGCCTTCAACGGGTTTGCCCGATGTAGTATCTAATACATGACTTGATAAGGTATTCATTAATTTTCGTCCTTGGCAGTTAACGCTTTGTCTATGCGCAACAGGGTAATTTTAATTTGTTCTTGGGCGGCGGTGCGAATTTCTTCATCGGTGCTGTTCGGTAATCGCGTTTGCAAGGCGTTAAGCATCGCGTCGGCCGAAAGCCCAGTGGCACAAATGATGAAAATAAAACCATGCTTATCAAGATACGCTTGATTCGCTTCTTTTAATGTAAGCAGCGTCGCTTCTGATGCACTGGCTGTGCCTGATTGTTCGCCGCTGGCTATGGTTTTCGTGTTGGCAAACTTTTTACGCAACGAATCAACATCGCCAATCATTGGATGGGCGGTGAAAGCCTCTAAAAAATCGTCTTTGCCGCATTTTGACCAAGCGGTTTTCGCATATTCTTTTACATCGTTAGCGGTGTCAAAAGGGCGGCCGTTAACCATGCTATATATCCACGACTGTGCTGCGCAGGTTTGTTGAAACCAATCGCTAGCATCGCTGGCCGATAGGGTATTAAGTTCGTTTAAGGTCATACATTATGTTCCTTAGTGTTAAATCTATCGGCGTTAGTCACCGTAGCACCTTCAACATTGTCTTCACCGGCGTGTAAACGCTGAATAATTTGTGAAGCAATTGATACCGCCACTTCAATAGGACGCTTGCCGGGTATTGAAGTATCGCCAATAGGGGTTGCTAATCGAGCTAAGTCATTTTCATCAAAACCGCGATGTTCCAATTTAGTGATAAAACGCTTGGCTTTGGTTTGTGAACCAATAAGGCCAACAAAGGGCAACGCAGGGTATTTTAATGCTTGCTCGGTAATGCGGTAATCGAGCTGATGATCGTGAGTTAATATTACTAACCAGGTGTTTTCTTCCAGCCCACGCACTTCAGTCTCTGGCGCTTCTTCTACCACCATTTTTACGTTTGCTGGTAGCGGGTGGCTGAACAAATCTTCACGGCTATCAATCCAGGAAATACGAAGTGGAAGCTGGGCCAAAATAGGTACTAAAGCTTTTGCTACATGCCCTGCGCCAAAAATAGCGATGTGCTGCGCATGGCGATTGCACACTTCAAACAATACTTTAACAGCGCCGCCACAGCATTGGCCTAGCTTACTGCTAAGAGGGTATGAGCGTATTTCGGTGCTAGTATTATTTTTACCACGAGTACCGCCACTTAGCATCTCACGGGCTGTGTTGATTGCATCGAACTCTAAATGCCCGCCGCCAATGGTATCTATGCTTTGTGCATCGGTAACTACCATTTTGCTACCGGCTTCACGGGGAGTAGAGCCAGCAATACTAATCACCGTCACAATAACGTAGGGCGCACCGTCTTGTTGACACTGCGCTACCGCTTCATACCAGGTACTCGCTTTCATTGCTGTGCCTGTTGCAACTGCATTACAGCATTCAGTACACGCTCTGGCGTGGCTGGTGTATCTAGTTGCGGGTCTTGGGTGTAACCAGAAATACTTGAAATGGCATCTTTCAAAGCACACCATACTGAAATTGCTAGCATAAATGGCGGTTCACCTACCGCTTTTGAATGGTAAATACTGTCCTCAGCATTTTCTCTGCCAAACAGTTTTACATCAAAATGTTTAGGGGTATCGCCAATAGCAGGAATTTTGTAGGTGGCCATGTTTTCACTGGTTAAGCGACCATCATTATTCCACACCAGTTCTTCGGTAGTAAGCCAGCCCATGCCTTGAATAAAGGCACCTTCTATTTGGCCAATATCAATAGCAGGGTTCAAGCTATTACCCACATCATGAAGTACGTCTACTTTATCAACGCAGTACTCACCACTTAAGGTATCAACAGATACTTCACTTACCGACACACCATAAGAGAAATAGAAAAACGGGCGGCCATCGCCAGTTTCGCGATTGTAGTGTATTTTAGGGGTTTTATAGTAGCCATTGGCCGATAATGACACGCGGTCAAAATACGCCACCTGAACTAAATCGCTAAACGCTTTTTGGTGTTCACCTAATACTAAGTTACCGGCAGTAAACTGTACCTTTTCAGCTTGCTCTGGCATGCCTAGCTCGGTAGCAAAGCACAGTGCTAAGCGTTCCTTCAACGTAATACATGCATTTTGCACCGCTTTACCGTTTAGGTCTGTACCGCTCGACGCCGCCGTTGGAGATGTGTTGGGTACTTTATCGGTGCGGGTGGCAGTTACTTCTATCATGTCCATAGACACACCAAATTCATTCGCCGCAATTTGGGCTATTTTGGTGTGCAAGCCTTGGCCCATTTCTGTGCCGCCATGATTCACTTGAATGCTACCGTCAGTATAAATATGTACCAGTGCGCCTGCTTGGTTCAAATGCTTTGCGGTAAAGGAAATACCAAACTTAACCGGAGTCAGAGCTAGGCCTTTCTTAATGACAGGGCTATTGCGGTTAAAGTCGGTAATCGCGTCTCTACGTGCCCAATAATCGGCGTCTTTTTCAAGCTTTGCGATCATTTCTGTCAGTAGGTTGTGCTCTACTTCCATGCCATAAGGAGTAGTGGTACCAGTTTCTGGCCCGTACAAATTTTGTTTACGTACGGTAAGCGGGTCTACTGCTAGCTTGCGTGCCATGGCATCCATCATGGCTTCAGCCATGATCATACCTTGCGGCCCGCCAAAACCACGGTACGCCGTGTGCGATACCATGTTAGTTTGCAAGCGGTGACCTACAATGTTGCTTGCACCTAAAAAGTAACCGTTATCGGCATGAAACATGGCTCTGTCGACAATAGCGTCAGACAAGTCAGGTGAATGCCCACAATTACCGTTTATATCTACTTTTGTGGCAACAATTTTACCGTTTTCGTTAAAGCCAACCTCAAAGCTATTATCGAAAGGATGGCGCTTGCCTGTCACGTGCATATCAGTGCTGCGAGGTAAACGACACTTCACTGCACACTGGTTGCGAGAAGCTAACAAAGACGCTAAACACGCCCACTGAGCGGCTTGGGTTTCTTTACCGCCAAAACCGCCACCCATGCGGCGCATATCTACCATCACATGATGCAGCTTAATATCGAGTACTTCAGCCACTAGCTTTTGCACTTCACTAGGATGTTGGCTTGAGGTATATACCTTCATTCGCCCGTCTTCATCGGGAATGGCAAGCGACACTTGCCCTTCAAGGTACATATGCTCTTGGCCGCCAATAGAAAGGTGGCCTTTACAGCTTAAAGGTGCAGTGGCAAGTTGAGTATCAGCATCACCTTGGCCAAACCTGTGAGTAGGGCGCACAAAGCGTTCATGTTTATGCGCTTCTTCGGTGGTAAATACCGCGGCGGTAGGAATAACCTTAATAGTGCCTTTTAGTGCCGCTTTACGGGCTAAATGTACCGAAGTTGCAAGCACTGCAAAATAAGGCTGGCCGTAAAATTTTACTTCGCCATTAGCGAGAAGGGGGTCGCCTTCAAAAACCGGCCCAATATCTTTATGGCCAGGAACATCGTCGATGGTAATAACATCGACCACACCTTCACTTGCACTTACGGCAGATAAATCTATTGATTCAATAATGCCCGCCGCGCACCTGCTGGTCCCTACAGCGGCGTAAAGCGTGCCTTGCGGCTCTACCAAATCGTCAATATATTTCGCGCTTCCTTGAACCTGTCTGGCAGCACTTTCATGCTTTACCGACGTATGAACAACCTGTGTTGAGGCTGAATCTTTCGCGCTATCGATAAGCTTACGCATGTTGCACCACCCGAGTTTCAATCTTGTTTTTTACATGGCTGCTTGTACCACTGGCTGATTGGCTAGTGTTTTGATGCTCTAGCCAGAATCGATGCCATAAATTAGCCAGTACAGTTTTACGGTATTCTGCACTCGCTCTCACATCATCTATTGGGGAAAATGCTTCGCTTAAAATTTGTTTACCAATACTCAAGCATTCGATACTTGCCCATTGTTTGCCTTTTAATGCGCTATTTAATGCTTCGCAACTAACTGGCGTTGCGGCAACACCACCAAACCCAGTGCTAACGTGTTCAACTTTACCGTCATTCAAGGTTACGTTGAACACAGCACACACGGCAGAAATATCATCTTCCATGCGTTTTGAAATTTTGTACGCGGCCACTAACTCATTGGCCGTCAGGTAGGGTATTTCAATGTCAGATAGCCATTCGCCTTTTCCTAGCGCCGTTTGGCGATAGCCAGTAAAAAACTCACTTACAGGTATAGCGCGAGTTTGTGTACCATTATCAATATGCAGCACGGCCTTTAAGGCTAGCAATACAGGCGGCATATCGCCAATAGGCGAAGCGTTTGCCACGTTACCGCCCAAGGTGGCTTGGTTACGTATTGGCAACGAAGCAAAGCGGGTGATTAATTCTGCTAATTGAGGAAAGTGCCCTAACAAAGGTTGCGTCAAATCACTTAACGGCGTGGTTGCACCAAACGTGATCGAATGTTCGTTTGTAGTGCATCCATTTAATGATTTGACCCCACTTAAACTAATTAGCGTGTTCACATCTTTCAGTTGTTGAGTAAACATCAAGCTTAAGTCGGTGCTACCTGCTACTAAAAGCGCATCTGGGTGCTGAGCGATAGCATTGGCTAAGGCCGAGCGAGAGTCTGGAACAAGTAAATTACTGGAGCCAAGTACGGGGGTAGCGGCTAGTTCCTTCAACGCGCTTAGCGTAGAAGACTCATTACGTGCGAATGTGTCATCAGGCGTGTTTCCACACACAGATAATGCCGCATCAATAATAGGGCGATAGCCAGTGCAGCGGCATAAGTTACCGGACAATGCATGCAATACATCATCGCGATTTGGCGTGCCATCTTGATGATACAACGCAAACATAGACATGATAAACCCTGGCGTACAAAAGCCACACTGCGAACCATGAAAGTCGATAAGTGCTTGTTGTACAGGGTGTAAGGTGTTGTCTTGAGTTAAATGCTCTACCGCAATAAGTTGTTTGCCATGTACAGCCGACATCAAGGTAATACAACTGTTTACCGTGCGGTAATGTAACCCATCGAACTGTGGGTTAGGCTCGGCAATCACTACGGTACATGCACCGCAATCGCCTGCTGCACAACCCTCTTTAGTACCGGTAAGTTTTCTGTGCTCGCGTAAGAATTGAAGTAACGTCAGGTCAGCCCGGGTATCGTCCAATTCAACGAGTTGTTGATTAATAAGAAAGCGAATCATACCCGCACCTCATCACTATTTTCATTGATATATCCATTAATATAACGGTATTCTTGATAGAAAAGTAGACCATTTGGTCAAATAATTGCTTTAAAAAAAAGGCTTCCCTGAGAATAGCCCCTAATTTGGTAAGCAAAACTGCATACTTGTTGGTGTAATACAGGCAAGAATCGTGCAAGGTTGAACATAGAGAACACAAAGTTAAGTAGGGGTAACGGTATAGTGATTACGTTTTCTATTTTACGCTAAAACCGTGATAACGTAATACAAACGGATGCCAGACGTGTAGTGAAGGATAAAAAAATAACGATGACCAAATTAAGAGACACGGACGCAGGCGTAGGTGCCACAAACAAAAGAAATATTCTGCAAGCCGCTGAAAAATGTTTTGCCCAGTTTGGATTTAAGGGCACTGCGGTTCAAAAAATTGCAGATGAAGCGAACCTGCCTAAAACCAATGTGCTTTATTATTTTAAAACGAAGCAAGAATTGTATGTGGCAGTGCTAGAAGAAACATTGTCGTTGTGGAATTCCCATTTCGACAGAGCCACTGTAGATGACGATCCTGCTGAAGTGTTAGCGGCGTACATTACAGAAAAAATGGAAGTATCTCGTACCCATCCACAAGCTTCTAAAATCTTCGCGATGGAAATTATTAACGGTGCGCAGAACTTAACCGGTTATTTTGACGAAGAACATGCCAAATGGATGGAAGGACGATTAGCACTTATCGACCAATGGATTGAAGTAGGTAAACTCCCTCAGCTTGATGGTGAATATTTACTTTACACGATTTGGGCTAGCACCCAGCATTATGCAGACTTCTCCGCTCAAATTACTCGTCTTCGTGGCCGTAAAATGATTAAAGCTGATTTTGAAACGGCCACACGCCAATTAATTCAATTGGTGCTAGGTGGGTGCAACCTGCCAGTGCCAAGTCGTTATATTGAGAATATTGATGCCGAATAATTCCCATACTTACCCTCGCGACCTTATTGGTTACGGGGCTGATGTACCTAAGGCCAATTGGCCGAACGGCGCTAAAATTGCGCTCCAGTTTGTTTTAAATTATGAAGAAGGTGGTGAGAACTGCGTACTACATGGTGATGCGCACTCCGAAACCTTTTTGTCTGAAATTATTGGTGCGCAAGCATTTAATGATAGGCACCTTAGTATGGAGTCTATTTATGAATACGGGAGTCGTGCGGGATTCTGGCGACTTCATCGTTTGCTCACCAGCTACAATATTCCGGTAACGGTTTTTGGTGTCACTATGGCCATGCAACGTCACCCAGATGCCGTGCAAGCCATGTTAGATGCTAAATGGGAAATTGCCAGTCACGCTATGCGTTGGGTTCATTATCAAGATATGGACGAAGAGACTGAACGAAAAGAAATAGACGACGCTATCATGTTGCATGAGCAACTTACTGGTAAGAAACCGGTTGGCTGGTACACGGGGCGAACCAGCCCTAATACGCTCAAATTGATTGCTGAGCGTGATGACATTCTCTACTGCGCCGACTCTTATGCCGACGATTTGCCTTATTTTGATAACCATTACAGCAAACCTCTTTTAATGGTGCCTTATACGCTAGATACCAATGATATGCGTTTTGCTGCCCCACAAGGTTTTAACAGTGGCGAGCAGTTCTTCCAATATCTTAAAGATGCGTTCGACGTGTTGTACGACGAGGGCAGCGAAGCACCTAAGATGCTGTCGATAGGCATGCATTGCCGTATTTTAGGGCGGCCAGCGAGAATGGCGGCGTTAAAACGTTTTATTGAATATGTGCAATCTCATGACAAAGTATGGCTTGCTACCCGTGAAGACATTGCCCGACATTGGCTAGCCGAACATCCTTTAGTTGAAAAATCCCAGTAAAGTGTAAAGCTATAAGAAGCAAGCTACGCTATATAAAGTGGAGATATAAAAATGAAAGTAAAAATTGCCTTATGTTTATTAACTGCGCTCGTATTAACGGGCTGTTCAAAGCTAAATAAAGAGAACTACGACAAATTAAAAATGGGTATGTCTAAAGATGAAGTCTCATCGGTAATTGGGGCGGCAGATAATTGCTCAAAAACCATGGGCGCAGTATCTTGCGTTTGGGGTAACGAAGAAGCGAAGCATGTAAAGATAGTCTTTATGGGCGATAAAGCCGTTACCTTTAGCTACGATGGTTTAGAGTAGGGTTAGCAAGCTCAATTTCTATGAGCTATGTAATCTAAGTTGCCTGAATAGATTACCCAAAGCATAAAAAAAACGGTGAAGATTATCTTCACCGTTTTTTTTGTTAAGCATAGGCTACCGCTTGCTATTTTAAGTCAAATATATAGCGCAGTATAAACACACCCGCTAACACGTAGGTTAACCCACTGACTTCTCTGAATTTACCGGTCCCCACCTTAATGCCAACGTAGGTAATAAAACCTAGTGCAATACCTTCACTAATACTGAACGTGAGCGGCATAGCTAATAGCGCAACGGTTGCGGTAGCAAGAGCACCTAAATCGTCGAAATCTATCTGGCGAATGGCTTCCATCATTAGAATGCCTACCATGATAAGCGCTGGAGTAGTGGCCATCAAAGGAATAACCTTCATTAAAGGGGTAAGGAACAAGGCAAAAATAAAACACAGTGCAACCACTACCGCGGTTAATCCTGTTCTACCACCTGCAGACGCCCCAGTAGCAGATTCTACGTAACTGGTTACTGGTGATGTACCAATAAATGCACCTACCACACTGGCAGACGCATCGGCGGTCATGGCAGGGCCAATTTTAGGCAATCTTCCGTTTTTATCTAGCAAGTTTGCACGGCGAGAAACACCGATTAACGTACCTATAGTGTCGAACATATTCACAAACATTAGTGCAAATATTAAATCCCAAGTTTCAGCGATATGGTCAATAGGGTACCAAAAGTCCATTGCCATAAAGGTATTCGAAATTGGTTCTGGTAAGCCGATAATGGCTTCAGGCGTTGCGGTTAACATGCCATTCTCGGTTGGCACGAAGGCACCAATTACGGTAAGCAACACAATAGATATAAGAATGCCTCCGGTAACCTTTTTCACTACCATCACAATAGTAAAAATAATACCAAGTAGCGCAAGCATTACCGCAGGGTCAGATAAATCACCAAGACCCACAAAGGTAGCCGGATTGTCTACAACCAGCCCCGCATTTTTAAGGCCAATAAAGGCAATAAATAACCCTATGCCGCACTGCACACCAATTTTGAGGGCCGGGGGAATAGACTCAGCAACTTTAGTCCTCACCCCAGTTAAGGACAGAATTAAAAAGAGAATACCGTTCCAAAATACTATGCCAAGGGCCGCTTCCCAGGGAATCTCTCGAGATAAACAAATAGTAAAAGCAAAAAAAGCGTTTAAACCCATACCTGGCGCAAGCGCAATGGGGTAGTTAGTCATAAACGCCATCAATAAAGTGCCCAAACAGGCAGCTAGCGCGGTTACCGTTATTAACCCTTCGATAGGCATGCCACTTAAACCAAGGATCCCAGGGTTTACCACTAAGATGTACGACATGGCAGCAAAAGTGGTTAGCCCCGCTACCACTTCTGTTTTTATTGTGGTTCCATGCGCCTGAAGCTTAAAAAGGCGCTCTAATACGTTATTAGACATGTAGATTTCTCTATGCGTTGAGTCATTTATCATTATTTGTTGTTGCATGAAGCAAAAACTTGACCACTTAGTCAGTTTGTTGGTGCGTTTTGTGCTACGGTAAACATAGCCAGAATACGCAAAGTCAGTGTTACGCCAGTGAAATTAACTAATAAAGGTTTTAAAAACCGCGTATTTCACATTGGAAGCGTTATAAAAACGCCTGACTAAATCAACGCTAGAAAAGAAGTTGCGCACTAATTAAGATCAAATTGCATCAAAATGGTGCGCTTCTAACTGTGAGGGGCCATGTCGCTATCAACAATAATTCAAAAACTCCCGAAGGCTGAACTGCACTTGCATATAGAAGGCAGCCTAACACCTGAGCTTATGTGGCACCTGGCAAGTAAACATAGTATCACGTTGCCATATAAAAGCATTGAAGAGATAGCTGCTGCCTATCAATTTACTAATTTGCAAAGCTTCCTCGACATATACTATGCCGGTGCGGGCGTGCTCATTGATGAAGATGATTTTTACGCGTTAATGTGGGCGTATTTCACCCGCTGTCATGAAGATAACGTGGTTCACACTGAAATCATGTTCGACCCGCAAACCCATACCGCAAGAGGTATAGGATTTGATGTGTTCATGCCAGGTTTTTTACGGGCCATGAAAGATGCACAAAAGCAGTACGGTATTTCTAGTTACTTAATTATGTCTTTCTTAAGGCATTTACCAGAAAGCGACGCGTTCGCCACACTTGAAGCTGCCAAACCTTATTACAGTGTTATAGATGCGGTGGGTTTAGACAGTTCTGAACTGGGTCATCCACCATCTAAATTCGAACGGGTGTTTCGAGAAGCGCGAGCTCTTGGGTTTAAAATAGTCGCGCATGCAGGTGAAGAGGGGCCGCCAGAATATATTTGGGAAGCATTAGACTTGCTTAACGTTGACCGAATTGATCATGGCGTAAGGTGTCAGGAAGACGAGAAGTTAATGGCTTACATAAACGCCAATCAAATTCCTCTTACCGTGTGTCCATTAAGTAATCTGAAATTGTGTGTGGTAGATGACTTAGCCAAACACAATATATTATCGCTACTCGATGAGGGTTTAATGGTTACTGTAAATTCGGACGATCCTACCTATTTTGGTGGTTTTTTGAATGATAACTATATAGCCCTGTGTGATGCGTTGCCTGTAACCGAAGCACACGTGAAGCAACTTGCTATTAATAGTTTTGCGGCTAGCTTTTTACCGGATGACATTAAACAACAACACATTGCGCATATACATTCGTTAACACGCTAAAATGATAAGCCGCTCATCTCATCTTTCTAGGCGTGGGCGGCAGCCATTTCTGATTTGGTGGCGTCGATTACTGACGCCAACGCGCTAACGTTTACTTCAATTTCATTCCAATCACCTGATGCCGACAATATTTCGATGGATGAGGCTTTCTGGCGCAATGCCTCGGCGCCCACATCACCCGATACACCTTTAATAGCATGGCTGGTAAAGCGAACGTCTTCTAAATTTCTATTTGAAACCGCTGTAGTAAGCGTTAAGTGTTTTTCATCGATTTGATCAATGAACATTTCAACAACACGTTTTAAAAGCGCGTGGTTTCCTGCTAAGCGTTGCAGTGCTTTTTCACGTTGCCAAAGCGACGTACTTTCAAAACTCATAAGTTATTTTTGCCTTGTAAACCAAGTGTGTAGTGAGAACATTTACTGTAGAACGAAAACTGTATATCAAAAAAATTTAAATGTGAACCCAGTTCTAGCGAGATTTCGGCTGTTTTAATGAAGACAGACTTAAGTATTTCTTTATCGCTCTTGTGGCACTTATCGTATAACAACGACTTCTCAGTAGCGCTTTAGGACATAATCGGTACTGTAAATGCATCAGCAATTACAATCAGCAAGAACAATCAGCAAGAACAATGCCGACAACATAAGTGCAGTTGAATGTAGACTAAAGGCTAATAACGAAAAGCATAGCATGGCCGATACTTGATAGAGAAAAAGGTAAATAAGGAGAAACGATAGCTATGGATATGCGAGCGCAAAAAGTGCTTATTGTTGATGACGAACCCGTTAATATCGTCATTATAGAATCTGCTGTAAGTAGTTTAGCGAACGTAATTAGCATCAGCAACAGCTTAGAAGCCCTTCATCTTATTGAAATTCATAAACCTGATTTAATTATTCTTGATATTAGTATGCCTAAGCGCTCAGGGTTCGACATCTGTAGAGCGGTTAAGGCTGATATGAGCTTGCGAGATATACCGATACTTTTTGTAACGTCTTTTACCGACAGTCAGAACGAGCGAAAAGCACTCGAATTGGGTGCAATTGACTTTATTGCTAAGCCTATCGATATCGAAATTTGTAGGATGCGGGTAAAAAATCACCTTTTAATACAACGTCAAAAATCACAGTTATCTATTTACAACGAAAGAATTCTTGAAGAAAAAGAACAATTAAACATTACGCTTAATGCTATCGCTGATGGCGTTATTGCCACCGACGCAGAAGGCGTTGTGACTTTCATTAACCCTGTTGCTCAGCGCTTAACTGGCTTTAATGAATTTCAGGCGTGCGGGCGAAAGGTTGACGAAATTATGGATTTACGAGACGCCACGACTAATGCCGGAATGATTAACCCTGCGTTATATACCATGAAGGTTAAGCGGCCGGTTTCTATAGCGTTCAACGTAAAACTAATCAGCAAGCAAGGTAAAGAGTGCAGGGTAGAAGATACCGCTTCACCGATATTAGACACACAAGGGAGAGTTAAAGGCTCAGTCGTTGTATTCCAAGATGTGTCTGAATCGGTGGCGATGGCCGTTCAAATGACCCATGTCGCTAATCACGATCAACTTACTGGCTTACCTAATCGGGTGTTATTGCACGACAAAATTGTTCAGTCTATTAATCGCACCGACAAAGCGCAGCATAGTGTCGCTTTGTTACTTATAGACATTGATAATTTCAAATATTTGAACGATGCGCTAGGCCACAAAGTCGGCGACTCCATTATTCTATCTGTATCGAAACGTCTTCAACATGCATGCGGTTCGTCAGCAACGTTAGCAAGGGTAGGCGGTGATGAGTTTGCGTGTTTATTAACCCATGAAGATAGTGGGTTAAGTGCAGATGAAGTCGCAATGAGCTGTTTACAAAGTGCAAGAGAGCCTATTCATATTGATGGGAAGCATCACCAACTTAGTTTAAGTATTGGTATAAGTTTGTTTCCTCAAGATGCTGCTAGTGCAGAAGAAATGATGCGTCACTCAGACACGGCCATGTATCGCGCGAAAGCCACAGGTAAAGATAAATTCAGCTTCTTCTCAAAAGATCTGAAACTTGCTATGCGCAAGCGGGTTGAGACCGAAATAAAGCTTCGCACAGCGCTTGATAACAACAGCCTGACGGTATTTTTCCAACCTAAATATGATTTGAATTTGAATAAAGTCGTTGGCGCGGAAAGTCTAGTTAGGTTAATAGATGAAGATGGCAACATAACGCCACCAGATGAATTCATTCCTTTGTCTGAAGAAACAGGGTTGATACATCGGTTAGGTAAGCAAGTTTTGGTCAAAAGTTGTGAGTTTATTGCTAAATGTGTTGAAGCGAATGAACTGTTTAAAATTGCGGTAAACGTGTCAGCGCAGCAAATAGCGAACCCTTACTTTGCAAAAGAAGTTGAGGAAGTCATTGTGTCGACCGGAGTCGATCCGGGGCTATTAGAATTAGAGGTAACGGAGTCTGCATTGATGGCTGATTTCGATCAAACGCGAAACGTATTACTAGCGCTTTCCTCGTTAGGGCTCTCGTTAGCACTAGATGACTTTGGCACCGGCTACTCAAGCTTGTCTTACTTACGTCAGTTTCCTTTAAACGTACTTAAGATTGATCGATCTTTTATAAAAGACATGGATACCGAACCCCAAGCGCTTGATATAGTGACGGCTATTGTTCGTCTCGGTAGTTGCCTTAACATGGTCTTAGTGGCAGAGGGGCTTGAAACCGAATTGCAGTTTCACTCGCTTAGGCAGTTAGGCTGTGAATATGGTCAAGGCTACTACATGTGTAAACCGGTATCAGAAGATGAATTTACTGAACGATTTTTGAATAAGGCGCCTATAATGACCTAAAGGCAAAGTATAAAAACCTGAAAAGATGGCAGTTTGTCTTTTTTGGCTTAATATCTTTTAAGTAATGCTGTAACATGACTTAATGCTTTTTTCCCTTCATTCTTTTAAGACAGTCCTGTTAAATTTATGCAGTTAGAACTAAAACCATACTCGGCATGCAAGGTACTCGTGGTCGATGATGAGCCTATTAGCAGAATGCTGCTTACTTCTATACTTGAGTCTTTTGTTAACTGTATTGCTGCGTCAAACGGTGAAGAGGCTATTGACCAATGTGTGATGCACAAGCCTGATCTCATTCTATTAGATATGAATATGCCGGATGTCGATGGCCTTACTGTTTGTCGTACCTTAAAAGACAAAGCTGATACCGCCCAGATACCTGTTGTCTTTGTCACCTCTACGATTGATGTCGAAACTGAAAATATGTGTTGGGAAGTGGGAGCCTCTGACTTTGTGTTGAAGCCGGTTACCGCCTCTACACTGGTTCACCGCATAAAAAACCACTTGCAAGGCAAGCTACGCACAGAGCTGCTTGAAAGATTGACGTTTCACGATCAATTAACGGGCTTATACAACCGGCTGTACTTAAGTAATGAAATTCCATTATTAGTAAAACAAGTGGCTCGTGACCATAGCACGCTCGGCGTCATTATGATGGATATCGATTTCTTTAAGCTCTACAACGATAACTATGGCCATCTTCAAGGTGATATCTGCCTTCAACAAGTAGCAGCCATTATTGAGGAGCATGCGCGCCGTCCCAAAGATGCAGCCATTCGATTTGGCGGTGAAGAGTTTATGCTGGTATTGCCGTATACCGACATGAACGGGGTTAAGAAAGTTGCTGAAGACATTGTGTCTGCAATAAGAAGTGAGAATATCACGCATTATGCGGGCAAGGATGGTAAGCTAAGTATTAGCGCTGGCTATGCTGTTAGGCTCGCTAATGAATTAAAGGACACGGGCGTATCTTCACTTATCGAATCAGCTGATATTTTCCTTTTTGAAGCCAAAGAAGCTGGGCGTAATCGCGCAATAGGTTAATCGGCTTCTCCCTTAGAATAATAGCCTATTGTTTAATTTTTTTTCTTTTCTAAAACCACTATTATCTCCTTAATGGAGCAGTGTAAAAACTGTAGTAGCTCCTCTCTCCCTTAGAGGGCTTCTTGATTTTAATGGCGGTTTGCTATGTCTCAACAATTCGATAGTAAAGAACAGTACCCTATTTCCGTTTCATCAACAGTGCTTAACTTTGAAAAAGTACTTAAATCTGGTTGTGACATATTATCCATGCAGCAAGGCTTACTCTTGCACGTTACGGGTGAGCATATAGACGTTATCGCTAAAGCCGCCGCCTCTCTAGCGCCTAATAAATACCTACTACCCCCTTTTCCTGTTGATATTGACTCTCTTCCTTCCAGTCAGTTAGAAAGCTGCGCTGAGGTTAAACTATGGGCAAAGCAAAATTTATCGGCGAAAGACTTTATTATTGGCCGTATTCACCGTGTTGGTCACTACCACGTTGTGTTAATACTGGCAAACAGCATAGAAGATGTCGATTTTTCCTACGATAAAGGGAAGTTATCGTTGCTCGATAACTGGCTGGAAAGCGTTTTACAAAAAGAACGTGGAGCAGACGACAATTCACTTAAACATGCCGAGTTATTTGAAAAGCTACAGTCAGTGGCAAATATCGGTGTGTGGGAAGTTGATATCGTTGAAAATGCCCTTTTCTGGTCTTCTCAAACCCGCGTTATCCATGAAGTGCCTCAAAACTACGCCCCAGAGCTTGGCTCTGCTATCGAGTTTTATAAAGAGGGTGCAGATCGTGATGAAATAACAAGGTTAGTTAATCACGCTATAGAAACAGGTGAACCATGGAGCGCTACCTTGCAGATCATAACTGCAAAGGGAAAACCTATATGGATCGAAAATCACGGCATGGCTGAAATGTTTGAAGGCCAATGTGTTCGGTTATTCGGTACGTTTCAAAATGTTGATAAGTCTGTAAAGCTTCGCCTGGAGCTTGAAGCAAGACAGAAAGAGGTAGAAGCGGCCTTTAACGAACGAGGTAATTTGTTATCTCGTATCAGTCACGAACTAAGAACGCCGCTTAATGGTATTACGGGAATGTTACAGGCCATAAAGTTTGAGCAGCGAGTGAATATTCGAGAGCGAAAAACTGATTTGGCGCTAAAAAGCGCCGACCGCTTACTGCTGCTAATAGATGATGTTTTAGACTATACCGAAATTTCCAGTGGCGAGCTTACACTGAAGAAAAATGACTTCTGCGTGCGGGCAATGGCAGAAGAGTTGATTGACGTATTTAAACCCTTGTGCAAAGAGAAAAGCCTTCGTTTATACGCGGCACTGTCGTTGCCTAAGAATACCTATATAAATGGTGATGCCAATAGAATAGGTCAGATTATTTCTAAGTTACTGCACAACGCCATTAAGTTTACTTCACGAGGGCACATTTCCATCCAATTAACGCTTAGAGAAGCGTTGACTGAGCCTAACTTGCTTATTTCGATAGAAGACACGGGTGAGGGTATGGATGAGGCAACTAAAACCTCGTTGTTCACTCCTTTCATACAAGGGCAAACGCAATCGGCAATTAAAGGCAGTGGAACAGGGTTAGGACTGTCTATCGTAAAGCAGTTAGTTGAGAAAATGGATGGCGAGATAGATTTCCGCTCTGAAATGCATGTAGGTACTAACTTTGATATTGTGCTTCCTGTCACCCTGACGGATGTTAAGCAGGGGCTGCTTGACCACGACGATGCTTTATCATCTAGCTTACTCTCTATCCCATTGTCTATTCTGGTGGTGGACGATAATGATATTAACCGCATTGTGCTTACTTCAATGTTGGAAAGGTATAACTTTATTGCCGATGAAGCTGAAGATGGTGAAGTTGCAATACAGAAAGCCAGAGAAAAAGACTACGACCTTATTTTCATGGATTGTGCTATGCCCGTGCTTGACGGGGTGTCAGCCACACAAGTCATACTTGAAGAGGGGTTGATGCACAGCCAAGGTAGTATCGTAGCAGTAACGGCTAATACGTCTGAAGAAGACAGAGAAGTGTGCAGAGAGGCGGGAATGTCGGCGTTTTTATGTAAACCAGTCGACCAACGTAAAGTCACGTTAGAACTTAAGAAAGCCTTGTTAAGTAAGTCACATGAAATACATAAGTGACAGCGGGCTCCGCTGCCACCTAATATTCATTTTTTAACTATTACTTAACTGGGATGTCCGTTTTCACCGTATCCCAATTTGCTGTAATTTTTTCAATAACCACAGAACCTACAGCGTATGCTGCTTCTACCGCTGATTGAAGTGCAGCGTAGCCTTCTCCTGAACTCTCTAATTCAAGGTTCTTAGCTGCCGTTAGCCCTGCTGGCTGCATAGTAAAGTTACTGGCAGTGCGAAGAATAAGAACACGGTCTTTATCAACCAAGTTAGCATTGTCTAGGTAAGTCAGGGCTTGTAGTGTGGCTGAATCTTCCATGCCTGAAGTCACAAAGTTACCCTTGTTTTGTGTCCAATAGCCCACCCAATCGTTTGCCCAGTCATTAAGTAATGCACCGTGCCAGAAGGTCGAAGCCGATAAATGGGAGCCTGTCATAATACTTGGTTTCTCAAGTGCTTTAGGATAGCCCGTATAGGTGGCTCGTAGTTTATCCATAGCTGGCGTGTTCGGTAATGACGTACCTTTAGTTAGGTTGAACGCCCAATCTCTTAAACTCGCATTTAAAATATACACTTCACCGTTAGGGGCCTGTTCTGGGTTTACCGATGCGGCGTTAGCGTAAGGTGAGTGGGTGAAAAGCGGGAAGTAGCCTGTTTTCCAGTCGCTTGGAATTTCACGTGCATCTATTTGGTGGGCAAGGTCGCCATCCACTACGTAGTCAGTCCAGACAGCAGAACCAATGGTGCCATCAGCAGGATCCATACCTGCAATGCCGGCTACAAGCCAGTAAGCATGCGTTAGGTCGAATCTAGGATCTAGACCAAGTGCCATAATAGCAGCCGAGGCGCGGGCTATACCCATTCCCGTTACAATACCTAATACCCCGGTTTCTTCATTAACAAAAATATCATGATGAGCATGGGGCAGGGCATAGCGGGTTGAAAGCTTTTGGCCTTTTTTCCAAAGTTGGAATTCACCAGGTTTGTCACCTTCGTCTTCACCAATTTCAAACATGGCAACCACAACGGCTTTAATCTCAATAGGGGAAGTATCGGTTGTTTCAGCGCAGTGCCCAGCAGAAGCGAAAAAAGAAAGGGCGAGAATAGCATTAGCAAAATAGCGCATTAATAATTGTCCTCTTAGGTATAAAAAAAGGTAAATCTACGAGGGTAGATTTACCTTTATAACATTTTTTATTACAACAGCTTATAATGCAGTGTCTTAGAACTTATAAGCGAACTTCGCGCTCCAATGACGTGGTAGTTCTGGCAACACAACTTGGCTACCGAACAAGTCAGGGAAGTTAGCGCGGAAATAACGCTCATCAGTTAAGTTCTTAACAGTAAAGTTTACAGACCAGTCATCTGCCTGATAAGAAACACCTGCATTCACTAGCGTGTACGCTGGAAGCATTACCGAAGCAGAGAAGCCAGAAGCTACTTCTTCAACGTCAACTACACTCACGTTAGCCGCATAACCGTTTTGGAAGTCGTAAGTTGCCGTTACTGTGTACACGTTTTCAGGGATACCCGCTTTACGTGCATCAGTGTTAGCAAAGCCTTCACCAATTAAGTTCAAGCCAATCACGTTACCACCAAACACGAGCGACGGATCGGTAAGACTTGTTAAGTCTTCAGCACCAAGGAAACCAAACTGGCTACCATTTTCAAGTGCAGTAAGGTTAATAACCTTAATGTTCGTGTAGCCTGCAGACATCACTAAGTTTTCGTTAACAACCCAACGAAGTTCAAATTCAGTACCTTTGTTGTTTGTGGTGTTGTTAGTAACCGTGTTTTGGCTGCTAAAGTCGGTTCTTTCCATTTCAAATGAAGAAAGTGCAAAGTAAAGGGTATCGTCTAGCAATGAACCTTTAACACCGAACTCGAATAACTCAGACGTATCGAAAGCACCGTCTTCTAGTTGGCCAACACCAATTTCTGCACCTTGACCCGCAACAATCGTTGCTTGCTCAGCAGCCGTGATGTAAGGAATTAAGCCAAACGGAAGTTCGTATGAAATACTGGTATTCCAAGACCAACCGCCTACTGTATCCTCAGCATATACAGGTACTTCATCGCCAGTTGCGCCAAGTAGCAGGTCGGTACGAGATGTCGTTTCAATATCAATCGTATCGTAGCGAACACCAAGTACAAGGTTTAAGCCCCAATCCCAAGTAAGGTCGGTCATGGCGCCAATACCTAAATCAAGGTAGTTACCTTCATCGTAGTTATCGTAGTTCATACCAGAGCGAGTAGATAGCAAGCGTCTATCAAGCGCCGAAGAAGGCATTGTTAAATCACGACGGTTAAAGTACTCGTACGTAAAGTCATCACCGTGTAAAAAGTCGGTGTAACGAATTGACGGAGAAATTTGGAATTGTGCTAACAAGCTGTCGTTTTCATATTCGGTAGCGAAAACAATCTTATCTTCAATTACCCAGCTATCGTGGAATTGAGAGAAGCCGTACGCATTTTCGTTGATGTTATCGTATGAATCGTAGAAGAACTGGTTACGAATTTCCCAGTTGTCTGCGTAATAAATAGTATCGAAGTAGAAAGTAATCGCTTCGTTACCCAATTGGTCATCTGGTGCAACCAATACTTGGCTACCGCTTAGGGTTGTAGTACCTACGTTTTCAAGTGCCATTAGAGCAGTGGCTTCATCATCGGTAAATGCAGCACCAGGAACATAGAAGAAGCTGTTACCCGCAATGTTTACGGCGCCATATTCTTCGTGACTAATTGAGCCGTCGCCGTCTGTATCAAGCGACTGTGCAGTACCAGTAATATACGTACCGTCGTCAATTAGCTCTTGTGTTAAACGGTTCCAACCAGCAACTTGGTTACCATCGTAATCATGATACATACCACCAAATTCAACACGTAGGTTATCAGTAATATCTATGTTGAAAGCGGCTTGTAGAATAGTTTGGTCAGTCTGTGTGTTCTCGTAGTAACTATCTGAGTTTTCAACTTCACCGTACAGGTAGTAACCTACAGTTTTGTCGCCAACCTGCGCTGGACCACCAACCTCTGCCGTTAGCACGCTCTTATCCCAAGAACCCGTAGTATAAGAAATTGCGCCTTCTGGCTTTTCTAAATACTGACCCGATGAAGCACGAGCAGATTTAGGGTTAAAGTTTAAGTAACCACCAATTTTAGACGGGCCATAAATAGGAGAAGCAGGACCACGAACAATATCAATTCGGCTAGAAGCACCAATTGGGGTAGGGTAGTTACCCGGGTTATCTAGGCGTTTAACACCACGGAAGTAAGTTTCACCAGGTGTACCACGTACATCAAGTGAACCTGCTACACCAAAGAATGACTGGGTAAATGTACCAGGTGCAAATGCCACTAGCTCATCAATATCTGAAACGTTGAAACGCTCCATTTGTTCTTGAGAAATCGTTGATGCAGAACGCGGTGTTTCAAGAATTGATTTTCCAAAACCAAAAACTGATTCAACATCTTGACCAGGCAAACTGCCCAGAGAGCCTGTTACTTCAATTTTTTCAACGTCAGCGTCTTTCGGCGCAGATTCAGCCTCTTGTGCAAGTGCGATTGAAGGCACTGACAATGTCAGACCGAATGCTAGCGCACGGGCTAGTGGGTTAAGCTTGAATGTAGTGTTAATCATGGTTTCCTCTATTTTTAATAACCTTTTAAAAGGCCTTTTATACTTTTTTATTTTTCTGTCTGGATAAAAGCACGATGAGTGCCAGCTTCTTGTCCAGTTGGTCAGGAAATTAAATAAATTTAAATTTATGATTTTATTGAACTTTTTTCTAGGCTAGAAAAATGATGATGTTATCAAAATGTGAAGCAGAACAATGCTGATGGCTCACTGCACCAGCATTGTGATATTTAGCGTGAGTATTGCACCAACTTCGCTCTTTACACTTCACCTTGAGTCTTTGACGCCGTGCTGGAAGTTTTTTGCGGTGCACGTGGTAGGGTAAGATCTAAAATGATAGCGGTTAAACCCGCAGAGGTAACCGGTGAAAGTAAAACGTTTTCAAGCCAAGTGGGTAATTGTGATAATGCGCTAGGTACCATCATTACACCAATGCTCATCCCTAACGCACACGCGGTGATTAAGCTGCTTCTTCTATCTAATGCGTAGCTGGCAAGTAGCTTCAAACCACCCACGGCCACCATGGCAAACATAACTAACGTTGCCCCGCCCAACACCGGCTTAGGTATAGCTTGTAGCACTCCGCCAACCGCAGGGAACAAGCCAACAAATACAAACATGCCCGCCACGAAGAAACCTACTTTTCTACTCGCAATACCCGTTAGCTGAATAACGCCGTTGTTTTGGCCAAAGGTGGTATTGGGAAATGTGTTAAAGGCGCCCGCAATCATAGAGTTAAGTCCGTCACCTAAAATGCCACCTTTAATACGCGATAAGTAAAGTGGGCCTGACACGGGCTCTTTGCAAAACAAGCTATTCGCGGTTAAGTCGCCTGCGGTTTCAATAGCGGTAAATAAGTAGATAAGTGCGATAGGTAAAAACAAGGTTATGTCGAAGCTAATACCAAACGCAAAAGGGTGGGGAACGGCAATAGCGGGTAAATCATTTAAGTGGGAAAAGTCTAATCCTTTAGTGAACCACACATAGGCGGTACCCAAGGTCATGCCTATAAAAATAGCCGATAGCCTTACCCAATGATTATTCGACGCGTTCAAAAATACAATAATAAGTAAAACGCTTACTCCTAAGCCTAAATTATCTAAGCTTGCGAATGATTCAGCATTAAACCCACCGGCTAAATCTGTCATTCCAACATTAATCAGTGATAAGCCAATGGCAGTAATCACAATACCAGTAGTCAGTGGTGTGATAATGCGTTTAAGTTGAGTAACAAATAAACTAAACACCACCTCAACCAAGGCGCCCGCTAGGGTAAGGCCAAAAAGAAGTGATAAAATTTCTTCGCTACTTCCACCTTCATTTTTTACCTTCATGCCAGCCAAAAGCAACGCGCTGATAAACGCAAAGCTGGTGCCCTGAATGGCCACCAAGCCACTGCCCACTGGGCCAAATTTTTTAGTTTGAATAAAGGTGCCCACACCACTAACAAAAAGCGCCATGCAAATTAGGTAGGCAGTGTGTTCTGTAAGCCCTAAGGTGGCAGAGATAATTAATGTAGGCGTTATCACGCCAATAAAGCTCGCCAGCATGTGCTGAAACGCAGCGGTTAAGCACGCTACCGCATTGGGTTTGTCGTGCAGGCTATAGAGTAAATCTTGATGTTTCTCTTGCATGATTAATCCTTATTGCCGCTGCACAGTTCGCTTTCAAATTTACAGATGAATGCACGAAACATTGGGGGAGAGGTAGGCACAGTATCTGATGCCACCTGAGTTTCAAATTCAGCAACACGTTGATGAAATAAAGTAAGCTGCTGCGCTTTTACATTTGGTTGTAAAAAGCTGTACTGCAAACTGTTGGTGCTTAATGTGAGTACTTCTTCCCAGCTTAAGTTGAATTCGGTTACCGCGACATAAAACTCATCGGTTAATGTGGAGTCGAACATGCCTCTGTCATCGGTAGATAGCGCGGTAGGGATACCTGTTCGCAAATATTCTGGAAAGGGGTGGGTATCGTAGCTGGGAATGTATTCAAGCAGTAAGTTGGAAATAAGGTTAATTTCGATAAGGTACTGGCTGTTTCTCATTAGCAATAGAGTATCTGAGTCGAAAATGGTATTTAACCCGTGCCCAATGCGCTCTGCACCAAGCAATAAGGTGTCTCGCACATTTGAATCGGCGGTTTCAGACTCACCAGCATGAAAGGCCAATGAAACTTTAGGGTATGTAGCACGAAGCTTACGAAGTGTTGATGCAAACCGTTTCGGTTGCCCGTTTATATCATCTTCTCTGCCTACTAAATTAATGCCTACGTACAATTCTCTGTGGCTATCTACAAAGTCATAAATCCATTCTAGTTGTGCTTCGGCGTCGGGTAAAAAGCGAACAACAGCATATTGTAAACGAACAGTAACTTGCGTGGCTTGCGCCTCTTCACTGGCAAGCATGTCGGTATAAATGGCTAATGCTTCGTCGGGCGTATAAGTGCTTCCATCAGGTTTTTTTGTATAGCGAACATTTACCTGGGTTTCCAAATATTGCAGATTTTCCTTTTGGTAAGCTTGCATATTACGTAGCAATATTTTTGACACTAACGTGGGGTTTGCGGTCAATTCGTTTAACCGTTGCCAATGGGTAGAAAAGAATTCTTCTCGTCCTTCCGACGCCGTATGTAAGCGAATACTATCCATAAACTCGCGTTTTAAATTGTTATCAAGCAAGCCTAATTCAGTGTAATTTTTCTGAATGCACTGAGGTAATTTAGCCCATGTCGTTTCGCTGATGGTATGAAAGCGTAAGGCACTTTGTGGGTCTGAATGGCATGGTTTGATACTTACCTGGGTGTAATAGGTATACCCACCATTTTTTGTAGGATCGGCCGCCAGTTCGTACCACCATTCACTAAACCCTGAACCTGACAAATGATGATGTAAATCACCGCCTTTTGGCATGGCGTGTAAAAATTGATACATCTGGCGTGGTGTCGCTGTTTTTTTGAAAGCTTCAAACCACAACGGCATAGAAAAGGGAGTAGAAGTAGAAGATGAAGAATTGGCTACGGCACTGGGTGCGGCAACACTTTTATAAGCAAAACTGGTAAGAGAGATAAATACAACAAGATAGAAAGGCAAAAAGGTAAGTCGCAAACGCATGAGTACTACAGCAGTATTAAAATTATAATGCGAGTTTTTGCAAGAAGCTGACCACTTAGTCTACGTCCTGCAAGAAGGTTAACTTAATGATTAACAGCTATTTTTAATTAGAAGAAAGGTGGGAAGAAAAAAGTGTAAAGGTGCAGCGCACCAAGTTGGTGCTCTAAAACGAAAAGCGCGCCAATATGACGCGCTCAAATTAACAGCAAGGCGATGAAAGTAATTAAAATTCAACACCTTCATCTAGCGTAACAAAGATGGAGTGACGCACTTCGTTGTACATGGCTTTTGAGCAGTGACCTTCACCTTCCGTATCTTCTAGCAAGATAACATCACCAGAACCAAATACATGGCGTTCACCGTTAGAAACCGTAAACTCTGCGCGGCCTTTTAAGATAAACAGAAGTTGGCGTGCTGGCGCAGGGTGCCATTTAAAGTCATAGTCTGCTGGCGTTTCCCTAAAGATGATTTTATCGGCGCCAAACTTTTCTGATAACAGTCCAATAGGCCCGCCATCTTTCAGTGGAATATCAATTTCTCCAAAGTGGCTCTTGCCTTCATCGTCGTTATATATCCTTGCTATCTTCATCTTACTCATACCTGTTTCTTATCATTTAACGAATAATGCTTAAACGTGAACCTTGCGTAGGCTAGAACTAAGTTTTAGTACTTTAACGTGCGAAGACTATGGTGCATTACCGCTAAGCTCGCGGCAACATCGTCTGTGGTGATAGACTCAGCCGGATGGTGACTAATGCCACCCTTACAGCGTGTGAATAACATAGCAACAGGGCATATTTCAGCCATTGCCATTGCATCATGCCCTGCACCCGAGGCCAGTACTTTGGGTACTATGCCTGCTTCAGTTACACCTTTAAGCAATGTATTTTGTAGGGCACTATCACAATGAACCGCTGGCGCACTGTGTGTTTGCTCTATCTTCAATTCCACATTGCGTAACACGGCAATGTCGTTGATTTTTTGCAAAATCTCTGCCAATGCGGCATCTCTCAATGGGTCTTCTTCACTGCGAATATCTAAAGAGAACTGGCATCGGCCAGAAATCACATTCACGCCATTGGGCGCGTTCTCAATTTTACCCACGGTAGCCACAACACCTGGACGCTGTTGACTAATAGACTCTACCGCTAAAATCATTTCGGCGCTGGCGCATAAGGCGTCGTGGCGCATCGACATAGGCACAGTTCCCGCGTGTCCTGCCATGCCGGTAACCGTTAATGAAAAGCGTTTCGCACCAGCAATAGCATTTACTACACCTACAGGTAAGTTCTCTTGCTCTAACACTGGGCCTTGCTCAATATGCAGTTCTAAGTAACCCAGCAAGTCAGTTTGTGCAATGGTGGCGCTGTTAATAGCATCAAAATCCAGCCCAAAGTTTTTCATCGCATCTTCTAGGGAAATGCCATCTTCGTCTTTTAGCCTGCGCCATTCGTCTTGCCACTTGCCTGTTAACGCACGGCTACCTAATAGGGTAGTACCAAAACGGGTGCCTTCTTCGTCACAAAAGCCAACAATATCAATGTGAAAAGGAAACTGTCGACCTTCGCCGCTGAACATGGCCATGAGCGTTACCGGTGCAACTACACCTAACATGCCGTCGTATTTACCGCCATTTGGCACCGTGTCTAAATGACTGCCAATAATTAAGCGAGGTGCATTGGGTACGGCTGATGTATAGCGGCCCCAAATGTTACCTACGCTGTCTTGCCAGGTTGTCATACCGGCTTCTATCATCCAGCCGGATGTTAGCTGATTGGCCAGTTTGTGTTGTTCGGTTAAATAGCGCCTGTCTAAACAGCTTGGGTTTTGGCTTAGTGAACCTAGTGCTTCACAGCGCGCCATTACTAGCGCGGCCGCATCAGAAAATTCAGACATTCATGGCTCCCGAATACACAGCAAGTGCAGCGTCTACGCCAGCACCAGCCGGTAGCGACATACCTTGCTTGCGTAATACGGTTTCTAGCGACTGAAGGGTATGCAACACCGCATCTTGGCGCGCGTTATAACCCATGGTGCCTATTCGCCAAATTTTCCCTTTAAGGGGGCCAAAGCTGGTGCCAATTTCAATGTTGAAACGCAGTAGCAGGTCTTCACGTACTTGTTCGCCGTGTACGCCATCAGGAATAACCACGCCCACTACATTGCTCATTTTGTTAGCAAGGTCGCCAAATGGTGTAAGCCCTAAAGCTTGTACACCTGCTAGCATGGCATCGCCTGCCACTTTATGGCGTGCAATCACATTTTGCTGGCCTTCTTCAAGGTGCAAAATAGCGCATTCACGGGCGCAATAAAGCATGGTTGCGGCTTCGGTATGGTGATTTAAGCGTTCATCACCCCAGTAATCCATAATCATACCAAGATCGAAATAGTTAGAGCGAATTTTCGGGCCACGGGCACTTTCATGATGTGCATCGCGAATACCAGCTTCAACGTGATGGCGAGTACGCACCACATCAACAAACTTTTGGCTCATGGTAATGGGCGCACTGCCTGAAGGGCCGCCTAAGCATTTCTGCAAACCCACTGACACTGCATCTAGCTTCCACTTGTCTACTTCTAACGGGTTACCCCCTACCGATGCGGTGGCATCGCAATAGAACAACACGTCGTTGGCTTCACAAATAGCGCCAATGTCTTCAAGAGGTTGAAACATAGTGGTAGACGTATCGCCTTGTACTATGGCTAATAGTTTAGGCTGTACTTTCTTAATGGCCGCTTCTATTTGCTCGGGTTTAAATACTTCACCCCACGGCACTTCAATAGTGTGAACTTCTGCATCGGCGCGCTCTGCAATTTCAGCCAATAGGTGGCCAAAACGCCCGAAGATAGGCACTAGCACCTTATCGCCAGGTTCAATAGCCGACACTAACACCGCTTCAATACCTGCCCGCGACGTACCATCAATCAACATGGTTTGTTGGTTTTTGGTATTAAATAGCGTGCGGTACAGCGCCATGGTTTCGTTCATGTAGCCTGTCATTACAGGGTCGTATTGGCCTACTAGCTGAGTAGACATGGCCGACAATACACGCGGATAACAGTTAATAGGGCCTGGGCCCATTAAAAGGCGTGGTGGAGGTGTTAATGGTGCAAAACCAGTCATAATAGGCTCCTAGATAAACACCTGCGCAAGCATGCGCAGGCCAGTAATAATGAGAACAACAGCAAAAATTTTCTTAAGCAGACCAGCATCTAACTTGTTGGCGATGCTTGCACCAATTGGCGCAAAAATTACCGTTAGCGGCACAATGCACGCGAAACCAAGTAGGTTAACGTAACCGTAGGTAGCAAACGGCGCATCAACAGGCGTAGTGCCTACGAATAAAAGAGTAATAGCGGCAGGCAGCGAAATAATTAGGCCAACAGCGGCTGCTGTACCTACTGCTCTGTGCGCTGGGTAATTACAAAAGGTAAGTGTAGGGACGGTAAGCGTGCCGCCACCAATGCCAACCATGGAACTAAAAAAGCCGATACACGCTGCCATAATAGACTGTCCAACACGACCTGGTAGGCCGTTAAACAAGGCATCTTTTTTACCAACTAGCATGTTAATAGCAGATAACGTGGCAATAACACCAAACATCAACGTTAGAAAGTTAGCGTCCAGTACCGTGACTAAGTAACTACCTGCTAATACGCCCATTAAGATAAACACTGCCCAAGCCTTAAGTAGGGCAAAGTCTACGTTGCCTTTGCTATGGTGAGCGCGAATAGAGCTAATAGACGTAGGTACAATAGTGGCTAGCGATGTTGCAGTTGCAATCACCATGGCGCTTTCAGCCGATACCCCTAGTGCTTGAAATAAGAAAAACAGGACCGGCACTATAACAATACCGCCGCCTACACCTAATAGGCCAGCCAATAATCCGGCGAACACGCCTGTACCAATTAACGATAAAATTACCGTCATGTTATCGAGTAAAAACTGCATAAATTAAAGATCTCGTTGTGAATGTGTGCTTGCTAAAACATGTATGCCCAATGAAATTATGGCGGGTTGCTCTGGCTTATCTTAAAAGGGGTGGACGTCCTTTAAAAACAAGCCAAAAGCAACACACCGATAAAGCGGCTTGGGGTAATGTTGCTGCTAGATGTTATCGTTTGATTAAACCTAGAATTTAGATTTTTCGCGGCGTTACACCTTATCAGTGAACGCTTTACCGTCGCTTCGCGGGTCGCTTGCTGCGCTTACTGTGCCTGTTGGCGTGCGAATAACCGCGCCAGCGTGGCCCATCAATTCGTTACAAGGGTCGACAGTCACCATGTCGTGACCTCGGGCAATAAGGCTTTCGCCTACATACTCGGCTAAGTCACGCTCGGCTTTTAAGTTGTTACTTTCATCACCCCAAGTACGGCCTAATAACCAGCGGCCTAGGGCAATGGCTTTATCAATAGGTTGGTTGTGATAAATATGGCGGGCAAATAAAGCCGCTTGTGTTTGTGGCTGACCTTCACCGCCCATGGTGCCGTAACTCATGCGTCGCCCATCGGCTAAATCGGCAAACGCAGGGTTAAGCGTATGAAACGGTTTCAGACCAGGTTTAAGGTATTGGTTGCTGTTTGGATCTAACGAGAAAGACGTTCCTCGGTTATTCCATACAATGCCGGTTTGTGGGCTAACAATGCCTGAACCGAACTCCCAATAAAGCGATTGAATGTAACTTACCATTCGGCCTTCGCTGTCACACGCACCCATCCATATGGTATCGCCAGGTTTGGCCACGTGCGGCCACGGTTGTGCTTTTTCTACCGAAATGTGTTTAACCATTTCATCTAGCGATTCATCAGTTAATAAACTAGACAAATCAACAGGCGTGCGTGATGGGTCGGTAACATTTGCATTTCGCGCAATAAACGCTTGTTTAGTGCATTCAATTAATAAGTGCACCATGTCGGCATCGGTAGAGCCTAGGTGCTGCACTTTATCGTACAGCGCTAAAATAATTAACGACGCCACACCTTGGGTAGGTGCAGGCAAGTTATACAAAGTGCCTTTGCTGGTGGTTACCGAAAGCGGCTCGACAATTTGCGCTTTGTATTGATTAAAATCTTCAATACGAATAGGTGAACCTGCGGCTTCTAAGTCGGTAGCCAGTTTGCTAGCTAGTTCGCCATGATAAAAATCATCAAGCCCTGCTTTTGCCAAGTGGCTAAGTGTTTTAGACAACGCCGTTAGTTTAAGAATTTTGCCTTTCTTAAGTGCTTTGCCCTTTATTAAAAACTGGTCGAAATTCGGGTCACCGGCTAAATCGTCAAAGGTTTTATTGCTGGCATCTACCAAGCTTTGGGTTACTTCTATACCCCAATTAGCCTGACTAATCGCAGTATCAAACAGCGTATTAAGCGATAAGCCATCTTGCCACTGGTGACTTATTTTTAATGCTTCATTCCAACCTGCAACAGCACCGGCCATAGTTAAGGCTGATTTTCCGCCTCGGCTAGGAATGGCACTTTCGTCTTTGTAAAATTCAGGAGTAGCACCTAATGCGGCAACGCCCGAGGCATCAATGCCAATAGGAGCTTTGCCAGGTTCACTAATTAGCCAAAATCCATCGCCACCCATACCATTCATGTGAGGGTACTCAACGGCAATAGACGCAGCAGCGGCCACCATAGCTTCAATCGCGGTGCCGCCTTTTTCTAAAATATTCAAACCCACTTGCGATGCCGCAAAGTGAGGGGCTGTAAAGCCTACGTTATGCTTTTCACTCATTGTCTTTTTTTATCCATTTGTTATTTGGCCAATGCAACCTTGTATATTCAGTAAGCCTAGTATGACCAATTAATTTGCTGTCAGTGCTTTCGCTAGCTTAATGAGTGCAAGATCGCTGCCTTTTTTGCCTACCAGTGATAAACCACACGGGGCATTTTGTAGGGTAAATAGCGGCATATGAATTTGTGGAAGCTCTGCTAAACCTGCAATTGAGGTAAGCGCCAGCAGGGCATTCCTATCGTTCGCTAATGTTTCTCCGTCAGCATCACACCGTGGTGCAATGCCGGGGGTAGTGGGTATCAACAATACGTCTACAGTTTCAAATAAGCTGTTTATGTATTCTTGAAACGCCACTTGTTGCTTCTTGGCGTCATCAACTTCTTGTTCAGAAATCGTTTCACACCAATTTAATCGAAGCATAATATCGTGGGCAATGTCAGGGGATGTATCTGTTATCCACTGGCCATGTTGTTGCCAAATTTCAGCACCTTGTAATACGCGAAATGTCGCGGCAGTGTTCAGTGCCGATAAATCCAATTCGTGTTCGGTAATAGGGGTAATAGTAAAACCCGCTTTGTCGCTATCCGCTTTTTCATTAAGTGTTTCAAGCCATTTTGTGGCCAAAGCGCCGTGTTTCGCGCTTTGCAGCAAATGCTGAACAGCACCAATTCGTACTGTGATGTCGTTAGCTTCGTCTGCAGTGTTAAATAGCGCTTCCTGCGAAGCATCGGCTAAACAAACGTGGCTCACTTTTTCTAGGGTGTCGAGATCGCGGGTCATCCAACCTATGGTGTCGAAAGACGGTGCCAACGCCACCATGTTGTCACACGGTATAGCATTGTGCGTGGTGCGTAGCCCCCATAACCCTTGATAACTCGCAGGAACACGAATAGAGCCGCCTGTGTCTGTACCTAAACCAATGTCAGCTAAATGTGCCGACACCGCAACGGCCGAACCTGAAGATGAACCCCCAGGGATGTGCGCAGGTGCAACGGGGTTTACTAGTTGCGGATAATGTTTATTTTGACCGTGTAAGCTATAAGCGAGTTCATCGGTAATTGTTTTACCTTTAAAGGTAGCGCCTGCATCAAGTAACTTTTCAACTGTGCTATTGGTGGCCGTTGGTACAGGATGTGTGGCCAACCAATCGGGGTTACCCGCTGCGGTTGGTAGCCCTTCAATATGAAATAAGTCTTTTACCGCTAAAGCATTGCCTTTCAGAGCATGGCCTGTTAATTCGCAAGCTGGTGAAGCATTAGCTGCTACAGAACTTGATTCAGAATCTGAAGCGCTTTTGGCGTTGACTTTATTATCAGCAGGAATCGAAACAAAAGGAGAAGACACGGCACATTCGCAATAGTTGTAAATATACCTCCATGAAACAATCGTTTCTCTTTGTTGTCAAGTGAAACGTTTGTTACTGGCGTGTAATATGCTTTGTTTTTGTGGGTTAGTTATGTGGTTTAGTTTTTAGGGCGTATCTTTAGTGGCGTATCTTTAGTGGCTTAGATTATGAAGTGTTTTCAATAACCCAACTACAGGCGATGCGAAAGGTGAGTGAACAACCAGTACAAGGGCGAAGCCGTGTTCGTATTAAAACCGACTGCCAGGCTTCAAAAGAAACGCTTCTTCTTCTTTTGTACTGGTTCTGCCCAACACCAAGTTTCGGTGCGGATATCGCCCAAATTGCTTAATAATGTTCACGTGTTTCAACTCATATTCATATTGTTGTTCTAAACCAGGAACCGCAAAAAGCTGAAGCGCAATATCATGTATAGCCAAAGATTCGCTGTGCATAAATGGCATGTACAAAAATATACATTGCTGAGGCGTAAGGGTTTTATCGGCCTCAACACTCACCGCTTCTTGGGCCAATACTAAAGCCATGGGGTCTTGCGAGAAAGCGTGGGGCGTGTCTCGGTATATATTTCGTGAAAACTGATCAAGCAAAAGAATTTCCGCTAACCGACCTGTAGGCGTTGCTCGCCAAGGCCATAGTTCACCTTGTGATGCAGCGCGGTGCAAGTTTAAAAATTGCGATGCAATAGTGCGATCAAGGGCAGAATCTTGAGTAAACCACTGTGAAGGGGTGAGTTCATTAAACCAAAATGCTAAAACTCTGCTAGACTCTTCTATAACAAGGTGGGATTTATCCATTTCAACTCCAACATCAAATGCTTGGTTGCCTTACTTACGGGAGAACGGCGCGTGTTTGTTTGCATCTCGGGTGGCAACACGAATTGTTATACGTGCTTAACGACTTATTCGATCTTCTATTCTTGCTTAAACATTATCTAAATAAAAGCAGTTAATGATACTTTAAGTGTTACTTCACATACTACTTTCGCTCGGAAGGCTCTAATTCATCAAGGTCGCCATACAGGCTAGTAATGGCCTCAACACGTTCCGATGCACTGTTTCCTAAGGCAGAATACGTAAAGTTACACAGGGTAGAAACCAAGCTCATTGGGGCTGCGTAACTGTCGAATGGCGTGTAATTATCTACCTGCGAACTTAAATGATTGCCTAAATGACACACCAATAAATGCTTTACGTTATCTCGGTATACTTGCCCGGTAGGGTCGGTGATTAAAATAGTTTGGCAATGAGAAAGCGTATTTAACACATGCTTGAACTGCCGAGTGCGCCTGCGAAAACCAAACAACACCACAACATCATCTTCACCCAAATCGACTAAATCTTCCCCTAAGGTTTGGCCTGGTTGAGGCAAAAGCCTTACCGAGGTACGAATTTGCTTAAGTTGCTGGCGAAAATGCAGCGCTAATGGGTAAGCGTTTCTAAACCCGATAAGGGTAATTTGTTGCGCGTTTGCCAGCTTTTCAGCAATGGCTGTAAGGGTGGCAATATCAATATTGTCGAAAGTTTGCGAAATATTATTGAGTTCTTGCTCATGCTGCAGAACCGCAGTGGTACCAGGGCTAATAGGCACGCCCTGTTCGCGTAAGGTAAGCAAGGTATTTTTTGCTTCTTGATGCGACTCAAAACCAAGCTGACGAAAAAAACGACTTACTGTAGCTTTCGATGTGTTGGTTTGTTCAGCAATATGAGAGGTTGATTGGGTAACAACCGCAATAGGGTTACGCTGTAAATACTGAGCAATAGTTTGGCCTGATGGCGATAAAGACGCGTAATGCTTCTCTATTTGCTTAATAACATCATTCGAATTTTGGGCCATAAGGAATAATCTTCAACTGCTCAGTGTGTGTCGCGTTCTTTTGGGTTGGCAACTATATTGATGCTTTTTAGCAAATAACAACATTACCCTGAAGGAAAATCACCGTGAAGGAAAATATTTCAGCAATAGTGCTTATTTGCGTGTTATTTATACATACAAAGTTACCGCTTCTTGCCTGTAAATAAGCAAACGGCCACCCTTGTACCTTAGTTATGCATCATCATGTTCCATTCTCACACTTTATTCTACCGCCAGAACTCCAAAAACTCGCTGAATTTTCGTGACTTACTAATTTACGTCTAATGTATAACGCCGCAGTGTAAGACTTCTAAGCGAATTGGCACTATAATTTCATTATCTTTTATAGTTCATATTTCTGTCATCATTTTGCAATTAAGTAGGGGTTCTTCGTGGTAAAGCTGTGGTCTGAATTGGTCATTTTGTTCGTTGTACTGCCCATTGCCGTGCTTTACTGGATTAACCACGTCGCCGACTGGCTTATGCCTATTTTAGCCACAGTGTGTTTGTTTTGTTTAAGTGTGCTGTTAGCCGATAAACAATTCCAACGAATTCGTTTATGGCATTGGGAAGATTATGGGCCTCATTTAAAAAGTACCCTTAAGTTCTTTTTACCATGGGCAAGTTTGCTTGCGCTGTGCGTTTACTTAGTTAAACCCGAGCTATTTTTGCACTGGCCGATTAACGAGCCATGGATGTGGGTAGTCACCTTATTGGTATATCCTGTGGTGTCGGTTATTCCGCAAGAAATCATTTTTAGAACCTTCTTTTTCCACCGCTATAAACGCATTTTACCTTCTCGTAATGCACGCTGGATTATAAGTACCTTTGTGTTTGGTTTAGCGCATCTAATTTACGGGAACTGGGTGGCAGTGGTTATATCTTGGTGTGGTGGCGCGATATTTGGTTATCGCTACATGCAAACAAATTCAACACCCATTGTGGTAATAGAACATGCTATTTGGGGCAGTTTCCTATTTACCATTGGCTTAGGCTCATATTTGGTAGTGGCTGGCCCTTAGCCTGAGCAAAAAACAAAGGCTAAGTAGCGGTTAGGTTTAAGCCAATGCGTTAACTAATACGTTAATCTATGCGACCACCAATGAAATAGTGAATGTGTAAAGCTTGAGTAAAAGCGGTTTCAAAGGCTGTATCTAAGTTTATATCCGGGTCTATATTCAAGCCTATATTTAAGCTTAAGCCAGATTTTATACCAGAGCGTAAACCTGTTCATGAACCTGTGCGTATCATATATATAATTATAGCAGCTAGTATGATTTAACAGTTAGCAGTTAGCAGTTAGCAGTTAGCAGCTAGTAGCAGTTAGCGTGGGATGGCCATATTGTTAGGCTGCACCCGTGGTAAGTAACCTCATTTCAAGGAGCGAAGGTGGGCATCATCAATTCCCTAACAGCGTTTTTCAATTTAGACCTATCACATTTCGCACTAGCAAACATATTGCCCTTAGCTTTATTGGCAGCAGATACAGTTGCGCCTTCCTCTGGGGTAGAAAACTTTACCGAAGCCCAGTCGGTGCTATTAGATTTATGGCATGGCTTTTTGTATCGCTTACCCGGCCTTGGTGTAGGCTTGTTAATTATGGCGCTGTTTATTATTGCAGCGGGCCCGCTATCCCGGTTGCTGCTCAAGCCGTTTTCTTTGTCTTCGCTGACCCCGTTAATTAAGTCGGTAGCGCAACGTTCTATTAGCTTGGTTATTATGTTGCTAGGCGTGTATTTATTCCTCTTTATGGCAGGTTTAACGGGCTTTGCGGTGGCGGTTATAAGCGGAACTGGCGTAGTAGGGTTAATTCTTGGTTTTGCCTTTCGTGATATTGCCGAAAACTTTATCTCTAGTTTGTTGCTTACCATTCAAAGGCCGTTTCGAATAGGCGATATTGTTGAAATAAACGAGTTTACGGGCATTATTCAAAAAGTAACGTCTCGTGCCACTACCATGGTCGATTTCGACGGCAACCATATTCAAATTCCCAACGCCACAATTTACAAGGGTGTGATTAAAAACCTGACGGCTAACCCACTCATGCGCGGACATTTTGTATTGGGTGTAGGGTACGATGCCGACATTCGCAATGCACAGAATTTGGCAGTCGAGATAATATCCAGCCATGCAAAGGTGCTTAAAGATCCGGAACCCCAAGTGCTAATCGATAATTTGGGCGCATCCACCTACAATTTAAAAGTGTATTTTTGGGTGAATGTTGAAGACACCAGCGTGCTTAAAATGTCGTCGCTGCTGATGCGTCAAATTGTAGGCCGATTCACTGAAGAAAATATTAGTATGCCTGACGATGCTCGCGAACGTGTATTCCCCAATGGATTAGCCATAGTGTCTAATCAATCGGTAAGTAAAGAAGATACCGCTGATGATGCCCTTGGTTTCACATCGCTTAATAAACCCATCTCCGAAAGTAATAATTTCCCGTTAGCGACTAACAAAAAATCAGCGGCAGGAATAGCGGGTGAGTCGGAAGAAAGTAGAGCGCCGGCATCTGCAACTCAAGCAGATACAGCGCAGGCAAGCACAGCTCGCAGCAGTGCTAATGCAGCGCTTGAACACGAAAATAACAACGAAGACGTTAGCAGTGAAGCAGAAGATATTAGGGAGCAAGCGAAGAAAGCCCGCGACCCTGAAAGCGGTGAAAATATTCTTTAGCTTGCAGCAGATATAAGTGAGCACGCTACGTTGAGTGATGAAACGTTCAGCAGCCTTACGATAACTAGGGCGCGGTTGGCGATAAATTGCAGCGACCTAGAAAGTCTTGCCATAAGGAAACATGGGCTTTCATTGTGGCACTGTATTGTACAAAATTATCAATAGCGTGGGTGCGTATGTGCGCTTTAAAGGGGGCGCTCAATGCAGTGTTTCCGGCCCATTGTTTCCATAAAGGTTGTAGCTGGTAGTGGTAACTATTTAGCGTGCTCGCAATGGGTTGAATTTCTTCTATAAAGTACAAGTAAAACACATTTCGAAGAATGGTGGCTTTGTCGCTTGTTACACCATTTTTGCACTGTACGCTGTTTAGCGCAGGCGCTAACACTTGGTTCAGTGAAACTAAGCGGTTGTGCAATATAGCTTGTGTTTGCCATAGCTTTGCTGGAAGCCGAGAAGACGCAATAATTTGTAATTGTTGTTCAAGCTCGCCATTGTTGTTAGCGCTGGCTTCTACGTTAATATCCACAACATTTTTTTGCTTCAACGTTTCTGCTAAACCATTAATGAAGTTAAGCGCATTAACCGTTGCCTTAGCATCTTTATTTTCACTTGCCTGTAATGGCGACCCCGCCATGCTTAACCCTAGTTTCATCTCAGTGCTGGTTTGCACTACATTTGCCCACACGCTTTGATATTGAACCTGCTTTTGTTTACGCCATTCCGCCACGGTACTAGCAATGGGGTTATCAGCGGCCTGTAACCTAGCTTCGCAATTTGCCAATACGTTCAATAGGCGATGCTCGTACTGTAAACGCTGTGAAGGTAACTGTGTTTTACCCAACGCCGTGTTTCTTTCAGCCACTATTCGGCCAAGTTCGCAATCTTGTATGGCGTAGAACTCTCGTATATTAATATTCAACGGGGTCACGTTGTTGCCAAGCTCAGCAAGTGTTGGGTAGGTGTGAGAAGGCAGGGCGATATTGCTTGTCGCCAATGTGCTGTTTGTCGAAGCCTCTTGTGACAAAGCCTCGTATGTTAAAGGCTTATCCAGCACCCTAGACAAACGGGCGGTGTACTCATCCATGGTGTCATCAATGCTAGGCGCACCAAAGCACCCTTGTAATAAGCTAACCGCCATCACAACGCTAACTAGCCGTATGGTTTTTCCAACCATCACGTTTGCAGCGCAACGGTTCGCGTCATAAAGGCACTTGCTATCAATCATGCTTTTTACATTAACGTACTTATGCCGACGCATTCGTGTGTAGGCTTCGGCCACCATCCACATAAATAATTTGCCCCGTAATATAATTAGCTGAAATTAAGAATGTTGCGGTGTTTGCTATATCTTCAGGCGAGCCAAGACCACCCAATGGAATGCTGTCGAGTAATCGTTGCTTTTGGTCGTGCTCCAATTCTCTTTCAGGCCACAATATGGCGCCTGGTGCAATACCATTTACCCGCACCTCGGGTGCCATTTCAACCGCCAGTGAACGAGTAATAGACGCCAACGCCGTTTTAGCAAGGCCGTATACCGTATGGTGCGGTAGTGGGCGGTCTATGTGCATATCAACCATATTGATAATACAGCCATTGCATGCTTTTAAAGTAGGCCATAATGCTTGCGACAAAAACAAAGGGCCTTGTACGTTACTGCCCACTAATGCTTGCCAGTCGTTGGCAGAAATGTCGCCAAGGGGAGTAGGGTAAAAGCTAGATGCGTTATTAATTAATACATCAATGCGGGCCTTAGCTTTCACATTTGAGCCGGCTTTCACGTTTAAATCAGCTTTCACACTTGAATCAGCCTTCAGTTTCGAGTCGGCATGCACTGTGTTACTGCCAAACGAAAAAGCGTCTGGTGCAGTGGCTTGTTCAGCTAGGCGGGTAATATCCTCTAACTTACACAAGTCTGCCTGTAAGCAAATAGCACTATTAGGCCGTTCGGCATTTAACGAATTCACCAATGCGTTAGCGTCTTCTGCTGAATGACCGTAATGTATAATTACACGATAACCTGCACTATGAAGGTTTTTTGCCATGGTGGCACCAATGCGTTTCGCTGCGCCGGTTATTAGCGCAACCGGCGAATTTTCTTCAAGCGCTAATTCGGTAGCCATGTCTGCATTCGCGGCTTCATCCATAGTGTTGTTGGCAATTTTTGGTTTGTTAGGCATTGGCAGGCACTACTCCATTGTTCGTTTTTTATTCAGCGTAACTTTTTATTCAGTATAACTTTTTGCTCGGTATAACTTTTTGCTCGGTATTACTTTTGGCCTAGCTTGTTTGCAAAAGCCCGTTTGCATAAGCCTGTTCGCATAAGCGTGTTTGCGTAAATTTGAATACACAAGTTTGACAGCATTTCCAACAATTTAAAGATAAGAATAAGTAAGCTTTGCAGCCGCTGGTGGAATATTTCACATGTTGTTTATACCCCGTAAGCACAAAATATAGGCCGCAATGTATCGAAAATACGCTTGCCCATTGCATGTGTGTTTACAGCCGTTATAATCGCCCATCGATAATTGTTTATACCGCCAACCCAAGTATGTGTGTTGACAAAGAGTAAACGGTTATAAGGCTTATATGGTTTATATAGCACTTCAGCCTATGTAATGAATATAACAACTACGCGTAAACACCAAAATGAGTGTTTTTATAATTAAAGATGCAAGTGGCGCAGAGTAGGCGTCACCACTGTAAAGGATATATCATGCCAGTAATTACCCTTCCTGATGGAAGCCAGCGCGCTTTCGACCAATCAGTTTCTGTATTAGATGTTGCCAACGATATCGGCCCAGGTTTAGCGAAAGCGACCATTGCGGGTAAAGTGAATGGCGAATTGGTAGACGCAGTTGACCTTATTGAGTCAGACGCTCAACTACAAATCATTACCGCTAAAGACGAAGCAGGCTTAGAAATCCTTCGTCACAGCTGCGCGCATTTGTTAGGTCATGCTATTAAGCAACTTTGGCCAAACACCAAAATGGCGATTGGCCCTACTATCGACAACGGTTTTTACTACGATGTTGATATGGAAGAGAGCCTAACTCAGGAAGATATCCAAAAGCTTGAAAAGCGTATGCTTCAACTAGCTAAAACTAACTATAACGTGGTTAAAAACAAAGTTAGCTGGCGAGAAGCCCGCGATGCATTCGAAGCTCGCGGCGAAACTTATAAAATGGAAATTCTAGACGAGAACATCAGTCATGATGATCGCCCAGGGTTATACCATCACGAAGAATACGTAGACATGTGCCGTGGCCCTCACGTGCCTAACATGAAATTCTGCCAAAACTTTAAGCTTATGAAAGTAGCCGGTGCATACTGGCGTGGCGACAGCGACAATAAAATGTTGCAACGTATTTACGGCACAGCGTGGGCTGACAAAAAGCAACTTAAAGCCTATTTACAGCGCTTAGAAGAAGCTGAAAAGCGCGACCACCGTAAAATTGGTAAAGCGTTGAACTTGTTCCATTGGCAAGAAGAAGCGCCGGGCATGGTGTTTTGGCACAACGATGGTTGGTCTATTTACACCGAGCTTGAAAAGTTCGTGCGTGAAAAGTTACGCGACTACACTTACGACGAAGTAAAAGGCCCATTAATGATGGACCGTTCGTTGTGGGAAAAATCGGGTCACTGGGAAAAGTACGCCGAAAACATGTTCACTACCGAATCAGAAAAGCGTGAATATGCTATTAAGCCAATGAACTGCCCAGGCCACGTTCAAATATTTAACCAAGGCTTGAAGTCTTACCGTGACCTTCCGTTGCGTATGGCTGAGTTTGGTTGCTGTCACCGTAACGAACCTTCTGGTGCGCTACACGGTTTAATGCGTGTTCGTGGGTTTACCCAAGACGACGCTCATATTTTTTGTACCGAAGAACAGATCCTAGAAGAAGTAAGTGGCTGTATAAAGATGGTGTATGAGACTTATGCAGCATTTGGTTTTGAAAAAGTAGCGGTTAAACTATCTACTCGCCCTGAAAAGCGCGTAGGCAGTGACGAAATTTGGGATAAATCGGAAGCAGCATTAGCCGAAGCACTTAAAGCCAACGATATTGAATTTGAATATCAGCCAGGTGAAGGTGCGTTTTATGGCCCTAAAATTGAATTCACATTGCACGATTGCCTAAATAGGGCATGGCAGTGTGGAACGGTTCAGCTAGATTTCTCTATGCCGGGTCGTTTAGGTTCAACTTACGTAGCTGAAGACGGCGAACGTAAAGTGCCTGTTATGATCCACAGAGCTATTTTAGGTTCATTAGAAAGATTTATCGGTATTCTTACCGAAGAATTCGCTGGCTTTTTCCCGCTGTGGTTAGCCCCTCAGCAGGTGGTAATTCTAAATATTACCGATAGCCAAGGCGAATATGCACAGGAATGTGTAAAAAAACTGCAAAAAAGTGGATTTAGAGCAAAGTCGGACTTGAGAAATGAGAAGATTGGCTTTAAAATCCGCGAGCACACTCTCAAGCGTGTTCCGTATATGCTAGTAGTAGGTGATAAAGAGATGGAAGCTGGTGAAGTAGCAGTACGCTCTCGCAGTGGCGACGACCTAGGCAAAATGAGCCTGGAATCTTTTATTGCCATGGCAAATCAGGAAGTGGCAGAAAAGACCATTAAGTAGTTTGAGGGTTTTCGTGTATACTACACGACGGTGTTTGCTTACCAGTACTGAACATTATCCAGATGGTAAGCAAACAGAAGAATTAAATGTTTGGAGGAATGCACATTAAAGGCGCTAATAACAAGGCTCAGGGCGACAAAGCCCGCATAAACGATGAAATTAAAGCCAAAGAAGTTCGCTTAATTGGTAAAGACGGTGAACAAGCCGGCATTGTGACGTTAGCAGAAGCGACGAAACTTGCTGAGGAAGCCAGTCTTGATCTAGTAGAAATCAGTCCGAATGCTGAGCCGCCAGTCTGTAAAGTTATGGACTATGGCAAATTCCTCTTTGAAAAAAGTAAAGCTCAAAAAGAGCAGAAGAAAAAACAGAAGCAAATTCAGGTCAAGGAGATTAAGTTCCGCCCTGGCACTGATGAAGGCGATTACCAGGTAAAACTGCGCAACCTGCGTCGCTTTCTTGAAGGTGGTGATAAAGCCAAAGTTACGATCCGTTTCCGCGGACGTGAAATGGCGCACCAAGAGATCGGTATTGAACTTCTTAACCGTGTTAAAGCGGATTTGGAAGAGATTGCTGTGTGCGAGTCTTTCCCACGTCGTGTGGAAGGCCGCCAAATGATCATGGTGCTAGCCCCAACTAAGAAGTCGTAGTGGTCTAAAAGTTTTTGAGGTACTGCAATCTCAAAACACCCTGCGGCTAAACACTAACCGACAACCGGTAACTGCATACCCAGCGTCGATATTAACAATGCGGAGTTTTAGCAATGCCTAAAATGAAAACTGTAAGCGGTGCCGCCAAACGTTTTAAGAAAACGGGTTCTGGCCGCTTTAAAAGCAAACAGTCTCACTTACGTCACATTTTGACTAAGAAGAGCTCTAAGCGTAAACGTCACCTTCGTGGCAAAAAACTGGTTCATGATTCTGATACCAAATTGGTTCAGCGCATGTTGCCGTACGTATAGACTTAGGAGACTGATTAATGGCTAGAGTAAAACGCGGCACGGTAGCACGTGCACGTCACAAAAAAGTCCTCAAGCAGGCAAAAGGTTATTACGGTGCTCGTTCACGTGTTTATCGCGTAGCGGTACAAGCCGTAACTAAAGCTGGTCAATATGCTTACCGTGACCGTCGTCAGCGCAAGCGTCAATTCCGTCAATTATGGATTGCACGTATTAATGCTGCTGCACGTCAAAATGGTATGTCATACAGCCGTTTCATTAACGGTTTGAAAAAAGCGTCTGTTGAAATCGATCGTAAGATCCTTGCCGACATCGCTGTACATGACAAAGCGGCTTTCAGCGCACTAGTCGATGCGGCTAAAGGCGCATTAGCTTAATTATTAACTAATTAAGTTTAAGTTCTTTCGGAAAAAGGCGAGCAGGATGCTCGCCTTTTTTCGTTTCTGGCGTTTATGAAACGCTATGTTAGATTTTAACTTAGTAGGGTACGGTTAAATTTATCCCTTCGCTCATATAAATATCGTCGTAAGCCAAACCCCCATTGCCATAAGGTTGCTTAAGTGGCCCTGTATTACAGTTAGCCAAAAAGTAAATAAGCGGTAACTCTCGCTTCATTCTAAAATTGGCATTTTCGTAAACTAACGACTGGCTTGCGAACTCGCCGCCTTTTACATAAACACTATATACTTGCCCGCCATTTTGAGCGGTGGCGTTATTAACCACATACCAAATGCTATACCATTCACCTTCTTGCAAAGGCTTAGCATCCTTGTTGGTGTCAATATTTTTTACATTGGCATATTGGCGGTATTTGTCCTCGCTATTTATTTTAACCATCAGACTACCATTGTTTTTAAAACCATTAGATTCGGCCTTGTCGGTAACCCGTAGGGTAGGTTCAAACGCGTTGTAACCATGTTTGATTATGTCGGCAGGTTGCATATTGCTTAACCCAAAAGCATGGTTATTACGAAAGCGCTCAACGCGAATTCTGGTATAAAAAGTGTAAGTTTCACCTACAGGTACTGGCTTGGGCAATGCTTTAAACGAAAGGGCTTTTCTATTGCCTACTACACCATCTGGCGCGGGCTTTTTAATTAGGTAGCCGTTGTTAACACCTAGATCTGAAGTAGGCTCAAGCGCAGGCACAGACGACGACATAGTAGTGGGCGCGGTAGCTGTGGCGACTTTAATTGAATTTGAAGCTGATACTGAAGCTAAATCTGAATCGAAAGGCCGAATTTCAGTAATTTGGGCATTCTCTATAAAGGGGATAGTGTTATTTTGCGTGTCTGCTAATTGCCAACCGGTTAGCGTTTTAGTATTAAAAGTATCAATCACCAGCCAAGGCGATGGCTTTTGTGTGGGTAATAAGTAACAAGCAGTGAGTAAAAATGACGTACTAACCAGTAATAGGTACTTCATTACGTGCCTTAAAATGTAATAGGTGTTGCTTATTTATACACGTAAGGCACTGAAAACTTCAATGTGAAATAACCACTCAAACGGCCTAAACGTTGCTGCTAGTTTTTGTAATTAACGTTAAACGCCTAACACTGTAAAACAAAAAAGCCTCAACACAGGGTGTAGAGGCTTTGTTTATCAAAATTTTACAATCCTGAACTGACTTATTCAGAACCGCTAGGGTTAGTAGGCGTTCTTATTCGCCAACCCACCAAATACCGTCATGAATACAATTTTAATATCGAACCAAACAGACCAACGGTGAATATAATCTAAATCGTACTCTACACGTTGTACCATTTTGTTCACTGTCTCTGTTTCGCCACGTAGGCCGTTTACCTGGGCCCAGCCGGTAATGCCTGGCTTCACCTTGTGGCGTAGCATATAACCGGTAATAAGCTTACGGTATTCTTCATTGTGTGCTACTGCATGAGGGCGGGGGCCCACAATAGACATTCTGCCCTGCAGAACGTTGATAAACTGTGGAAGTTCATCAATAGAAGAGCGTCGCAAAAAGCCACCAATCTTGGTTAGGCGCGCATCATTCTTGGTGGCTTGTTTAACCACTGCCCCGTTGTCTTGCGTAGTCATAGACCGGAACTTATAAACGGTAATTTGTTTTCCATCTAGGCCGTAACGCTTTTGTTTGAAAATAACGGGGCCTTTAGAAGTCAGTTTAACCGCCGCCGCTATGCCTAACATAGGGATGGCTAACATCATTAATATTAAGATGCTTAACACAATGTCTTCAAAGCGTTTTAAAACGTCGCTAGCACCCTGAAACGGGGTGTCGTACACACTTAACGCTTGTACCGACCCAATCGATTGCCAGCGGGCATTAAGCAAGTTATACATAAAGAAGTTAGGGATAATATAAACATTAGCCGTTGTGTCGCTGCACTTTTCAAGAATGTGACGAATACGGTTCTCTGCACTCATTGGCAGGGCAATATAGATGTAATCCACTTCGTTGCGTTTAGCCATTTCAATGGCCGACTCAATATTACCTAGTACTTGGTTTTTAAACTCATGAGGTAAGCGGTCTTCGCTTCTATCATCAAACAACCCTAAGAAACGAATACCCAAATGTTCATTTGAAACGATTTGATTAGCCATGTTGTAACCCAACTGGGTTGCACCAATAACAATCGATTTTCTAGAGTTTAACCCGCTGCGGCGAAGGCGAAAAAGAAACTTTCGCATTACGAAGCGCCAAGCCAGTACAACAACAAATGAAGAGGCGGCCCATAGTAAAACGCCGGGAGGCGTAATTTTTAAATCGCCAAAGAAAAAGAAACCAAAAGCAGTCGTAGCTAACATACTCAGTGCCCACGCTATAGCAGCTGCACGAAGCATTTCATTCGTTCTGTGCCCACGCCAAGAACGATAAAGCTCTACGAATTCCCCTGAAAACTGGAAACTAATAACATAAACAAAAAGGAATAGAAGGCTGCCAGCCGTAACAGGGCTGTCGTAATAAAATGCTGAAGCGTAATAAAGTAAGGTGACAAGGCATAAATCAATAAGCCTATAAATGGTTGAAAAACCACTTTGGTTCCTAACTATAAGCCCGCCAGAAGCATTGGGTTCAACCTCGTGAGATTTGAGGACTTGGTTAGGTGCTACTTTATTATCCATGTGTGTATCTCTTTAAAATAAAAAGTCACGCCGACTTCAATTGTCAATAAAGCAAAAGACCACTGCGTTAATTATTAGCTTTAACTTATAGCTAGATAAAGCAAAAAATGTACCGAAAAAGTGCAAAAGCAAAAAGAAAAATGACATCTGGTGCAAAAACTTATGCTAACAAAAGGGGTAAAGATAAAAAACTCGTCACCCGCGAAAAAGCATCAATGCGTGTACTGCTAAAGTATAGTATAAGCAGGTTGTAATTTTATTACAAAACTATTGAAAGCAATTACCCAATTGATATTGTAAGATAACATATAACCATTATACTGCGTGCCAAAGATTTTAAACTTACAGCAATTAAATTAACGCTACGTCTTGTATTCAAGCATGTGTTAGATCATGTATTGAATCGTTTATTAGGTCATGTAGTAAAACGTTGTTTTTGCTTAACCAGCAAGCCTGTAAGTTAGACACATTGCTGCAATAATTTTTCGTTAAGCTAACGGGAATAATTGAATGTGTTGGCAATAAAACGTTATTAAAGCAAAGTGTTTGCACGCGCACTACGCCCTGTATGGCACAGTATTAGCATGCCATCCGGCCAATAGCTGAAAAATTATAAATATCACACTCAAAGCGGTTAAATAAATATATTGGTGTTGCTTTTGTGAGCATCAAAACTGATGTTGCACTGTTTTACCCCAATATTTAACTGCATAAGACAAAAATTTTAGGAGCGAGTATGTTTAAAAGGACAACAAGCCTTGTTGCACTGTCGGTAATTAGCGCCATATCGAACGCACAAGAGGCTGGCCGTATTGAAGCAGGCCAATTCGACATTATCCCCACATTCAATACATCTATGAGTTATGTAGATAACGTTGCTTATGCTCGCGATGGTGAACCTAAAATTTACAGCTGGCGCGCCACGTTTTCGCCAGAAATTATTGCCGCCACAGAAATTGATGGTAACCCTGTTCAATTTGGATACCGATTAGAGCGTGGTGTGTATTTTTCAAGCAGCGCCGACGATTACACCGATCACTTTTTTGAAGCTTCCGGTGAATACGAACTAAATAGCCGTCATCGCTTAAGCGGCACCGCGCAATATGAAGATGGTCACGAAGACCGTGGTACGGGGTTCTCACTAGGTGCCGGCGACGACATTACTTCGCCTGATACCTTTAAAAGTATGTATGCGGGTGGAGAATATAGTTACGGCGCGTTAACCTCAAACGGCATGTTAACGCTCAAGGCAAATCGTGAAACGTTAGATTATGACCGAGAAGAACAAGCTTACCTGCTTCGTGATCGTGCCAAGAATCAAATAGGTGCTGAGTTTGCTTATAAAATTGCACCTTCAACAGCGTTGGTGATTGATGTAACCAATACATACACTCGCTACGACCGCCAGTTGTCAGAAGCATCTAGTCTAGACAGTGACACGCTACGTGTTTTAGGCGGTATTACCTGGGAAAGCACCGCTGCAACTACAGGCTTTGCTAAAGTAGGTTACACAGAAAAAGATTTTGAATCTGCAACCCGTAGTACTTTCTATGGGGTGGATTGGGAAGCGGGTGTTGAATGGCAGCCTGTTACTTATTCAACGTTTCGTTTTTCTACCAGTGCCGATACACGTGAAACCAACGGTGAGGGTAACTTTATTCGTGGTCGCGATTATACAGCATCGTGGGAACATGAATGGCTTCAGCGCTTAAGCACGTCTACTAGTATCAGCAAACTTACTGATGAATATGTATTAGACGATGAAGGCATTGCTAACCGTGAAGATGACTTAATGCGTTATACCGCTGCAGTAAACTATCAAGCACGCCGTTATTTAAGCTTTTCGCTGTATTACACATTAAATGACAGAGACAGTAACCGAGATGCCATTGGTTACGACAGAAGTGTAATTGGTTTATCTGCCGAGGTTAGCCTGTGAAGCAAAGTGTAAACAGTATTTTCGCCTTCCTTTTTGTTGTAGTGATGTCGTTCAATGCTCTAGCACAGGAAGGTAATTTGAGCATGAGCCGCTACCAATTAGGCTCAGGTGACAGAATTAGTATAAATGTATTTGGGCAAGACGACTTGTCGATGGAAGTACGTTTACCCGATGTTGGCACTATTAATTACCCGTTTATGGGTGAAGTTAAATTGGTAGGGTTAACACTAGGCGAAGTAGAACAGCTTATTTATGAAGGTTTAAAAGGGGATTACTTAGTAAACCCGTCGGTATCAGTAACCATTATCGATTACCGCCCCTTCTTTATAGACGGTGAAGTAAAACGCCCAGGTGGTTACCCTTACCAGCCAGGTTTGTCGGTAAACAAAGCTGCAGCGTTAGCAGGCGGCTATACCGAGCGCGCCGCACGAGACAAAATAACAATAGTTCGAGAAAAAGATGGCACTACACGTAGTTTTACCGTAACGGTAAGCGACATGATACAGCCCGGTGACATTATTACTGTTAACCAACGCTTTTTCTAATTAGCAAAAATTTCAGGATACAAAAATAACATGGCAGTAAATCATAGGGACGACGTGAATCATGGCGTGCTAGATAGTGAAACTATCGATATTGCACACTATCTTGGCATATTGAAACGCTACGCTTTTCGCATTGTTTCGTTAGCCATCGCTTTTACTATATTGGTGGCTTTGCTGGTAATGCGGATGACGCCACTTTATACGTCGTCTACCACTATATTGGTCGATTCTGAAAATGCGAATGTGGTATCTATAGAAGAAGTGTATGGCTTAGACACTAAGCGTAAAGATTACATGCAAACCCAATACGAAATATTACGTTCGCGCCAAATTGCCGAACGTACCGTAGAGGGAATGAATTTACATTTAAACGATAAATTTATGCCGCCTGAAGAAGGTCCAAGTGCTATCGACTCGCTAATAGATAGTGCTAAAGACATGCTGCCATTTCTACCGCAAGAAGAAGTGGTAGAACGTACTGAGGCGCAAATTATTGCAGCAAAAAAACGTTCCGCAGTATTCAGATTAATGCGTGCCGTAGAAGTCAGTATGGTTGATAACACCCAGGTAATGAAGATTTCCGTTACTACTGAATCTGCTTCTTTGTCGGCTCAAATTGCCGATACTATTGCCGATGTTTACATCGAGAATTACCTTCAAGCTAAACTAGATATGACAGCAAAGGCCACGTCGTTTCTTACAGAAAGCTTAGAAGGCTTGAAAGATAAGCTTGATATCGCTGAAAAGAACCTATCGCAGTTTTATGAACGTAATCAAGTGGTAAACATAGATGGCGTAGTGGGCCTTGCTGCCGACGAACTAGAGCGTCTAAGCACGCAATTGCTTGACGCACAAACCGCATTAAAGTTAAACGCGGTAATATATCGTCAAACGCGTAACAACGTGACCCTTGAAGACATTGCACGGTTACCTGAAGTACTGAATCACCCTACCATTCAAGGGGTACGCCGCGACGAAGCCAAAGCTATGACCCGCGTGTCTGAACTTAGCAAAGTTTACGGCCCTAAACACCCTAAAATGATTGCGGCAAATGCTGAGCTGTCTTCCATTCGAGAAACGTTAACTACCCAAACTCGCGATCTTATTTCTAGTATTACTACCCAATACCAAGTTTCAGAGCAGCGCGTTGCGCAACTTAAGCAAGAAGTAGAAGTGGCAAAAGCTGAATTCCGTGGTTTATCTGCGTTAGACAATCAACGCAAAGCCCTTCAGCGCGATGTTGATATTAACCAGCAGTTGTACAATTCATTCTTTACTCGTTTAAAAGAAACTGACGAACTAGGTGGTTTTGAATCGGCAAATGCCAGAATTTTAGATAGCGCTGTAGTGCCATCGGTACCTTCTGAACCGAATAAAAAGTTGCTAATTGGGGCGGCTTTTGTATTTAGTATTGGGTTTGGTGTGTTCTTGGCCATTACCATGGAAACACTTAATAGCGGTATTCGTTCGGTAGAAGATGTAGAGCGTAAGTTAGGCCAGCGTATGTTGGGTTTAATTCCTTGGCTTGCCCATAAAAAGAAAACCAATTTACCTATTCGCACTTATTTCGACGGTAAAAAGCATCAGTTTGCAGAGTCGGTTAGAACCTTACGTACTAGTTTGTCGTTGTTGAATTTAGATAAAGATAATCAGGCTATTATGGTTACCTCTAGTGTGCCTAAAGAAGGTAAAACTACTGTGTCTATTAACCTAGCGTTCGCGCTAGGCCAGTTAGATAAAACCATTCTTATAGATGCGGATTTACGCCGCCCAAGCATTGGTAGGCAGTTTAATATTCCTAATTACCAGCCAGGTGTTGCTAACCTTATTCTTAAAACTCACAGTTTCGATGAATGTTTGGTGCGTGACGAACAAGCGAATATCGATATTCTTTCGGCAGGTACAATACCGTCTAACCCACAAGAGCTTCTTGCCGATAAAGGGTTCGATGCGTTAATTAAAGAATTAAAAACCCAATACAAATATGTGGTGGTAGATACCGCGCCTACTCAAGCGGTAAGTGATTCAATGGTAATTGCTAACTCGTGCGACTCTATTATTTACGTAGTACGCGCCGACAGTACCAGCGAAAAAGTGATTAATACAGGGTTGTCTCGTTTCTTACAAGTGGGACATCGCCTTGATGGCGTAGTGCTAAATCAAGTAGACTTACGAAAGTCTGATGTAGCACAGAGGTACGGCGGGTTTTATGATCAGTATGATTATACTAGTCATAAGGACAGCTAATAATTAATTGATAGACCTTCACAGTCATATATTACCTGGCATTGACGATGGTGCCAGAACCATGGCCATGTCGATTGACATGGCCAAACAAACACTTGAATGCGGCGTGACGCATTTAGTTTGTACCCCACATATACACCCAGGGTTCTTTGATAATACGCCCGCTATTATTGAAAACGCGTATAACGAACTTGTGTTAGCGCTTGAACAAGAAAACATTCCCCTTACCTTATCTTATGCCGCCGAGCTTCGTGTCTCGGAGCACATTCCTATATGGATAAAACAAAATGCGGTGCCTTTTTTAGGCCAGATTAACGGCAAAAACGTGATGTTGCTTGAAATGCCTCACAGTCATGTGCCATCGGGAATGGAACCGTTAGTAAAATGGTTATTAAAAAACAACGTGCAACCGCTTATTGCACACCCTGAACGTAACCGAGAGCTATTGCGCGAGCAACACAAGTTTGACTGGTTGCAGCGCATAGGCTGCTGGTTTCAGGTGACAGCAGGCGCACTTACAGGCCGATTTGGAGAGCCTGTACAGAACTTTGCGTTAAGCTTGCTTGCCAACCAAAGCTTTCATGTAGTGGCTTCAGACACCCATGACACGGTTAGGCGACCTAACGATATGGGTGAGGCATTTGCGGTGGTATCGGCAGTAGACGCAGATTACGCCCAGCAAGTTTTCGTTACTACACCGGGTGAAATAGTAGGGGCACCTAGTGTCGTTATCTAACGTGTATGAGCGTCATCAGTTATTAATAAAACGTGTGGTGCGCACTGTGTTTTTTATCACAGCGGCATGGGGCGTAATATGGAGCGCACAGTTTTTTATATCGGGTAACTATTATTATCGGGTGAACAACCAATTAGAGGCTTGGCAGAATAATCCTGAGCGCGTAACCGCTAGCAAAGTAAGCGATGCTATTACTAAAATAGATTCAGCCATTTCCATGTTTCCCAATAACGCGCTTTATTATCAAATGCGTGGCCAGCTTTACGAATGGCAAGCGTTTGTATCTCAGCACGCTGATCAAAGCACTGCTGAAAGTGCTGCTGAAAACGCTGCTGAAAACGAGAAGACAAATAGTTTGAAACTGGCCTTTAGTAATTACCAGCACAGCTTATTGCTACGCCCGCTTTGGCCAGCAAGCTGGATAGGGTTAGCATCGGTGAAATGGAAGCGTAACCAAGTAGACGACGCTTTCTATCAATATATGAATAAAGCCATTCAGGTAGGCCCACAAGACGCTATAGTTCATAAATTCATAGTAGAGTACGGGTTAGCGAATTATGCAGCACGGTCGCCTGAATACATTAAGGTTATTCAGCCATTAAAACACCATATGAAGTTGGGGTTAGTAAACCCTCATAGCAGAGACGCAATAGTGCAAAGTATTGTGAGCTATAATGCAGAAGAGCCTGCATGCCGATGGATGCGCTTGGCCGCTTACCCAGTTAGAAAACGCATTCCCAACTGCATTACTTACGACTAGTAGTATTAAACTAGCATTTAAAACTTACTTTTAAGCCAATCCCACAAGCCTAGTGAATAGTTTTCGAATAAGTTAATACCCAGCCACGATTTTAGTATGTACAGCAGTACCATACCTACCAGCAATGAAAATAGAATAAACAGGGTAAAACCGAAAGCTAACGTAAGTTGGCCAATTTTACTTTCTATACGGGAAGGGTCGCGTTTATCTTTACCGCCTAACAGCACAAAATAGAAGCGGCTGTAACCAATGCCAAGGGTGCCACGTAAATCTAACTTATGCTTGCCCCAGCGCCTGCCTGCTAACGCGGTATTTATATGGGTAAGCTGTTCTTCACTAAACGAGTTGGCCACATGCTTGGGCATTCTCTCTAGCATGTGTTTTACGTTGGGTTCTTCCTGAATAGGGTGATTAACTTTTAACACCACGACTGATTTTCCATAACTGAATCCATTAGTAAATACTTATTGAAATCCCTAATTAGGCACTTACAAAAAACCTAACTTTACGGCTTACGATTACGTTTTGTTGATTGTCGAACCCGAATTCGATTACTCATGGCTCCAAGTGCAAGTAGAGTAATAAAGATAGCAGTGTTAGCAGGCGCTTGTAAGGGAAAGTCTACGCTGGTGTGCATTGCCATACCAATAATAGCCATAAAACACGCAAATGCCGCACCGCGTGGAAGGGGGTGGTGGCGCTGACGAAAAGCATTGAACGCATTAATGCCGCAAATCAACACAAATACGCCCATTAGTAGTGCGCCAACAACGCCAAACTCAATACTAAACTGTAAGTATTCATTATGAGCATGGTCGTAAAAGTGTTGAATACTCTCACTTTGATATTGGGGGTACACAGTATAGAAGGTTCCGCCACCTGTACCTATTAATGGGTACTGCGTTAACAAGGGCAGTGCATCAGTAACCACTTCGTCTCGGCTTTCATGGGTTAAATCGGTTTGTTCAAGGCGTTGCTTTACTTCGTTTAACCCAAACACGCTACTTACTATCATAATGTCGATAACTAACATGCTAACAAACAGAGCAATGTAGCTTTTTTGTCTAGGTTTGAAATACCACAAACCAATGGCGGCAGTTATTGTCATGCTAACAAAAAACGCCGTATTGCCCATTCGTGAACGCGACATTACCAGTGCAATAACCATAATAATTATGCCAATACGAAACAGAACTTTATTGCCTAGCCAAAACTTAAGCCATTTTCTAAGGCGCTCTCGTTTTGATAGCCCATCGTCATCACCTAAACTGGCAATCAGATACCCTAATGCAGCACTCAATGAAAGCAGTAGGTAATTTGCAAAATGGTTTTTGTAAATAAAGCTGCCGGTAGCAATGTGCGTAACCGGTTGTTTGAATACTAGGCTGTACTCAATGCCCGACAATACCTCTAGCGACCCATAAATGGCTTGAAATATACCGCTTGCACTAATGGTTATTAACACTAGTTTTAACCGAGACGTTGAGCGCACCAAGGCTAAAACACTGAAAAAAAGCAGGCAATAACAAAGGGATTTTAAAAATACTATTTGGCTTTGGCCTACATCAAAGCTAAGAGGTAACCAACTAGTAACAGGCTGCACGTTAGCGTACGCGGGTAAGAGCTTTTCTGGCCGAACGCTGGCAATAAGTGAGGCGGGTAGGGGAATTAAGTTTAATAACTGCCAAGCAAGAAACAATATCCAAAGCAGAACAAAAGCACGATATTGGCGAACTACAACAGTAACGGTACGAAAATGAAAGGCCATTAACGATGCACTTATACAAAAAACGGAAATTTGCATAAGGGCCCAAGCCCATGGCCTATTAGCACCTAAAGGAATAGGTAGCCAAAAAAGGGTAAATAAAAGAAAACCGAAAAAAAGCTTTTCGGTTTTTCTATTATTAATACTCAGCATTCACTATCGCCACTTCTTACTACCACTAACGATCACCAACACAGAGTTTAAATGTAATACAAACTTAGTTTGCTGAAACCGTGGTATCGCCACCGCCAGCACCAGCTGCACCAGTACCTACACCTAATGGAGATACATCGTTGCCAGTAGCCCCTGCCGCAGTTGCGGTAAGTGTTGAGGTATCGATACCTGCATTAATCGCAGCCAAAAGTGCATCTTCTGCGCTAATTACACCGGTTTGCAATGCAATGTTATAAATTTCGTTGGCATCTTCGGGGAACAGGATCATAGATATAGTCACCACTTCCGATGGCTGCTCTGGTAAAGATCCGAACCCAGCGATTGCAAGCTCGAATCCAGTCGCGCTGTCGCTTAATAAACCTGTCATGTTTTCAAACTCAGTCGGCTTAGTTTGAAGATATGAAAGATTCGATTGTGAAATGGTTGGCATACCATTACTTAAAACATCATTGCTGATTGATGCGGCTGCAGTTTCAACTGCGGTACCACCATCGATAGCATCAATTAATTGGGCTCTAATTTGCAAACCTGGAACGCTACCTGCGCTGTCTTGTGCAATAGCCACTGGCGAAATAGCAATAAGCACACTCATTACTAATGAAAAAATAAATCTATTACGCATAATAGTTCCTACTTCGAAAAATTGGTTTGCATACACCAAGTATTGTATACCAAATGAACGCCCGTTGTCTTAGCTTTATTTGCTGTGAAAGCCGCAAACAAACTAGCTACTTAAATTATTTCCCTAAGCGCCAAGCTGTAGGCTTTGCAAAGTGATAGCCTTGCTGATAAACCACCTGCAGCTTACTAAGTGTATTACTTTCTAACTCGCTTTCAACCAGCTCGGCTATCACTTTAATGTGTAACCCATTAGCAATACTTACTAAGCTGCTAACAAATAGCTGATTGTCTTTGTCTTCATGAATATCTTTGGTCAATTTGCCGGATATTTTTACAAAATCGGGCTGAATAGCCCTTAACCCACTTAATGATGCAAGATTGTCGCCAAAATGTTCAATAGTAATGGTGCATCCTGCTTTTTTAACCATGTCGCAGAATTTAAGGGTAGCTTCCCTATAATAAATAATGGCGGAGTCTTCAATTTCAAACGCTAATCTGTCGCACAACGACTTGTGTTCAAGAAGATAACCACCAAGCCATTGGCAAAATTCGGCATTCGCAATTGATGCAGTGGCAATGTTCACCGCTACTGTGTGAGGAGAGGCCATGAGTTTACTGACTACCAGCGACGTTACCAATCTATCTACTTGAGGAATAAGGTGCAGCCGCTCTGATGCAGGAATTAACTGCGACATAGGTATATCGGTATTGGTAGACACGTCTTTAAAGCGCGCGAACCCTTCGTAATAACACGGGGCTTTGTTCTCGGTACTAAAAATAGGCTGTATTAAAATATCGGCATACTGTTGTAACAGAATATTGTTTAGTCTTTCACGCCATTCGGTATTGCTGTGAATGAAAGTTAGCTCTGAAGCAAATTGCCAGCCTCTGTCTAACTTTGTTGCCGCTAATAGGGCGCTATCTGCTTTTTCCATTACTTCAGTAAAGCTATTTTCACTGGTGTATTTAGCTGCGCCAATCCACGCTGTTTTATCGCCATCTTTAAGAAAATCTATTTTATTCATTTCATCGCTAAGGCTTTTCAGTCTTTTTTCGCACTCTTGTTGCGATACCGCTTCCATTAATATGGCAAAGTCGGAACCCGATACTCTAAAAAGGGTTACTTTATCTGGAAATTGCATGGCGGCCAGTTTCAGTTTTTTTGCAGCCGCACTAACATATTCGTCGCCTTCAGCGCCGCCCAGTAAATTATTTACCCGAGCAAGTTGCGTTAACCTAATCAACACCACGTAACCTTGTTCTACCGTAGCTGTGCCACTTAATAGTGCATTCATGTGTCGATTAAAGGCATTTCTATTGGAAAGCCCCGTTAGGCTATCGCCATACGCAATGGCTTTAAACTGTTCAGCACGTGCAGTAAGTTCTTTAAACATGCTTTCTACTGCTCTAGACAGCTTATTTACGGCTAGCGTGATAAAAGAGAATTCTTTAGTAAAAGGCTGGTAGTCAATTTCAGAAAACTTTTGGTTTTGAATGTCGCCTATTTTTTGGGTAACAATTTCTAAGGGCTTGGTAATTTGGCGAATAATAACCAGCAGCACTAGGTAGGCAATAATAAAGGCTATAAAAAACATTAGCGCACTTTGGGTAATGCTATCCCATAGCTTTTCATTCGCAAGGCCTGGGTGGCTTTGTACGATAAGTTGCCCCGCCATTGTCCAACCATCGTTAAGTTCGGTGTTTTTTACCGGCGGGGTAACGTGTACCGCTTCGGTAAACCAATTTGGTACGGTATCTATTTTATTCGGGTTTTGACGAATAATAAGGGTATTCCCGCTGGCGTCTTTAACCGAAATAGTTTGGTAGTAGCCCCTGTCGAATATGGCGTTCACCATGGTTTCAGCTACAGCCTGACCATTTTCTTGCGTTATATAGGGTGCCATGGCTAAACCTAGCGATGTGGCGGTGTCTTGTGCGTGGGTAGCAAGTTGTTCATTCACGTATTCTTTGGTCATTTTTACGTTAATAAAAAAGGAACCGGCGAACACGGCCAGTAAAAAAATAAGTAAGCTAACGCTTAGTTGGGTAGATAATTTCATTGTTCTTGTGTATCTCCGAGCATTACGCTGTTTAAACGATCTATCATGTCGTCCCACATTTTCATGGGGCCGCTGCCTCTTAATTTTCTTCCTGTTCCCATAGACTTCGCCGCCCATAGACCATCACCGTTAAAACTATAAACAGGTGCAAGGTCGCGCCGTTGGTTTGCTGGCAGTATTCGGCGGTTAATATTATCAAGCACTAAAGGAACAGAAGTAGGGCTTGGGTAATAGGCTAACACCATATGAGGTTGGTTTAATTCTAACGCGGTTACATACATAAGCCGAAGCTGCGATTTTGGAATACCAAGTTCTATTAACGAAAAGTATTTAGCAATTGAGTAATCTTCACAGTCGCCAGCGCCCGTTCCAATAAACTCGATTGGCGTGGCCCAGTAATCGGGTTGGCGCCAGTGCTTTAGGTCATCTACAAAGTCGAATCGATTGAAAAAGCGATTCACCTGGTAAAGCTTTTCATCAATATCGTCGTTCTCAATGCTATTGACTAGTTGTCGCCACTTAGCTACATCTGCCGCACCTGTTTTACCAAACAGGGCTTCAACTCGGCTGTAAACCTCTTGAGTAAAGATGTTTTTTTGTTGCGCGATAACCAAAGAAGCCACACCAAATAAAAGCCCCGTTAGGGCACAAATACAGGTTCGTCGGTAAGTTTTACGCGCGTAGCGGGTTGTCATGCCAATTAAGCCTTAGTGCACCATAATGAGACGAATTTATTAGAATAATAGCTGTAAGAAAACGTTAACCACTTCATAGTATAGTAAACATGTGGCAGTAAATTGATAATGTCAAACTTATACAAAAGTTGAAAGTTATTTCAACAAGGTAAAGCACGTAAACATAATAATACCGATATTTGGCATGGTTCATGAATAGGGTTTATATATGGGTTTCATGTATGTAATTGGCATATTCCATATGTATAGATGGTATTACCATTTACTAAACTTTGCGCAATAGTGCATAGTAATAACCGGAACAAAACAAGAGCCAAATTCTAATTAGAGTATATTCCGTTTCTTGTACTGAACATTTGCAAGCTTAAAGTAATGCAGCTTGCCATGTTGTAATTTTACTACAAAACTAAAATCGAGCTGTGCTAAACTTAGCGTTAGCATTTAGTCTAATGACAAGGATAAAGAAGTTTCATGCTAACTAGCAACCGCCCAGTAGTGTTCATTATTAATTCCCTAGAAGGCGGTGGTGCCGAACGGGTAATGGCAAAATTGCTAGCAATCATGGAAGACTACTTTTCACATGCAAACGTGCCTGTTCACCTTGTTTTGTTAGACACGCTGGAAGAAAGTCAGCAGTGCCCCCCTTATGTTACCAAAACAGTACTAACCAGCAATGGCAGCCTTAAAGCTGGTTATCAGCAGTTAAAACCATTACTTAAAACTATAAACCCCCAAATTTGTTTTAGCTTTTTAACGCGCAGTAATTTCTTGAATATAGCGATAGCAAAATCGTTAGGTTACCGCGCCATTATTAGTGAACGCGTGAATACTACCAGCCATTTGTCGGGTGGTTTAAAAGACGGTATTAGCCGCTTTTTAGTTAAGCTTTTGTATAAGCGGGCTGACAATGTGGTGGCAGTGTCTGAAGGTGTAAAAGCCGATTTAATTGAAAACTATGCGGTGCCAGAACCTAAAGTATCACTGTTATATAACCCGTACGATATTGCGCAGCTGCACGAACTTGCAAGCGAAGCGGTAACCGACATTCCAAAAGCCCCATACATTATTGGGGTAGGGCGGTTAGTTAAAAACAAAAACTTTTCACTGTTACTAAACGCGTATGCCAAAGCCGATATTGTTGAAGATTTAGTTATTTTGGGCGTGGGCGATGAAGAGGCCATGCTTAAAGCGCTAGCTAAAACACTTGGCATTGCAGATAAAGTACATTTTTTAGGTTTTAAGCCAAACCCTTACCCGTACGTGGCTAAAGCAGAATATTTTGTTTCCACCAGTAATGCAGAAGGTTTCCCCAATGCCATTGTGGAAGCCATGTGTTTGAACAAACCGGTAATTGCAACTAATTGCGAATCGGGCCCTGCTGAAATTATTGCCGAACAATACCCTTACCAAGTTTCTGGTGCCAGCGAAGAAAAGAATGGCATACTGTGCGAGTTAAATAACGCACAAGGTGTTGCCGATGCATTGGTGTTATTCAAAGGTAGTGCTAACAGAGCGCGATATGTTGAAAAAAGCCAAGCGTGCGCGCAGCAGTTTTCTTATGCCGCTTTTCATAAGCGCGTAAGTGCCATTCTAGAAAAAGATGACTAACTAATTATGTTTGAAGCAATCAAACTACTTGTAGGGGTGGTTAGCCTAATAATGGTGTATAGAACCATTACCGGTAACTGCAACAAGTATTTAGCCTTTGCCATTTGCGCAATATGGTTACGCTACTTTCTATCTGCATTTCACACGGTTACTTACCCCTCTTTGGTGGCGGGTTTTTCAATAAATGCATTGGGGAGTATAGGCGTAGCGGGGTTGGGCTTACTACTTATTCCAACCGCTGTTTTTACACTCAAAAAGTTACTTCCGTTTTATGCGTTTTTCATTGCGATAGCGGTAAGTGGTTTCGTGAATATGCAAATACCAGGTACGATAAACGTATTGGTAAAGTGGTGTTATTTCTTAGTGTTGGCAGGTGCGTTGTTTTTATCTATCCGGAGCCAAGGGCAGAATGAAACGTTTAAAAAGCTATTGGTGGCTTTTGTTATGCCAATTACCATGCAGGTATTTTCGGTATTGATGGGGCATGCTAAAGCAGCTGAAGCAGATGGCTCAATTAGCTATATTGGCGGTTATAACCATGAAGCTGCATTTTCAATGATTATCGTATCGTTTATTTTTGTAGTCGGATTGGTAGAGCGCAATACTATTCGGTTCAGAACAAGTTTATTCACGTTAGCCGTAATATTGTTAATACTCGTGAACTATAGAACCGCCATTTTAACGATACTACCTATTGCTGCAGTATTCTATTTTACGTTAATAGAGCAGAGGCTTAAACCGTCTCAAAAAGCACCAGTGCTTACTATAGTGGCAATGATATTCACTGCAGTGTTCTTGGTGCTTTCGCTAACTATGCAGGAACGTTTCGCTGATGTAGGTCTTATGCTCGGCAATTTGGACTTAATCACGAAAGCTCCCATTTATTTTAGTGAAGCGGAGAAGGATATTATGTCGGCTCGAGTATATATATGGAGCCAATATATAGATGCTTTTACAAACGCAAATATGTTGCATAAAATCTTTGGTTTTGGGCCAGATTCGTGGAGAGGAGTTTTCGCTAAATATGCTCATAATACCTTTGTTTCAAACCTTTACGAATATGGTTACTTAGGTTTCTATTCATTTATCGGAATGATGCTTTTTGCGCTTAAAGAGGCATTTAAAATACATAAAAAGAGCTTAGCAAAAATTGTCGGTCTATCGATAGTCGGTTTTCTAATAATGAACTTAGCTACAATGCCCCTTTGGAACATAGAGGGGCTAATTTTCTTTGCCATCGTTGTTGGTATTGTATTTTCTTCAAGCAAGCAAATTGACTTAACTAAATCTAAAGCTACATCAGCTCGTGTAATCCGAAAAGGGCAAACTGTAATATGAAAATATGTGCAATAGGACTGCGTGGTATTCCTGAGGTTATGGGTGGAATAGAGTCACACTGTGAACAACTTTATCCTCGTATGGTAAAAAATGGTGCGTCGGTTACGGTAATTGCACGTTCTCCTTATGTGAAACAGGATAAGTACACTTATGAAGGTGTGAACATCATAAGTGTGTGGACCTTAAAGCATAAATTCTTAGAAACCTTCATGCACACGTTTTTTGCCATTATTTATGCAAGAATTTTTGTACATCCAGACGTTATTCATCTTCACGCTATTGGCCCAGCTTTATTTTCACCGCTAGCTAGATTGCTAGGGATGAAAGTTGTTGTTACCCACCATGGTGCCGACTACGACAGGCAAAAATGGAACGGCTTCGCCAAATTTATTTTAAAGTCAGGCGAGAAAATGGGTGTTATATGTGGCAATAAAATGTTTGTTGTAGGTAAAACACTTACCGAGCGCTTAAAGCAGCAATTTCCAAACCACGCAGATAAAATTGTATATGTACCAAATGGTATGTTGCCCTCTTTCAGCGGCGATATATCACCTGATTTTTTGCCACAAGAACTATCTTTGTCACCTCAAAACTATGTACTTACAGTTGGGCGTTTAGTGCCTGAAAAAGGCTTTCATGATTTAGTTGTAGCCTATAAAAAAGCAAATACAGATATGAAGCTTGTTGTTGTTGGCGATGCGGATCATCGTGATGAATACTCATCTTCTCTGTTAAAACAAGCTACCGACAATGTTCTTTTTGCAGGCCGCCGCGGAGGCGATGAACTTAAGGCATTATTTAAGCATGCAAAGATTTTCGTATTGCCGTCCTATCATGAGGGGCTTCCAATAGTAGCGTTAGAAGCTATAAGTGCTGGAACTAAAGTCTTGTTAAGCGACATTGCGCCCAATTTAGACATAGAAGCCCCTTCAGATAGCTATTTCCCAGTCGGCGATACGAACTCTCTAAGTAATAAAATAACTAAAATCGATTCACTATCCTTGAATATGGATCAAGCAGGTTTTTTACAGAAGTTTAATTGGGATCGAATTGCACAATCTACCCAGGACTATATTTCAGCGTTATTTACTATTAAGGCAAATTAATGCGCGATATCAAAGTCGATACTTTGCGCGGTTTAGCGTGCATTTTCTTAGTTGCTTATCACGTCATAGGCAACGACCCAACGAACGGCTTGAAAGTATCCGATGGGGTTATACGCGACATAAATGATCTACTCGAGTGTGTTCGTATGCCGCTATTTACTTTTCTATCTGGAGTAGTTTACGCGGCCCGCCCTGTTGAGGGGAGTTGGAAATCGTTCATGAAAGGTAAAGTAAGAAGATTATTAGTACCTATGTTTGTGGTAGGAACATTTTTCGCGTTATTGCAGTCATTGGTACCAGGTACCAACAATAATATTGAGAACTGGTGGTTACTACATATCTACCCAGTGCAGCACTTTTGGTTCGTTGAGGCACTATTTTTTGTCTTTGTCATTATTGTTCCATTGGAATTGTTGAATGTCTTAAAGTCGAAGTGGGCCGTTATTTCTATTATTGGTTTATTTTTACTACTGAGTGTACAGCAGCCCTACACCAAACTTTTTGCTTTGAAAGGTTTTGTATATTTAATGCCATTCTTTTTATTCGGCATGTATGTAATTAGGTTCCGTTTACAAACCCTCAGGCCTGCTGTTTCGTTCATATTGTTCTTAGTGTTAATGACAGCCATATACTTATTAGACAACCCAATTTACTCTCAACGGCTGCTTGGTTGTTTAATCGGCCTCGTTTCATGCTACTTGTTGTTAGGTACTAATATGTCGGTGCAATTCTTAGCTAGAATCGGCATTTATTCTTACAGTATTTATATTTTCCATGTGTTCTTCACTTCTGCGACTAGGTTGGTGGTAGGTAAAATAACTGAGTTGCCAATCGAGATAGATTTATTGCTTGGCTTAACAGCCGGCATTATGGGCCCTATATTCGTTTATTTTGTTGCCCAAAGAATTCCGTTTGGTGGAATGCTGCTATTGGGGCAAAGAAGGAATGTACGTTCAGTATAAATAGTGGCATCGGATTTTGATGTTGATAGCTAGCAGACAACTATTAGCTACATAGAGAAAGGAGTTCTCTTTTGAGTGAAAATAAAATTGATGTCATATACATTCTTTCAGAAAAGTCTTCTGGTTCAAGTTTTCTTTTTAGAAGTTTAAAAGATGGCCTAGGAGTAACTAAGTACCCAAAAACGCATCATTTCGAATCGGAAACACTTTACTGGACAAAAGCGGCGTCGATATTAGACAGACCTCAAATAAGTATGTTGGCAAGTGCAGTTCCTTATGAAAAAGAAAGAGCTAAACGCGAGTTAAAGCATTTTTTAGATACAAATTTAAGTTCAGCTTTAGTTTATAGTTCTGATGAAGAGATGATTTTTAATGGCTGGTACGCACTTATTAAAGAATTTGGGCCAGTTTTTATCGAAAAATCACCGCACCACTTGTTACAGTGGAGTGCTTTAGAGCTAATGCTCGATTTTGAGCAGCGTTTCACTCATTTGGTAAAGTGTCATTACATTGGGATTGTTAGAAATCCAAAAGACGTTATTCTGTCGCAGTTTAGACGTTGGAATTTAGCGCCGGAAAAAATTGAGAATCAATGGGTTATGACCTACATGAATTGGCAACGATTCTCATCGTTACCGCATTTCAAAGGGCATGTTGAGTTAATAAAATATGAAGACTTAGCTAGTGTACCTAAACATGTTGTTGAGTCACTTTGCAATAGCTTAAATTTACCATGTAAGTTTAATGGAGTAGAAAGTTCGAAAAAGAGCAAGGCATCTAAACATCGTTCGTTGTTTGGCTACCAGTTTTCTCAGTCTGTTTTGTCCCTCACCAATTCACAAGGGTACGCACAAGAAAGTGTACAAGGTAAAATCAGTTATAAATGGAAGTGCTACAGGCTTTATATTAGTTCAATCTATAGCCCTTTAAAGTTTATTTATTTAAAAATAAAAAAGGCCATCTCTTAAAGTTAAGTTGGGCAATTATCATATTTTGACTAGATGGTTTTGGCTGAATCAGAGACTAGGTCAAATGTTGCTAGTTTTATTGATGCTTAGGTAAATAAAAAATTAGAAAACTAAAAGTCTGCGTTGATAGGTTTTGAAATCAACTCTCCGGTTTTTCTTCGTACAGTAAAGCGAAAATTACGCTATTAATTTTTGTCAATAAATAACTAAGATACAGGATTATGGTTTTACTATGAGTATAAAATTTTCGGTAGTAATAACTACGTTCAACAGGCCTGAATACCTAAAAGAGGCATTGTTGGGCATAAAGGCGCAAACAATCCAACCTGCGGAAATTATTATTATCGATGATAATTCAACTTGTTCTTATGACGAAGTGTTACCGCTAGTGGATGAAATGGCGGCAAGCTATAGACGCCAGCCTGTGTCATGCGGTGCCAACAAAGCTCGTAACATAGGAGTGTCGTTAGCTCAAGGTGATGTAGTTGCATTTTTAGATGATGACGACATTTGGCTACCTAATTATTTAGAAAAGCATTCGGCTATGTATAGTAGCGGATCCCAGGCTGTCGTTTGTGGGTTCAAACAAATGGGCAAAGAAACAGTAGAAGTCATTAATTCAGATACTGAGGTTACTAAATCCTCTTTGGTACGCGGTAATACTTATTGCGGTATGAGCGGCTTCAGTGCCCAACGAACACTTCTAAAAGATCATCCATTTGATGAAAGCCTTAACAACGGTCAAGATTGGGACATCTATGTTCGTTTTTTTGAACTTAAAATTAACTTTAAGAATATTCCAGAAGCTATTTTTCTCTATCGATTTCAAAATGAAGATGGAATTGGTGCCAAAGTGAGGAAAATGAAGCCATCAGAAATAGATAAACGTCTTGGCTCTGCGATTAAACATCAAGATTTTCTTGGTAACTATTGGTTTAACAAAAGAGTCTCTGAACAGTTGTTATTTTCTTTGAAACATAAAAATGAAAAGCTGGCTTGGATAAAAAAGTCGATCCAAATGGCAGGGGTGGTTGCTACCACAATGTTTTTTGTTAATTTGTTAAAAAGAAAGGTTTTTAAGAAGCCTATGTCTATCTAACAACACAGATCGTGCGTTAACAACGATTTCGCTTATTTTTAATATGGTTGAATAATGTCAAAAAACTTAAAAGTTTCCGTAATCGTCCCTGTATGGAACGATGCGAAAAGAATCATAAAGTGCGTTGAAGCGCTAAAAAATCAAACGATGTCATCAGAACATTATGAAATCATAGTTGTTGATAACGGCTCCACAGACGAAACATACGAGGTAGTTAGTGGTTTAGAAGGTATTATTCCGTTACAAGAGTCAGAGCCAGGTTCTTATGCGGCACGTAATGCCGCTCTAGATATTGCTAAAGGTGAGTATGTGGCCTTTACCGATGCTGACTGTATACCTGACTCCAATTGGGTGGAATCGCTTGTTGTGTGTGCAGAAGAGTCGCCTAACTTCGGCGTAATAGCGGGTGAAGTCAAATTTTTTAAGCACCCAGATGACAACGTAGAGAATGCGGCAATTGCTTACGAAAGTTTATTTTCAATGAATCAAAAAGCATACGCATTACAAGGTGTATGTATTACCGCAAACTGGCTTTCGAAAAGAGAAGTAATTTTAAACCACGGAGGCTTTAATTCACGTGTAAAGTCGGGCGGCGACCATGATATGGCAAATCGCTTAACTAAAAGCGGACTTAACGTAGTTTACTGCCCACAAGCTTTGGTATTGCACCCCGCTAGAAATTATACGGAAATATTGAAAAAAAGAAGACGTGTTATCGGAGGTTCGTGGGACAAAACTGAGTCGAGCAACAAGGCTTTGAAGCTTATTTGGCAAGCCATTAAGCTCTATATTAAAAGGACTTTAATCATCATTGGCACTAGCAAAATAAGCATAAAACAAAAAATTTCTGTTTTTCGCGTAATCTCTTCCATTTTTTTTGTGTCAATGTCGGAAATTTACAAATTGAGTTCAGGCCATCAGAGTACCAGAAGTTAATAGGATTAATACGCTTTGAGTAGAATAGTAAAAGCTACATCGTGGACGACACTCGCCACAGTAATCAATTTAGTGTTAACCATGGTGCAGCTTGCAATCTTAGTTCGAATACTTGCACCAGAGGTGTTCGGGCAATTTGCAGTTGTAAACATGGTTATTGAGGTTTTTGTCGCATTCGCGTTAGGCGGCATATCAAACTTTCTAATATATAAGCGTGAAGCCGATCAAGCTACTTCCAATGCAGTCTATTATTTAGCATTAGGAATTGGTGGGGTATTTAGCCTTGTACTTTTCTTTCTTGCACCTGTTATTGCCAGTGCTTTAGGCTATGAAGCAATTATTCAAGAATTACGATTAGCTACTCTTTTGCTAGTAGTGTCTTCACTTTCTTCACAGTACCAAGCTGTAGGAATGAAGCACTTTAAACACCAACGCATTGCACAAATCGATATTTTTGCAAAGGTAATTTCATTTGGCTTTGCAGTTTCATTTCCAGAGTTAGAGTTGCTTTGTTTAGTTGGAGCAGTGGTTATTTATCAACTGCTTAAATTGATAGGATTTATGGTGTTCCTAGGCAACTACGTTAATTTATCGCTTTCTATAAATACTACGATTTACCGAGAAGCCTTCAGCTATGGTATTTTCGATTTCGGCTCACAGGCGCTGAATATAATAAGAAAACAACTAGACGTAATGATTCTCGCTGTTACCTTACCAAGCAGTGAAATGGGTATTTACCATGTCATCAAGCAATTGGCGAGCAGGCCAGCACAAGCGCTGCAACCTATTATTGGCAAAGTCGCGCTTCCTGCTTTTGCAGAGGTTAAAGGTGATAAAGATAGATTTGCGAGGGTTTATAAAGACTTTTATTTTGTTCAACTTTTCGTACTAGCATTCATTTATGTACCAGTAATTATAGCGTCAGAGCTTGTGACCACCTTATTTTTCGGTGAATCCTATGCTCAATACAGTTTAGTGCTTTCATTGTTAGCGGGTTTTTGGTTTATTCGGGTAGCAGCTTCAAACCTTGTAGGTCCATTAGTGCAAGCTACAGGGTTAACAAAGCGTAACTTTATGTGGAACGTTTATGTAATGTGTCCTAACGCATTAGTCATTTACGTATCGTCCATGTATGGGGTCGAGGCGCTTGTAATGTCTATGGCAATCTTTCAAATAATATTATTTCCAGTGGTAAATTACTATTTTATCAAATTTATCACAGGGGTCGGTTTTTCTTATTCGATAAAAAGTATGGGTGTTTTACTAGTAGCTTTTGCCACCCCACTATTATTGTTTTATCAATTTGTTTTACCATTCATACCAGATATCATCTTTGTCAAAGAATCAGCGGTTGGTGTAGTAACGTTGTTAATTGCGCTGATATTATTTTTAAAATATGCAGAAGTGAAGCAATCTCTCAAAAGAATTAAAGGGTTCTAAATGCTAGCAAATAAAAAAGTTTTATTTTTTGTGAGAAGCTTTCCTGTTCTATCGCAAACATTCGTTTTAAACCAAGTTAAAGATTTGGTGAACGAGGGTATTGACGTACAAGTTCTCTCTGTAAACCCTACTAATGACGATACAGGTGTAGTCGAAGATATTTTTGGTAAAAGTGCGTCAAAAAAAGTCGCCTCAATATTGCCTACAGCACACAGCAGTAAATCATACTTTCACATGTTATTGGGTTTCCTATATTGCATGGTGTCGGTAAAGAGACATAAATTAATCTCTTTGTTTTTTCATTTTATGGCTAAGAAAAATAGGTTTTTAGCAAAAGATTTAATGTGTATTGTTTGGTTCCTTCGCAATAAAAATATTTCAACAGACAGTTGCATTGCTCATTTTGGTAGTAATGGCGTTGTTATGGATTACCTCATTCAAGCAGGGTTAGTGAAGTGCACCAATCTGTTTACTATTTTTCACGGCTACGAAATAAGCAGATATGATCAACTAGATCTATGGCAAAACTTGTATGGAAATTTAGGTGGGGTTTTATTGCCAATTAGTGACCATTGGAAAAATAAACTTATTGAGCTGGGGGCAAATGCATCAAAAATTGAAGTAGTTCATATGGGTGTAGACGTAAACCGCTTCGCTTATTCTGAAAAGGTTGTTTCTACCCCGCTTTCAATATTATCTGTGGCAAGGGCTACAGAAAAAAAAGGTCTTAAGTACGCTATAAAAGCGGTATTGGAATGCCCAATTGAATGTAAGTATAAAATTATTGGCGATGGCGACTTGATGAATTCGCTTAAACAAGATGCTGCTAGCCATAGTAATAGTCATAGGGTAATATTCGAGGGGGCAAAACCGTCTAGTTTCGTTGCCGAATCGTTGAAAAATACCGATTTATTTCTTCTACCCTCGGTAAGAGATAGCAAGGGTGATATGGAAGGAATACCGGTTTCTTTAATGGAAGCTATGGCGAGTGGTGTGGTTGTGCTATCAACAATTCATAGCGGAATTCCTGAATTAGTAAAGCACGGTAAAACAGGCTTCTTGGTCAAGGAAAAAGATAGCCGTGCTATAAGCGATATGATTTTAGATATTTCAAAGCGATATGATCTTAATGACATCAGAAGGCGTGCTCGAGCAAAGATTGAAGTGTCATTTAATTCAGAAACCTTAAAAAGTAATCTAATCGAAATATTAACGAGGTAGGTGAATAAAATATGCTTGGTATAAAAGCTGCATTATGCTTGGTATAAAAACTGTTATAGGTGACTACCTAAAGGCGCATTCAAATATGTATCCTTACCGAAGGTATATGTGTAAAAACAATTGTATATTTATTCATATACCGAAGGCTGCAGGGACAAGTGTATTGCATGCGCTAACAGGCACGACTAAGCATGTTCAACGAGATCATTGTAGTGCGTTTAACTTTAGAAGCGCGGATAAAAAGCGTTTTGAAAATAGTTTCAAATTCGCATTTGTGCGGCATCCGATTGATAGACTTCAATCCGTTCATCGTTATTTACTATCGGGTGGTAATGGCACAAATAATAAGCGTCTAAGTTCGATCATTTCTACTGATTATTCACAGTTTGAGGACTTCGTCTTAGATTATCTTGACCCTATGAGGTTGCATACAGAGGTTCTTTTTAAGCCGCAGATTAGTTTTTTGTGTAATGAGCATTATGAAGTGATGGTCGATTTTGTTGGCAAGTACGAGCGTATCGACGAAGATTTTACATTTGTAAACACAAAACTAAATCTCAATACTACGCTACCAAAATCTAATGTTTCAAAAGTGACCAGCGTAGTTGAATTAGAGTCAAAAGTGCAGGAAAAAATATACGAGCTATATTCAAAGGATTTTGAACTTTTCGGCTATTAAAGGGTGTCACGATATTTTACACCGGCATAAAGATTTGTTTTATTCTTTCATATTATCAGTATCTTATGTTTTGGCATGTATATTGCTTAAATTGAGTTGAACATATTTTATAAGGCGTTGTTAGCATGAACAAAAAAATTGTAGCATTATTAAGTTCGTTTTTAATGTTAGGTAGTTTCTCGTCACAAGCGGCGGTTATTACTTATTCTTACGCAGAGTTGGATGGAAGTTTCGATGCTTCTTCAAACCTTCTTGATTATTTTAATAGTCAAAGCGCAACTGAAGTTTCAGTTACAGATTTTGATTTGGAAGGGACGTTTGATGATTCTATTATGAACGTTACTTTTACTTTTGATTTAGCTTCTGATTCTGCGTTTGAAGTGTTTGCTGGCTTAGACGCTGGCTATGGTGCAGAGATCTATATCAACGATGCTTTAGTTTTGGATTCAACCGCTGATTTGTGGTGGAGCAAAAAGTGGACAAGCTCAGATGTTATTTCATTTGAACAGTTTCTTACTGCTGGCTCTAATTCATTCACAATAGTTTGGGCTGAAGAATGCTGTGGTGGTCTTAGTAGTATTGCTTTTTCTTCGCCACTTGTAAGCGCTGGTGATTTTACAACCCTTTCAGTTGACGCTTTAGGTTTGTTAGAAGCGTCCGCACCAGGAGCTCCAGTTTCGGTTAATGCCCCAGGTACAGTTGGTATTTTAGCTTTAAGTCTTCTTGCTCTAGTTCGAGTTCGAAATAACAAAGCTTAATACTTAACTCTAGCGGTAAGTTATTACTTTAAATTTTAAGGGCCGATATAAAATCGGCCCTTTTTTTGCTTTTAAAACAATTGAGATTAGTTATCTTCAAGTCCGATGATTATTCTCTCTTGTGAGTTATATGTATCTGAACTCAGAGCCTCGTTCAATTCTTCGAGTTTGATATTTTTCATTATAATGGATGTGTTGTTTTTAGATTGGCTAATGTCGTTATCTAAAACTAAAACAAGATACTTAAAAGTTCCCGTTAAGTACTCGCCTATAGGGAAACGGATTTTTGAAGTACTACCATTGAAGTAACTTTTTGCATTTATACCGTATGACTGGCTGCCATAAAATTGAATGATTTTTGTTTTAGTTACTTTGTTATCATTTTCAAATGCTAAACCTACAATTTCTGGTAAGCCTTCAACCTCTAAATCCAATTCTAAAATAGTATTTGTGGTAATAGTTAAATTAGCTTCAGTTTTACTCCAAATATTTCCTTGTAGGGTAACACCGACATCCTCAAATGTGTTTAAACTGCCATACTTAGTTTGATCGTGGAAAGGTGTAAATGCCAAACTATCAGGTTTTAACTGCCAACCTTGCGGGGTTGATATCGTCTTACTGACTTTAGAGATATTCGGAATAAGATAATTTTCATCAACTAAAAGTGTATGGGGTGTGGATAATTCTACTAGAGTTGCATACTCTGAACTTTCTGAAAAAGGGTGTGGCAAATAATTATCGTAAGCCATCTGCAAAAAAGGGGATTGTAATTTTTTATTGTAGATGAAGTCATTTGTGAAGGTTGAGCCGTAATATTTATATTTATCATATATTCCAAGCCCTACCATGTTGTTGTATTCTGAAGATATTATCACGTTGTTTTGAGTTCTAACCCAGAACGTACTATCACCGTTTACCCCAGATGCTGAAAGTCCATTTCTTGCAACATCAATATAATTCTCTAATATAAAAGTTTGACCACCGGGCTTCGCTAGAAGTCCACCAGCCTTTATTGCAGTCCATTCTTTGCCGCGTTCGTCACCCAAATCATGAATATTGTTATGAAATAGGTAACTGGGGCCCAGCATATTAGGTGCTACACTTATACCGGCGTAACCTTTCGTTAGTTCATTCTCATATACCAGTACGTTGCGTTGACCGCCATCTATTTCTATCAAATCATCATTAGCAAACGCTAAGTAATTTCCATATATCGCAGAGTCTCTTAAAAATCCACCTGTTCTTTCGAAGTTCTTCCGACCTTCTATTACATCGTTGAATCTGTGAGAATCAGTGCCATAAAATCGATTATTTCTTATTATCATTTGACCTCGAAATTCATCATCTGGGTGGTATGCCCATACCTGCAGGGCGTTAGGCCCATTAGGATGACCGTCTCCCCAATGATTTGCCTTACCATTAGGGCTATGAATTTCGCATTCTTCAACCACCGAAATACCTGTTTTTTCTAAGTAGATTCCAGAGTCATAATTAATTGGGGAAGTACTATTTTCGGACGCATAACCTTTACCATTTTTAAAAATAGTAGCAACTCGTCCATACTTTGAAATATCACAACCTTTTATCCAAATATGATGTGTGTTTTTTGCGAATATGCCATAACGCTCACCGCCTTTAATCGTAAGATTCTCAAGCATTATATAAGATTGTGAACCTATATTAACAGCGGATAGAAAATCAGTGGATGCTTCAATAACTTGTCCATCACCGATGATTTTCGCGTAACCATCTTCATCACCGTAAATATTTAGAGCTTCAAGATCTAACTGGCCGCCATTATAGATTTCTGATAGATAGTATATTTTATTTGGATTTATTGGTGGGGCGTTAGGTCGTGTTCTAAAATTGAACGAGTAATCTTCTGTGTTGCCATCAGAATGTGTTATTTTAATTTCGACTTCGTAGTCGGTATCTGCATTTAAATGCACGATACTTCCAGACAATGCACCATATATTGGTTCCCAAGATAAAGACAAGCCTGGTTGCCAATCAGCAGCTGTCGCTTCTTTATATTTTACGGCACTAGAGCTACCTTCCGCTTGGCTATAAATAACAATGCCAGCGGAATGTATTAGTGGTGTAACGGTATTTTCGTAGCCGGATGCGGCGGCGGCCAACACGATGCTGGGGTCGAGATTATTATCTACTGCTACAGCTAGTAATTGTTCGTATTCAATAGTTTTGTTTGCATTGAAGTATGAAAGTAATCTGTATGCATCAATTGGATATAACGAGACAAGAATAGAGACTGTAGAGTGAGGTTTTTCAGTTGAGGCTACTATTTCTGCTAGCGAGGAATTTTGTTCGTAATCCTGCGATATTAAGTTTAACGCATTTTTCTTGTACAACTCGGCAATGTATTTAGTATTTCCCTCCAGAAGTTCAGCCGTTTGCCTGTTCGCTTTAAATTGCATCAGCGAGGTTTCAAGCTCTTCTAAACTTGTAGCACCGCTATCATCTAGGTAGCTTTGAATTAGTGCACCATGTTGAAGGCTTCCAACTGGCTGTTGCTTGTTTTGAGGGGCTTTTAAAGCGCATGATGTTAGAAATAGCATTGATATAATAATAACTAACAAACCATGTTCTTTGCTTTTTAACATACGAAAATTCATCTGCAATTCCTTCAGAAAATATATGTAAGATAGAAAGGGTGAGTGCTTCGAGTAGCAGAACGGAAACTGCAATTTGGAAAAATGTATTATTAATGATAGTTACAGATTCGGAGCTATTCAAGCGAATGATATGTAAAGCACCGTCCTTATAAAAAAAGACACTCTTTAGCAGCCTCGTTGATTGAGGCCGCGTTTGCTAGCGTAAAACTACAAAATATGTCTATTCCTAAAATTCCATTTTTTGTCTTAGTAGTGATGAAATAAAGTAATCGCTTCCTGACCGTGATAAGTGACCTGCATCTTTTACCATAAGACTTCCCTTATCGATGATTTTACATTTACTATGCTTGCAGAATGTAGCCATACTATCTATTGCTGGGATATTAGTTGCTTTGAGAATATTACTAACTTTTTCAGTTGTTTTCTGGCCTTTACTCGGCTTTAAATGCCAATCTTCATCGAACGGTTTGCCATTAGATAGTCGTAAAATCAAATATTCTGGGTTGTTGATTGGGTAAATGGGTAGCTGATTGATTAGTGATACCTTCACATTTGATTCTTTTAGTGTCTTTATTGTGTCGACTAATTTATCTAATTTCACGCCTTGTGCGACTGCATATTGCCAGTTCGAGGCAAGTATTACGTGATTGATATGATGAGACTCGATAATTTTTATTACATTACTATTATTTTGCGCGCAGTTTGGTCGGTTGTTAGGCTGTGCATCGACTATAGGGGGGCAGCCTGCATTTGCAAACAATAGGATGTTACTTTCGATTCTTTCTTTCTGGTTATAAATTCCATAAACCAAATGGTTCGCATGGGAATCACCCCACAAAAGGGTATTATGGTTACGTGCTTCCTTAGCGCCAATAAAACAATTATCGCCAGACCATTTTTCATAGCTTTCATCAGTGGACAGGAAACACTTACCTGAAAAAGCTCGGAACACTGGTCTTTCTTCGCTAACTACTTCATTAATAGCAAATCTTTGCTTAAAGCCATCCTGGAGGTGTATTAACCCACCAATGCAAGCCACAAATACTGAAAAAGCGACGGTGTACATAAACGTTGTCTTCGATTCTTTTGGAGTGATTTTCCCTTTCCTGAATCTATTTTCAATTGTGGAGTAAATAATGTAACCAAAAACAAATGATAGGAAAACAAGAGTAATTTTTTCAACTAAATTAATTTCACGAATGATGTAGTAGGTATAAAACACTACTAAAGGCCAATGTATTAAGTAAGTTGAGTAAGAAATTTTGCCTATAAATACAATAGGCTTTGCTGCTAGGAACCTGCTTATATAAGTGTCGTTATTATTGAAGGCTATGACTAAAGCTGTTCCCAAACAAACGGGTATGGCACTAACGCCAGGAAAAAGCATTGATTCGTCAATCAGAACTACTGAGAGCGCGATTAATAATAACCCAATTAGCGCAATAATTTCTCGAATAGTATTTTTTACGACTAGCCTTATCACTAGCGTACACATCGCCCCAGTTAAAAATTCCCAAATTCTAAACGGCATAAAGAAAAATGCCGCGCTGTTATCGATATGTACATATAAGGTGCAGGCGATTAGAGAAAGTACTAACAGAGCAAATAGCGCAAGGTTTCTAAATTTTTTGTGCAATTTAAAAACAAGAATCATGATAAGAGGGAATATAATGTAAAACTGCTCTTCCACAGCGAGAGACCAAGTGTGAAGGAGGGGCTTCAGTTCAGAAGGCCCATCGAAATAATCACTTTTTAACCAGAAAAATATATTGGATAGGTAGGTTACTACACTAACAGCGCTTTGCCCCAACTCTTTAAATTCGTCAGGCATGAAAATGAAATAACCGCCAAGAAGAGTAATGAGTAACGTAAAGACAAGCGCAGGATACAATCGTCTAATTCTTTTTGCGTAAAACGCTGTAAGACTAAAATCACCTTTGGTCAGGTCCCGAACCAGCAATGAAGTTATGAGATAACCGGAAATAACAAAGAATACATCGACGCCTATAAATCCACCGGATAAGCCATAAAACCACAATGGAATAGTACTACTGCAGAAACGGCAAAGGCTCTAAGCCCATCTATATCCTGACGGTAAATTGTTTCAGTTTTGGCGCTAATATCCATCAGATAAATCTCTAACTTTTTTATTTTTTAGGAAATATATTAAATGTTTATACAAATATTACTATCTTATTAAATAGACTTTAGTCATTTGTCTCTATTTTGATATCCAAAAGGAAAATAAAATCTAAATAATTCATTTTTTTTATAGCGTAAGATGGCCTCATGTGATTTTTATCACGATAAAAAAAACCAAATTCGCTGTCTCTAGTGTTGCACTCATCAAAACTACAAAGATGTGAAATTGGATCTATTAAATTAACACCCTCTAGCTCATTTAAAAGCTCTAATGCATAGTTGTGATCATAGTATTCGCTTCTTGCGTTACTTTCACTTATTTTACCTGGAAGGTTTCTTCTGATTGAAATCACAGGGTCAAATTCATCACCTCTTGGTTCTCCAAGTATCAAATAGACTTCCTGAGCCCGCGTTTTGATATCAACGAGATATTTATCATACTCTCGAGCACGCTGGGTTATCGAAACTTTTCTCTTTAAAGGATCCTTGCTCAAATATGAATCAAAGCTATAAAAAGATGTAACTATTTTGTCAAATTTAATACTTTCGAAGAGATTTCTATAGTTTTGTAAGTTGCTACATTTCCACTTCGGATTTTTCATCGATGGCGTTACAAAGCATCCCGCTTGCGTCAAAAAGTAAATATTGTATTCGTTATCTAAGCTTTCTACATATGGATAAATTTGCTCGATATGACTAGCACCCATTACAAGAATGTTTTTATCCGATCTCCCTTTTATGAACCTAATATCTAAAGAACCAATTTCCATATTGGGCTTTGGGTAATTCCAATCATCTTTAGCTTCTATAGCCGACTTAACTAAAAGTTGCTCGCTTGGCGGCAAACGGAATAAGAAACCATTAGTGTAAAAAATTGACAGGCCGACAAGTGTAGATATAGCAGCAAATGGCAACGGTCGTAGCACATATTTCAAATTTTCAACGCGATAGTCGCTTAATGTTTTAGATTCTATAAATTTAAAGCTAAGGGCGCCGAGGATTAAGGATAGTGGAATACCTATAGCCCACCAATTTTCACCGAGTTCGAAATAGTAACCAGCAACTACAATCGGCCAATGCCAAAGATAAATAGAGTATGACCATTTCCCAAGGGCATGAGTTACACTATTGTTTACAAGTTTGGATTCACCATTATTAGAAACAAGTACTATACAAGCCCCAATAATTGGCAACAAAGATGCGTAACCGGGCCATGGAGTGGCAGATGTGTAAATAAAAAACGAGCTTACTATCAAAAGTAAACCTAGTAATTGCAAGGGGCTTTTTACACTATCTTTTAGCTGGATGGGATAAAGGAATACCAGACCGCCGGCTAACATTTGCCACGCTCTTGTTGGAAGCAAAAAATATGCGGCACTGCTTGATTTCATGGTTACTAAAACTGAAAAGATAAACGCTAAAATAGTCCCAGCTACAAGCATTAATTTTAACTGATTCAGCGTTAGAAATTTTCTCAAAAAAACTAAAGCGATTGGGTAAATAAGATAAAACTGCCATTCAACGGAAAGGCTCCAAGTATGCAAAAGCCATTTTTCATTAGATGAAGGGTTAAAGTAATTGGATTCAGTCCAATAAACCATATTAGACAAAAACGTCAAGCTAGCAGCAGAGTGCTTCCCTAGATTTAAATAGTCTATTGGTGAAAGTAAAAATAGACCTAAAAACATAAGCACGAAACAAAGAACCGCTAAAGCAGGAATAATTCGTCTAACCCGCGCCTTATAGAACGATAAGATTGAGAAAGTCTCTTTTTCTAAGCCTTTGACAATAATCATTGTCATCAAAAAGCCGGAAATAACGAAAAAGACGTCTACCCCAGCGAAGCCGCCGGGTAGCCAATCATGGTTGAAGTGAAATAAAACCACAGAAACCACAGCAATTGCTCGTAGCGCATTAATATCTTCCCTGAATTTCATTTTCTATTACTTCTTTATTAAGGGGCTTAAAAAGGTTAAGCACAGCGTACTTATTTATGCTTGCTATTGTCTTATAGAAATCACTAATAGTCGAGAGAGTATGGCCCAAAGATAGGCTGTATTTAATAAACATTGAATGAAGTAAGCTTGTTGCCAACATTTAAATGTGCGTATGAATTCGGTCGTAAGCCCTATGGCACAAGGGGTCTTCTATTGTGTCGAGTAGTGATAGAAGCAAGAGAGCAGCGTTAAATGCACCTTATTGGTGATAAGTTGAATTTTAAATTATATATAGTTGATGTTTTTAGTGCGAAATTTGCTCGATTGGCTATTTTATAGGAGTTCACAACATTATGCCCTATAACTGGAATATTCAATAAGTGATGAAGTATAACGACTAAAGCTAGAAACGTTCTATAGAAGCCAAACAACATTGTCCACTCCCCATACCATCACCAGTAAAAATTTTAAAGTTTTTAGAACATCCTTTACATTATTATTAAATCACCAAAAACATCGTTATTTTTAGTTTCGCTGTACGTGAAAATTTTGATATCTTTCTGATAAATTTGACTCAAAAAATCTAGATTACGTTGATTTATTTCTTCACGTTTTGTTCGTTTCCCTATTGTCTTATTTTTATGCTCAACTTGGGTTGAGTCTATATTTAAAAAGTCTGCAAGGTCAGCATTGTAGTTCGTGAATGATAATAAACGGTCAACCATGAACCGGTTATCTTCCGATAATATATACTCTGATTGTGGTTGAAAATGAAAATACTTGAGTAGGTTGCCAAGCACAACTTCTTCGCGCATTGACTCGATAAAATCGTTGACGTTATCACAAGTTCTTACGTAACGTCTGGCCACTTCTGCGTCGATCAAGTTTCTTCCACCACTTGTTAAGTAATCGAAAGCCGAAAGAAATCGGTCGATAGGGTCCCTGATTATACAGAATTTCTTCCATTCATTGAAACCACTAGGGTCCAGCTCCCTCCATTCCTTCGATGTACGATGACCTACTCGTTTATCGTCATATAATATTGACTCTACTGACGTCCCCCCATTTTTAGGGATATGCACAAAACAATACCCTGTTTTTGTAAACATATCCGTGATGCTATTGTGAAACTTGGGTTTTGACATCTCATTAAGTTTATCAAAATCAACAAATCGCAACTTGGCATTCCTAATAGTTTTTTTTATTTTTTTTCTCAAAACCATAATTCCTTCATTATTTTCTCCAAGTTTGCGGTAAACCACAGCTAAATAGTAATACAAATATCAAACTAATATCTACTTAAGTCTAATAGTGAAACAGCATTATTCTTTTATAGGTTTAGCTAAATGGGCTATTTTCCCAAACAAAAAGTCCGTTAACATACTCCGCTAAATCCCGAAATAACGAAAAAGACGTCCACCCCTGCGAAACCTCAGGGTAAACAATCATGGTTGAAATGAAATAAAGCGTCACAAGTCGCAGCAATTGCTCGTAGCGCATGAAAACCTTCCCTTAATTTCATATTTTTTTACTTCTTATAGTTTTAGAAGGTTGAGCACAGCGTATCTATATATTCTCGCTATCGCTTTGTAGAAATTACTAATAGTCGAGAGAGTATGGCTCAAGGATTCGCTGTTTAATTCGAGTAAGTAAATTCTTTCTTGCACATGATGCGATTCCTATAACGATAAATATCAACCAAGTACTTGGCGAATCTACACGAACAGCGCTAACACTTGCCAGCGTAAACTCTAGCGTTGAATCAATATTACGTTCAAAACCGCCAACATCAGGATAAAAGCTCTCGTATACGTTAAACGTTCCTGAACCTCGTTGGTTGTCATCAGTAAAATCTGTATTTTCCCAGAAAAACGATTGTGAGAAGTCGGGTTGTTTGTCGAACAGTTCAGTTTCTTCGCTGAATACCAGAAAGTCATTAATTAAATCGAAAAAATAAATGCTTAAATCGTAGGTTAAGTTTGTTTCACCCTGGGGTGTTGTTTCTGTAAACCTAGCAAAATCGCTAAAATATTCGCCATCACCAATAGGGCCGCCGTCATAATATGGCCCGTTATACATTTCAATGTGCTCTTCAGGAAAGAAGTCATCTTCAAAGGCGTTGTAAATACCTTGATTGGCGAGGCTGTATGTTTCACTTCCCAGGTTTACTTGGGAAGTTAGTACGGGTAATCCAGACTCAACTTGCCCCCACCAGTACCAGCTGGTTTCCAGTCTGCCTCTTACTTCGTTAGAAAGGTCTAATGTGAACGAACCGCTTACAGGCTGGCCAAGTAAAGTAGCTTCGTCGAAAAACGTAGCTTCATAATTTTCAACACTAGATACAAAGCCTGTGAAATTGAATTGCATGAACGCAGAATGCGCGTTGTAGGAAATAAATAATAAGAGTACAGCTAATATCTTGGTGTGCATAAAAGCTCCTTTTTACGCAAAATGAAAGAAGATTTTGTAACTGCTTAGGTACGTCTATATTGATAGCATGAACTGTATATAAAGTGCACAGTTGATTTGTTTTATTGTCTATTAAAATTTTGGGTAACTACCCAGATAAGTATTTTTTAGCTGCTGGGCAAGGGATAAAACGGCATTGGCATCTCTTTAAATACATGTGTTGTCGTATTTTGACATAACGGTCTGAATGTAAAGCATTAATAAAGTAGATAGTTAGCTTTGAAAACGGAAGGCTATAATTTACATTATTGAAAATTACCAGAATGTTACTAACCAATGCAGCGATTAAGATGTCAAGTATATTTACATATCTTTTCAATTTGAATTCTATTTTTTCATAAGCTATTGAAAATTAAGTGTGTTTGGTTTTTGGTTCGAAGCTTGCAAGATTTTTGACAAGTTGCAGTAAGAACGTGTTGGCTCTAGCTGATAATTCCTGTTGCAAATTTTAAATTAAATCAAATAAGTTAAGGACGACTAATGGCTAGCTTTAAAATTTTTACCGGAAGAAAATTGATTTTTTGCAGTGTACTCTGGGCTGCAACTAATTATGTTTACGGTGTGCCGATTGACCAGTTTATGTTAATCAATCCTATACAGATATGTGATGATAATGGTGCGAACTGTGCAAGTTCACCTTTGTCTATCCAAAAAACACAAGAAATTTATGAGCAAGCTGGTGTAGCGTCAATATTTTTACCAACGCAGTCAATCAATGATTCTAGCCTCCTTACTGTAAATGGCATAACTGACGTAAATTTATTGGGGAATGGCCAGTCGAGTAATGCGAACACATTAAATGTCTGGTTTGTCGACTCACTCAATTCCGCTCCTAATACTACTTTGTTTGGACAAGCTTATATTAATGGGAATGGAGCTGTCATCAATTCAGATGCTGTTACGGCCACAGGTAGGTCGGATACTGTAGCACACGAGATTGGCCATAATTTAGGGCTTGGTCATTCCAATTTTGGTGCCGGTGATGCTGATAATGTACTTACAACTGGCTCTAACCGTGATGCTCCGGCAGATCAACTAACGCAGGCCCAAATTGACCAAATTCGAGCTAGCAGGTTTACAAATGATGCACCAGAAGTAACGGTAGATTTAAGAGGTTCTACACCCTTCAATACTGATGATTTTTTCGACATTAGTTTTGATACAGGTCCAGCTGGAATTAGCTTAACTAAATTCACAATTGATTTAGCTCCCGCTAATGCTTTTTTTGACACAACGAATGATGCGCCTGGAAACTCTGGTAGCGGGTTAAGAACAAGTGGTTTTACGGGCGTCTCTTTGGCTGATATGGTATTTAACGGCATGACCAATGGCAGTCAGTCTATGTCAATAGATATTGCGCCGGGTAAATTTACGGTTGGCGATTCGTTTGCGTTCGGTTCCGATATAGATCTTTTCAGCGCAATCGATCGATATGGTGCAACCCCTTCAGAATTAGTTGGTATTAAATTTGGCTTTGAATTCGATATCGGCCTTTCGTTGGAAACGGTTCTAGACAGCGATCTCGTCACCGGTTCTCTTGACCCTTCACAATTAAACTCATTTTTTGGTAGCCCTATATCATTTGGCCCTCAAGTTTCTGCTGGACAACTTCCGCCTGGGAGTACAAATTTAGTAGCTGGAACACCAGTACTAACAAGCGTTCCTACCCCTGGAACTCTAACACTCTTTGTTTTCGGAATAATGCTCGCTTTTTCTCGAAAGTCTAAAGTTTAGCTTGCTCAGTATGATATATATGTTTCGTGCCATATTAGTTAATGTTCTTTTTGTATTCTTTTTAACAGGCATTAATAATATGGCGTATTCCTCTGATAGCATTCTGCTTCCAGATAAGCAGCGGTGTGTTTGGTCTAAGGATAGAAACTTTAAGGTGTTAGTGCAGCGTCCGGAAAAAATTGCGCCAGATATCTTTCCCATTGCAACGTTATTTAGGTATGTCGAAGGTAAAAAGGAAATTGTTTGGTCCTTAGATCTGCCAATTCATGTCGGTCCGAGATACATTTTGGTTGCAGATGACGGTGTCGTCCTTTTTGTGGATGAATGGATTCGAAAGCGTCAGACTGACTATGCACTAATGATTATTGATCAATTAGGGAAAGTAAAGTCGACTACACTGGGTGCAGTTTTCGACATGGCTGGCGCGGCGAGAGATGAAGCACTTAAATCCTCGCGTTTCGGAGGGTGGATATCTACCGAACCTAAATTTATCACGGCAAATGAGGTTCTTTTAGGCATTGGTGGCAAAGACTTGCTCATAGATTTACACGGAGATATTTCAAGTGATTAATAATTTTATGGGATTGATTATTAAGTTTTTTGTATTGTCAATTTTCTATCTTGGTTTAATTTTCAATGTTAATGCCGCAAATGAAGATGGTAGCTTTGCAATTAAGGGAATTGGTTCAAGTACTTGTTCTAGATATCTGGACTTAATGCAAGCTGGTGAATCTGAAGCCGTGTTTCAGTTTGGTGGGTGGATGAATGGGTATATTTCAGCCTCAAATGAATTCCATCAAGATACTTTTGACTTAGTCAGTTTCGAAGAACCCGATACGTTGCTTGTGTACGTAACAAAATATTGTAGAGCCTATCCGAGTCATCGTTTCCTGTTTGCTGTGAAGGCAATATTAAAGTCTTTTAGTGATAATCGAGTTAAACAAAATTCAAAAATGATAACGTTTCCCGGGCAATCTAAGTTAAAGCTTTATGAGGAAACAATCGATTGGATTGCGGGTGAATTAAAGAGCAAGGGTTTTATTGAGGATCCTTTACCAAGTCTAGAAGACATAAAAAAAGCGTTGGTTAAATTTCAAATTGAACAAGGAATTGATGGAAAGGGTGAGCCAACACAACAAACCCTGATTGCCTTACTTAGACGCCACAAATAATCTAACTGTGTTGAATATCGAAGCTAAAGTGTGAATCAATGAAACTAACCTTTTTATTTGGTGTTGATTTTTCCGTGAAGAAGAGTATCAAAGAACCATCTTCACTATTCTCCGTTTAAAACACGTAGCTAGTTTTATTTAACCAATCTAAAAACTACCTAAAGTCTTGTTTGCCACCAAAGTAACCCCGCATTCAACAACTTTTATTCTAGCTTGGTACAAAAATCTGCCAATATCAGCCATATAGGGTAGCGGTTATGTCTATCAGTCGTGTAAACTGTCGCCTTTATTCAGGCAAGCCGCAATTTAACGCACTATATTTAGCCTTTACGGATTTAATCTTTTACAAGATTTAGCCTAATTACAGGGCAATGCATAGCGCATCGTGGTTATCCAGTCATCATGTCAATTGAGGAAAACATGGAGCTTGACGCTATTATCAATCAGGCAAAAGAACTGATTGACGCTGCACAAGATGCAGCCACACTAGACCAAGTTAGGGTCGAATTCATGGGTAAGAAAGGTAAACTTACCGACTTACTTAAAGGGCTTGGGAAGCTTTCTAACGAAGAGCGCCCAGCGGCTGGTCAAAAAATTAACGTGGCCAAACAGCAAATTCAACAAGCTATTTCTGCAAAAGGCGAAGCCCTGCGCAGTGAAGAGCTAAACAAGAAGCTTGCTGAAGAAGCCATTGATGTAACGTTACCTGGCCGTACTGAAGCGCCGGGCAACTTGCATCCGGTTAGCCGTACCATTGCGCGTATTGAATCGTTCTTTGGCGAGTTGGGTTTTGCGGTTAAAACCGGCCCTGAAATTGAAGATGGTTTTCATAACTTCGATGCCTTGAACATTCCGGCTAATCACCCAGCGCGTGCCGATCACGACACCTTCTATTTTAATCCAGACATGATGCTGCGTACCCAAACATCGGGTGTTCAAATTCGTACTATGGAAGCTGAACAGCCGCCGCTACGTATTATTTCACCTGGGCGCGTTTATCGTAACGATTACGATCAAACCCATACGCCTATGTTCCATCAGGTTGAAGGCTTGATGGTAGACAAAAACGTTAGCTTTACCGACCTTAAAGGTATATTGCACGACTTCTTGCATCACTTCTTTGAAGAGTCGCTTGAAGTGCGTTTTCGTCCGTCTTACTTCCCGTTTACTGAGCCTTCAGCAGAAGTAGATGTAATGGGTAAAAACGGTCAGTGGTTAGAAGTATTAGGTTGCGGAATGGTGCACCCAAATGTACTTAAGGCCGTAAACATCGACCCTGAAGAATACACTGGCTTTGCCTTTGGTATGGGCGTAGAGCGTTTAACCATGTTGCGCTATGGCGTGAATGATTTGCGTTCGTTTTTTGAAAACGATCTTCGTTTCCTTAAACAGTTCAACTAAGGCAGAGAGTAAGCATGAAATTCAGTGAAAAGTGGTTAAGAGAATGGGTTAACCCTGCTTTGTCGGCTAACGAACTGTCTGAACAGTTAAGCATGGCTGGCCTTGAAGTTGATGGTGTTGAACCTGTTGCAGGCGAATTTAGCGGCGTATTAGTAGGTGAGGTGGTTGAATGTGGCCAGCACCCGAATGCCGATAAATTACGTGTTACTAAAGTAAACGTAGGTGACGGTGAGCTTCGCGACATTGTTTGCGGTGCCCCGAATTGCCGTGAAGGCATTAAAGTAGCCGTTGCTGTTGTAGGCGCGGTACTGCCTGGTAACTTTAAAATTAAAAAAGCAAAACTACGCGGCGAACCTTCTATGGGTATGTTGTGTAGTTTTTCTGAGCTAGGCATTAGCGACGATCACGATGGCATTATTGAATTGCCAGCCGATGCCCCAGTAGGCACGAACATTCGTGAATACCTAGACCTAGACGATACCTCTATTGAAGTTGATTTAACTCCTAACCGAGCAGACTGCTTGGGTATTCGTGGTATTGCCCGCGAAGTAGGCGTGTTGAACAACTTAGATGTATGCGAGCCGGCTATTAGCCCTGTGGCGGCAACTATTGACGATAGCATTGCTATTAACTTGAGCGCGCCAGAAGCGTGCCCACGTTATGTAGGTCGTGTGCTTCGTAACGTTAATTTAGCAGCCGCTACGCCGCTATGGTTAAGCGAAAAGCTTCGCCGCTGTGGTATTCGTAGCATCGACCCTATTGTAGATGTTACTAACTTTATCTTGTTAGAGCTTGGCCAACCTATGCACGCGTTTAACCTTGCGTCTATTGAAGGTAGCGTAAACGTGCGTATGGCGAATAAGGGTGAAACCCTTACGTTGCTAGATGAAACCGAAGCTAAGCTTAACGACGATACTTTGGTGATTGCCGACGACAACAAAGCCCTTGCTATGGCGGGTATTTTTGGTGGTTTACATTCAGGTGTAAACACAGAAACCAAAGATATTTTGCTAGAAAGTGCGTTCTTCAGCCGCGATGCCATTATGGGCCGTGCACGTCAGTATGGTTTACATACCGATGCGTCGCACCGCTATGAGCGTGGCGTCGACTCACAGCTTCAACGTAACGCTATGGAGCGTGCTACAGCCCTTATTCTAGAAATTTGTGGTGGCGAAGCAGGGCCGGTTGTTGAAGCCTGTGAAGAAGACAAATTGCCTAAGCAGGCCAGTGTTTTATTACGACGTGATCGTTTAGCCCGCGTGTTGGGTATAACCATTGATGATGCTCAAGTGCTTGAAATGCTTGAACGTCTTGGTTTAGACGTTGTCCAAACTAATGAAGGTTGGGAAGCGAAAGCGCCAAGCTATCGTTTCGACATTGCTATTGAAGAAGACTTGATAGAAGAAGTAGCGCGTGTGTATGGCTATAACAACATTTCACATGTTGCGCCAACCGCTGCGTTGTCTATGTTGCCTTCACAAGAAGCGGTGTTGCCGATTAACACCATGAAATCGTTATTATTAAGCCGTGGCTATAATGAAGCGATTACCTATTCGTTTGTCGACCCCAAAATTCAAAGTGCACTATTTCCTGATGCGAAAAGCATGGTATTGCCGCATCCTATTTCGTCAGACATGTCTGTGATGCGTGTTAGCTTGTGGCCTGGGTTACTCGGTGCAACGGCTTACAACCAAAAGCGTCAACAGGGCAGAGTACGTTTGTTTGAAACTGGATTACGCTTTATTCCTCAACAAGATACGCCTAATGGTGTATTGCAACAGCAGGTTATTGGTGGTGTAGTAGCAGGGCGTCGTAACGAAGAGCACTGGGACTTAGGCGACAACCCAGTAGATTTCTTTGATGCAAAAGCAGATGTAGAGGCATTACTGGCCTTAACGGGTAAAACCGGTGAGTTTAGTTTTGTAAGTGCCCAGCATAGTGCGTTGCATCCGGGTATGACTGCAAAAATTTTGCTTAATGATGAAGAAGTTGGCTATATTGGTGCTATACATCCACAGTTTACAAAATTGTTGGGTGTTAATGGTCGGGTATTTGTGTTCGAGCTTGAAGTGGAAGCTGTTGTCGCACGTAAATTACCGTCTGCCGCGCCTGTATCGCGCTTCCCATCGAACCGCCGTGATATTGCTATTACGGTGAAAGATGAAGTGAGTGTAGGAAATATTCTTTCTTACATAGAAGAAATTGGCGTAAATCAACTAGTTGGCTTAAACTTGTTTGACGTGTACAAAGGCAAGGGAATTGAACCTGGTTACAAGAGCCTTGCTTTGTCACTTCACTTACAAGATCCGGAAAAAACCTTGGAAGAAGCTGAAATTCAGCAGGCTGTAGATACTGTGGTTAAAGGTCTGGAATCTGAGTTTGAGGCCGCGTTAAGAGAGTAAACTATGGCATTGACCAAAGCCGAGATGGCTGAACACCTATTCGAAAAGTTAGGCATTAACAAGCGTGATGCTAAAGATCTGGTAGAGCTTTTTTTCGAAGAGATAAAAGGCGCTTTAGAAGCTGGTGAGCAAGTAAAACTGTCAGGTTTTGGCAATTTCGACTTGCGTGATAAAAACGAACGTCCGGGCCGGAACCCTAAAACCGGTGAAGACATTCCTATTAAAGCGCGCCGGGTGGTAACGTTCCGCCCGGGTCAGAAATTGAAGAGTCGCGTAGAAAACTCTTCGCCTATCGACCAGTAATCTACCGGTCGTTACAATACTGATAAAAGAGCGGGGTAACTCGCTCTTTTTTGTATTGCCTATTAAAAACCAGTAACCTTGTTACTGCGTTTCATTTCATTTTGTCTGGAGGAAAGTGTGGTTAAAGCGCTTTTGATTATTGTTGCTGTTTTCACGTGTATTGTTTTTGCCATTGCGGGTTGGTTTGTTTATTTGGCGGAAGATACTGATCAGCGCGATCAAGCGTCGGCACAAGTTCCTGTTATTACCCTAATGGAAATTCTACACGCCAGTGATTTGCAAGCTGGGGTAAAAGAAGCGGTTAAAAACGGCGATAAAGACGCCATTAACCAGTGGATGGAACAAGCGCAAGTGGTGGCTGAAGCCGGCCATTTAGCGCAAACTCACATTGAATATTTAGATTCGCAGCAAGCCTATGATTATGTAGTGTTTAACGCTAAGCGTCAGTTGTTTAACGAAGCGTTTGAAGCGCGTTATTATGCGCTGGAAGATATGGGTAATTTAAAAGATAAATACCCAGAGGCGTACGACTTGTTCGAACGTACCGAAGCTTTGCTTGAAAAACGCGATGCGATTATTGTTCAAATGGCACAGGCTTTGTCGGGCACTAACCCGCCAAGTGACGCGGCGTTGAACGAAGCTAAACAACGCTGGCTTGCACGTGCCGAAGGTGACTCGCTGTCGCTGACCATAGATGAGCCCCAATCAAATAAAAAGTAAAGCCAAAGAAATTGAACCCAAAGCAAGTAGACCTAAAAAATAAACGATAAGCGTAATGTCATTAACACCCGCATAACGGGCTAAAATACCAAGCGAAGCGCAGGGAGTGTTAATGCGTTCGTTATGCGCAATTTGCTACAATTGTAGCGCATTGCTACAATGTGATGGTGAACTATTTGGAGACATGTTATGGCAACAGCGAGCGTAAGACTAGACCAGAATTTAGTTGAGAAAGCGACCATTATGGGAAAAGCATTAAACCGAACTATGCCAAAACAGATTGAGCATTGGGCAAAGATAGGCGAAATGATGGAAGATAATCCTGATTTACCATACGAATTCGTAAAACAGGCAATTATTTCCAAAGCGGAAAAAGAGGCAGGAAAGTTGGAGCCTTACGATTTTGGCTAAGATTACCAGTGTTTTACAGACAGCTAATTTCAAGAGAGCAGTAAATAAGTTACATCAGAACCAGAAAAAAGACTTGGATAAAGCTGTAAAGGAACTGATGGACGATCCTCTACTAGGAGAGCAAAAAAAAGGCGACCTAGCCTTTCTTCGCGTGTACAAGTTCAAGATGGTTAAACAGTTAACCTTACTCGGTTACAGCTACGAGGATGGCACTGTAATACTTGAATTGATAGCACTTGGCTCTCATGAAAACTTTTACCGCGATGTTAAAAAATTATTCTGACCAATTGCGTAAAACAATAAGCTTATTGTTTTACTTTGCTAGTCGGCGGCAATCTGGGCAGTCTTAGCTTGCGTTAAGTTAATGATGCATTGTGGGGGTATTTCTAGTTCTAAACCCCGCTTACCTGCACTAACGTAAATCATCTCGTGTGTTAAAGCGCTTTCATGCAACACAGTTGCTAGGCGTTTTTTCTGCCCTAATGGGCTTACTCCACCTAACAAATAGCCAGTACTGGCAACCACGGTGTCGCTAGGTGCCATGGTAATTTTTTTAACCCCAAGTACCTTTGCCAGTTTTTTTTCGCTTAGCGTGGTGTTTACGGGCACCAAAGCTACGGCTAATTTACTGGTTTCATCGCACACCACCAAGGTTTTGAATACCGCACTTGGGTTAAGGCTTAGCTTATCGGCGGCTTCTAAACCATAAGAAGGCGCATTACTGTCGTGGTCGTACTTTAAAATAGTATGCGCAATACGTTTTTTCTTTAACAGAGTAATAGCAGGAGTCATCGCGTTATCCTTCTTCCTTTGTCCTTTGTCCTTTATCCTTCGTCCTTTGGGTACCATTGTCGTAAGTGAATAATTTCACTTGGCAGCAACGGGGTAGCGGCTTGTGTGGCGTAGTCGCTAAAGCCCGCTTTAAAAAAGGGGGATAGCGGGTGGCCTGATTGAGCGCCGGGCAGGGTTAGAATGGCATCATCTAAATGCCCAGGGCTAACAAAAAAGCGTTCTGATGCGCCGAATGTCGATGATTGAACGGCTGGCATATAAGTATCCCCAAAGCCTTCAACAGTATCCATATTCAGCTTATGCCCTACAAAAGGAATTTGCGCGGCAAACGGATGCTTTACCGTAAGCGCGTTAACACTGCCCCAACGTAAGTCTTCCATATTGGCTTCAATAGGGGAGTGCTCATCTAATAGCGCGTGTTTGGCGCGGCGATAGGCATCAACCAGTAGATCATCGAAAGATTCAGTACCTTCGGGCAGCCAGCTATCGGGCTGAGTGTGAATGAGTTGCCATACCGCAGGCTCGATGCCGCGAAGTAACGAACGGCTTTGTACGCCTTGGTCATCAATGCTAGACAGTATTTTACCAAACAGTTGGCTTACCACCTCTTTACGAAAATGCTTTACTAGCGTGTAACCTACAGAGTCTTCGCACGCGCATTCACCCCATTTACGTAAATAGGCAAGATCGGCTTTAAATTCAATATTATCGTTTAATAACAAGCCCGATAACAGCTGCTGCCATGGAAGCAAAAACTGCGCGTGATTGTCTAATTGAATGGCGTAAAAGTCGTTTTCGTTAAAGGTGTCTTTTTCAAATAAGCGATCTCTTATTTGCTGGCCTCTGGCACCAAGGGCATAACCACCATCGCCCAGTCTTGCAACGTCATTGGCGGAAATTACCCGCGCATTGGCGGTCCATATTCTATTGCTGCTGGGGTTTTTTACTACCGGAAGGTTAGTCGTGCGTGAGGGGGCTATTGGCGCAACGGTACTTTCATCAACGGCGGTAAACGAAGCTTGCTCTCTGTTCATTACTGCGCCGCCGGGTAACCATGCTGCGCTGCCGGCATCATCGACTATCACCATGTTCTGGGTAGGAATGGCAATCTCTTTGCCTATGGCAATAGCATTGTCTACGGTAGTCGCGGTGCCCATATCAACAATGGCAAGGTTTACTGCAAAAGGACGATGTGCCACCCAGTTTAATGCGTAACCCTTACCATTAACCAATTTAACGGGGCCGTACTGGCTAATTTCAAGGGTATAGGTATGCGATACCTCTTTGCTTACTATGACTTCATCTACCATATGGGTAGGCGTGTCGTCAGCAAGGGCTATCCAATCAAGGTTATCTAGGTTGGCATTCGTGAAGCCCCACGCTACCTTGTTGTTCGTACCAACTATTACGCCAGGTAATCCAGGCAGTGACACCCCTGTTACCGACACGTTAGCCACTGATGAGTTTATGCCTGATGCAGCAAGGCTATTATACCCTTCGCTTACGGGGGCTCGGGGCGTGTCTTTATAATTCAGCTGTGTGCGATACCAAATAATAGGTACACGCAAACCTAGGTGCATGTCGTTAGCCAGTAAACCGCTTCCTGTTGCCGTAAGGTTTCCGGTAACAGCCCAGTTATTGCTGCCTATATCGGGCAGCTCTTCAGCGTTGTATGACTGCAGTGCAGTTTCAGCGGTAATTGGGGGGACCGAATCACCAATGCCGTCACTAGGTTTTGGGGCCTGATCTGAAGGGCTAGACTCAGAAGGGCTGATTTCAGAAGGGCTAGGCTCAGATGGGTTAGAATCAGAAGAAGCAGGCTCTGGAAATACAGGCTCTGGTAATAAAGGATAAGGCGGTACGTCGGCGTGATAAAGCGCCAACTCGCTGCCATCTAAAGCGGCTTGATAACGGCTAGGCTGGGTAATAAAGTTATATAGCGGCGTGCCGTAGGTTTCTTTTAAAGCGGTGCGCGCTAAATCAATTTCAATTTGCCCGCCTTGTAAATCTAAATACATGCTGTAGGCCACCAAAATACTGTCGGTGGGTTGCCAAGGTGATAGCGTTAACCCGGCTGCAATGTATTCGAAGGGGGGCACGGTATATTCGTCTAGCGCAGCATTTACGCCATGCGAGTAACTTACCAGCAACTGCTTTTGCGTTAATGGTAAGCTGTCGAAAACTTTTACAGCGCGTTTGGAAAACTGGTGAAAGCGGGCGTTTTTATCTATCTCTAGCGCCACATCGCCTACCCATTCTGATAAGCGGCCCGATGCACTTCTTCGTTGTAAGTCCATTTGAAAGAAGCGGTCTTGGCCGTGGGCAAAGCCTAGGGCATATGCGGCATCGAATTTATCTTGTGCATTTATTACCGCATGGCCCATATTGTCGCGGGCTAGGGTAGCGGGCGCAGTAATACGAGACGTGGCATGATTGCCGTCTAATGTAGGTAAACTTAGGTGCAACGCCATATACACGCCACCTAGTGCTAAAACGACTAATGCAATTGCACCTAAAACCAACCACTTAATCCAATTTAACACGTGTATTACTCCATTTTTTTCTCTATCCTAACCACACTATCTACAAATTTGAAGTGATGTTTTATGACACGTTTGCGAGAAACACTATGGGCCCGTTAATGCTTGATTGTCAGGCAGAGCGTTTATTACCTGAAGAGAGAGAAAAATTAGCACATCCTGTGGTGGGCGGCGTCATATTATTTAGCCGTAATTATTACGATTGCGAGCAACTTACTCAGTTAGTAAAAGAAATTCGAGAAAGTGCCAAAAAGCCTTTATTAATAGCGGTCGATCACGAAGGGGGCAGGGTTCAACGCTTTCGTGAAGGTTTTACCAAGTTACCTGCTATGGGTAAGTTATCGGGGTTGGTACAGGCGAAAGCGGCAGGAAAAGATATTCACTGGGCTGATTTAGTGGAAATAGAGTCGGAGATAGAAGAAACAATAGTCAACGACGCCACGCTAGAACTAGCTAAAGCCTGCGGCACAATTATGGCCCATGAGCTAAAACAGATAGACATCGATTTTAGTTTTGCCCCTGTGCTTGATATCAACGGGGTATCGAAAGTAATTGGCGACAGAGCCTTCGCTGAAACCGCAGAAAAGGTGATCTCCCTAGCCACAGCACTTATAGAAGGTTTACAGGTTGCAAATATGCCAGCCATTGGAAAGCACTTTCCTGGGCATGGCAGTGTGGCCCCGGATTCTCACGTGGCGTTACCTGTAGACGAAAGACCGCTTGAAGAAATTAAACAAACTGATATGGTTGTTTTTGAAAGATTAATTTCTAAACAGTTGCTAGATGGCGTAATGCCAGCGCACGTTATTTATTCTCAAGTTGATAGCAAGCCAGCCGGTTTTTCCGAGCACTGGTTACAAAAAATATTAAAGCAAGACTTGGGTTTTAACGGTGCAGTGTTCTCTGATGACCTGTCTATGCACGGTGCCAGTGTTGCCGGCAATTATGTCGATCGTGCTATGGCTGCATTATCGGCAGGTTGCCATATGGTATTGGCATGTAATAACCCGAAAGGGGCAGAATCTATTTTAGATGCGCTGCCTCATTCAACAGATTCTTTCGAGGCTTTAACCTCACTTTACGGGCGCAAACCAGCTGTGCATGCCAGTGCAGCTTATAAAAACGCATTAAAGGTGTTGTCGCGCTATGGAACCGGTTAAACCGAAACTAATAATAATATCCTTGGTTAGCGCAGTTGCTCTGTATGGAGTGCTGTTGTTTTCGGGCTTGTCACATATTATGGCCATTAGTGCGGCCATTACTGTGCTGGTGGCCATGTTGTGGGTAACAGAAGCGCTGCATATAGCCTTGCCCGCACTCATTCCTTTCTTCGCCTTTCCTATGGCGGGGGTTATTAGCTATCAAGAAGCCGCATCGGCATTAGGTAACCACGTTATCTTGTTGCTGATGGGGGCGTTTATGTTGTCTAAGTCGCTAGAAAAATCGGGCGTACATAAACGATTAGCGGTGTACCTTATTCAGCTAACCGGTGCAAACAGTGCCCGCAGGCTGGTATTTGGCTTTATGTTTACCTCGGCCATATTAAGCATGTGGATTTCAAATACCGCCACCACGCTTATGCTGCTTCCTATTGCTCTTGCCATTATTCATGCATCTAATTCGCCTAAATTGGGTGTAGCCGTGTTATTGGGTATTGCTTACGCTGCTAGTGTGGGCGGTGTAGGTACGCCTATTGGTACGCCACCCAATATTATTTTTATGAGTGTGTATCAGCAAGCTACGGGCACAGAAATTAGTTTTATTGACTGGATGAAAACCGGAGTACCTATTGTATTGGTAGCATTGCCCTTAATGGCATTGTGGTTAACTCGGCATTTAAAGGGAGTGAAAACCGGTGGGCTTCCCGATGTTGGCCCTTGGCGAAGCGCAGAAGCACGGGTGCTGTTAGTCTTTACTTTAGTGGCGATGGCGTGGGTATTTAGGCCTTATTGGACAGCGTGGTTCGGTATGGACTTCGTGGGAGACAGCACCATTGCGTTAGCGGGTGTGGTACTAATGTGTGTTATTCCCAATGGCGAGCGTGAAGTTACTCCTTCTGGCAGCAAACAAGGTTACTTACTTGACTGGAATACCGCGCAGCAAATTCCATGGGGAATGCTGTTGGTGTTTGCTGGGGGCATTTGTTTAGCGCAAGCGTTTACTGCGTCGGGCTTAAGTGAATTGTTAGGGCAGGGCTTAACGGGCTTAGCCGTGTTACCGTTGTTTTTGTTGGTGTTAGTGCTGTGCTTGGCGGTAAGCTTTGTAACAGAAATTACATCGAATACGGCTACTGCGACCTTATTAATGCCCATTTTAGCTAGCGCGGCGGTGGCTATAGATGTAGACCCGCTTATTCTCATGATGCCAGCAGCCATTAGTGCAAGCTGCGCGTTTATGATGCCGGTGGCAACACCCGTAAACGCCATTGTGTATAGCAGTGGTGAGCTTACGGTGAAAACCATGGTGCGCGAGGGCATAGTGCTGAATATTATCGTGGCGTTTGTGGTAACCGCTGGTGTGCTGTTAACGCGAACTTAGTTTCTTAGCTGTGCAAGGCATGGGTGAGTTAACATTTAGTAGGCCGGTTTTAAACCGTATTGCATAAGCCGCAAAGTGTGCGGCTAGACACTTAAGCCGCAACTAAACGGCGACTTCATCAAACCCTGCTTCGGCATTTAAAAAGCGGGCGAAGGTAAATAAGTAATCAGACAGCCTGTTTAAGTAAGCAGGCACTACGGCGGGTACATCGTAGTGCTTGGTTAGCACTATAACGGCTCGTTCTGCACGTCTGCACACTGCACGACATACATGGCTTTGGGCAGCCGCTTTGCTGCCACCAGGCAGTACAAACGTGGTTTGCGGGCCCAAAGTGGCTGTCATTTTATCAATATCACTTTCCAGCTTAACTACGTCGTTTTGCGTAAGGGTAGAACTGGCAGAAATAGCAAAGCCTGCCTGAAACAAGTTTCGCTGAATAGTGTAAATGTTTTCTTTTAAATGCACGGCTACCATTGAAGCCAATAGCCCTAAGTGGCTGTTAAGTTCATCGATATCACCGTAGCTTTGTACTACCGCATCATCTTTTTCTACTCTTACTGGCTTATCGGCATATATTTGCGTACTGCCTTTGTCGCCCGAGCGGGTATAAATTTTCATGCTGGTATTAATCCTTGTTCTTACTCTTCAGGTGCGCTTGGGCGTTTGTAACGACGAATTTGTACCACCATGCCAAATAAGGGGTGATCAAAGTAATGAAGCTGGTTGCTGATTACCCGGCGCTGTTCGCTAAAGGGCAACGACACCAATTGATATTCTGGCGAAGCGTTGGCATCTTCATTGCTGCTTACGCTACTAATAGAGCTTGATGAGTTGGCTGCCGCTTGCCCTTCAACAGGAATAGGCTGGCGGTAGAAAAGCTCGCTATCGATATGCAAATAGGGCACACGGTTTATGTATTTCAAAAATACTTTTATGTTGCCGTCTACTTTCCAAATAGGCGCACGAAATGCTGCGCTTATATTACTTTCGTCAGCGTCGTCGATAACATCGGCGTTATCTAACGCTAGTAAATCTTTATATAATATGGGCGTTGGGCTAGCAAGTCGTGCATCTAAATCGTAAAAGAAGTCGCTTGTTATAGTTTCAGTGCTGGTGGCATTCAGCCCAAATGGCTGGCTATTACCTTGGTTTTCATTTAATCCGTCAGTAGCACTAACGCCACTAATGCCGCTAACGCCACTGGTTGTAGCGTCTAGACTTTGGATTTTATCTTCTAAATTTTGATAGCTGTTTTCATCAAAGCTGCTGGAACCAGAGCCGTTTGAACCAGAGCTATTTGAACCATAGCTATTTGAACCAGAGCTGCCAGAGATTGACGCAGTGTTGCCAAAGCGTAGTGGTGGCTGAGGCGGGCGCTGAACGCCGTCTTGGTCAAACTCATCTGAAAAGTTGTTGCCAGCAAAAAGGCGAACGTTGAAAGCTTTATCTTTACCGAATTTTACAGGCTGACGCCAAGTAACGTGTAATAAGCGAGTGAGATCGCGGTTTTGTCTAATTTGGCGCGATAAAGACGCCATTTCTTGTGCGTTCTTCGTTAATAAATGGGCGTGGCTAGCGTATGGCCAATCGCTACCTTCTGGGGTAATGGGCAACTCTTTAGGTGCTGGTAAACGGTTGTCTGGGCGATGAATATGCCATTTACTGTCGTAATAGCTCAACCAAGGCTTTTGCACTACGCAATACGGCTGGTTAGGTACCGTAACGGTTTCTGTTTCATCTAAACCTAGAAACTCAGTCCAATAGCCGGCTATTTCTTCTGCCGATAAGCCGTTATCTGATAAATCGTCATTTGATAACGTGTCGGTTAAAGCTTGGGTGCCCATTAATGATTGGGAGCCCAGCTCATTGGCAAAGTTGGTTTGAGTAGACTGAAGTTGATATGAATTGGTTTCTTCAGATATTACTTTCGATGCCTGGTTTGTTGCTTGCGCATCCGTTTCACTTGAGGCGCTGGCAAAATAATCAAACTTTGGCCACTCAAGCGCATTGGTTTCACCACAAACCGCAATGCCTTGCTTTAGCATGCTAATGTCGGGGGTAATAACCGCGCCTATTACATCGGCATCGGTAGCCGGAACGGCTAATGAATCAGCTAAATCGAACTGTTCTTCAAGGGCAGACATTGCCACCTTTCTTTCAAAAACAATAACTTCAACATCGAACCACCAGTCGTCATTTGCCAACAACGGGGTAGAAGCCAATACAGCAAGTAGTGGGCTCCAACGAAAAAACCTCATGTTATCGCGACTCCTTTGCAAGGTCGGCAATGATATCGCTAATAAACGCAATACGCGCTTTTGCAGTATCAGTCTGTTTTACTAATCGTAGTTTCTGGCTGCCTTCAAATTTGAAGGTATTTGGCTTGGTTTGTACCAGCTTAATAATATAGCCAGGGTCAACCTTGGTGGTATCTGTAAACTCTATGGTACCGCCTTGTGATGACAAGTCTACTTTAAGCACGCCTATGGCTTCTGCTTTTATTTTTATTTCCGCTACTTCTACTAAGTTTTTCGCCGGTTCTGGTAACAAACCAAAGCGGTCGATACATTCTACTTGGAATTCGTCTATGTCGTCTTGGTTTTTACAGCTGGCTAAACGCTTGTATAGCGAAAGCCTGGTGTTTACATCGGCAATATAGTCATCTGGCAGTAGGGCAGGAATGCGAAGCTCTACTTCGGTGTGGCCTGCCATGGCATCGTCTAGCGAAGGTTCTTTACCTTCTTTCAGCGATGTTACCGCTCTATCTAGCATGTCCATGTAAAGGCTGAAACCTATGCTGGCAATTTGCCCAGATTGGTCGTCGCCCAATAATTCACCTGCACCACGAATTTCAAGGTCGTGAGTGGCTAGCGCAAAGCCTGCACCTAAGTCTTCCAATTTCGATATGGCATCTAATCGTTTCGCCGCATCTTTGGTCATGCGTTTAGGATGCGGTGTAAGCAAGTACGCGTAAGCCTGGTGGTGTGAGCGACCCACACGTCCACGCAATTGGTGCAATTGGGCTAGGCCTAAATGATCGGCTCTGTCCATAATAATGGTATTGGCGCTTGGCACATCAATGCCGGTTTCAATAATAGTAGTACACACCAGTACGTTGTAGCGCTGGTGGTAGAAGTCGCTCATCACACCTTCTAGTTCACGTTCGCGCATTTGGCCGTGACCCATGGCAATGCGTGCTTCAGGTACAATTTCGGCAATTTCTTCAGCGGTTCTGGCAATGGTATCTACTTCGTTATGAAGGAAATAAACCTGCCCACCACGTAAAATTTCCCGCATTATCGCTTCACGAATAGTGGCTTTGTTGCGCTGCTGCACAAAGGTTTTAATCGATAAGCGTCTTGCTGGCGCGGTTGCAATTATCGATAAATCACGCATGCCCGACATGGCCATATTCAACGTTCGAGGAATTGGCGTTGCGGTAAGGGTAAGAATATCTACGTCGGCGCGAAGCGATTTTAGCTTCTCTTTTTGTCGAACCCCGAAACGGTGCTCTTCATCGATGATCAGCAAGCCTAAATCTTTGAATTTAATATCGTTCGACAATAGCTTGTGCGTACCTACTACAATGTCTACTTTGCCTTCGCTAAGGCGCTGCATGGTTTCTTTCTGGCCCTTGGCGCTAATAAAGCGGCTCATCACTTCAATTTCAAACGGCCATGCGGCAAAGCGATCTTTAAAGTTTTCATGATGCTGTTGGGCAAGTAGGGTGGTGGGCACCAAAATAGCGACTTGTTTGCCTTGGTTTGCAGCTAAAAATGCTGCGCGCATGGCCACTTCTGTTTTACCGAAGCCTACGTCGCCACATACCAGTCTGTCCATAGCGTGCGGGCTGCCCATGTCGTGAATAACGGCAGCAATGGCTTGGGCTTGGTCTGGCGTTTCTTCAAACGGGAAGCTGTCGGCGAATTTTTGATATTCGTCCCATTCAATGTTGTACGCAAAGCCGGGTTTAGCGGCGCGTCGGGCGTATACATCAAGCAGTTCTGCGGCAACGTCGCGTACTTTTTCAGCGGCTTTTTGTTTTGCTTTGCTCCATGCATCAGAGCCTAACGAGTTAAGCGGTGCATGATCGGCATCGCCGCCGGTATAACGAGAAATAAAGTGTAACGACGCTACAGGCACATACAGCTTAGCTTGTTTGGCGTATTCAATGCATAAGTATTCGGTGGTTACACCGCCAGCATCAAGAGTTTGCATGCCAATGTAACGGCCTACACCATGATCTAAATGTACCACGGGCTGGCCGGTGGTTAGCTCGGCCAAGTTACGAATAATGGCACTTTCGTCAGTGGCGGAGCGTTTGTCTCGGCGTCTGCGTTGGCTTACCTTATGACCTAATAGCTCGGTTTCGGTGATAAATAGCAGTTCGCCACTGTCACTTCGCCAGTTAAAGCTATTTTCAACCATGCCCACGGTAATACCGATGTTGTCGCTGGCACTAACAAAGGTATTGAACGATTCAGCTGCTTTAGGCTTAATGCCCGCCTTTTGTAAAACGGTAAGTAGCCCTTCACGGCGACCTTGAGTTTCAGCGCAAAACAGTACCTTGGCACCGCGCTTTTTGGCATTGTTCACCGTGGCAATTAATTGTTCTGCCGGTACTTTCTTTTGGGTGTTTATAGCAATGTCGTCAAGTTTGTCGCAGCCTAAGTTAAAGCTGCCCGGCTTTTCTTCAATCACGTCTTTGGTCAAAGTTACCCGCGGCCACTGTTTAATTTCACCAAACAAGGTATTGATTGGTAGGAATAAATCTTCAGGTGGCAGCAATGGCCTTGCAGGGTTGTATCTGTGCTGTTCGTAACGCTCTTGAATGTCTGCCCAGAAAAACTCGCTGGCATCTTGAACATCACCATGTAACAACAACACACTTTTAGGGTGCAGGTAATCGAATAAGGTAGCGGTTTTATCAAAAAACAACGGCAAGTAATATTCAACACCACTAGGCATGGTGCCTTTGGTAACTTGAGAAAACACCGACTCTGAGGCGTTGTTGGCATCGAACTTTTCTAAAAAGCGCTGACGGAAAAGGGTGATAGATTCTTTATCGGTAGGGAATTCCCGTGCTGGTAGCAACTTTATTTTTTCAACCGCATCGCCAGAGCGCTGGGTTTCGGTATCGAAAAAGCGAATAGAGTCTACTTCGTCATCGAACAAATCAATACGAAACGGCTTGTCGCTGCCCATGGGGAATAAATCGATAATACTACCGCGCACCGAAAATTCACTGTGGCTCATCACCTGGCTAACGTGCAAATAGCCCGCTTGTTCTAAGTTGCGTCTGAATTGGTCTCTATCAAGGGTGTCTCCCTTGTTCAGCATCAACAGGTATTTAGCGAGGTAATCGGTAGGTGCCAAACGTTGCATTAACGTGTTTACTGGCACAATGAAAATGCCATTCACCTGCTGGGTGAAGCGGTATAAGGTTTCTAAACGCTGCGAGACAATATCTTGATGCGGCGAAAACGAATCGTAGGGCAGGGTTTCCCAATCGGGGAACACTGTAATAGGTACGTTGGTTTCACCGCTTTTATCACCAGAGGCGCCGCCAGGCATAAAGAACGCCAGCTCTTTTTCTAGTTTTAGCGCCGATGGAGTGTCGGCGGTCACCAGCACAATAGGGCCATTGTATTGGGCTTGTGCTTGAGTAATGCACAGTGCGGCGCTGCTGCCTTGTAACTGACCCCATTGCTTGTGGTCTTGCACAGAGGCGGATTTTTTCTGGGTCGGCAAAGGCAAAGATAAAAGAGTTGCTGTCATGTCGTCCTATAAACTACTTATTCGGTTTAAGTGTGTTGCTGGGCTTCTGTTTTCTAGCTTTGGTTTTCCGGCTTTTATTCTCTGACTTTTATTATAGCGTCAGGCTCCGGAAGCCTTATCTTGCGCGCGTTTTTTCAATTGCTGCGTTTGCAAATGCAAGCTGGCTCGAACAAGCAATTCTTGGTCTTGCTCTCGGATGCTATTGAAAACAAAAGCTATATGGTAGTCATCCTCGACGTTCTCGCAAGTAATAACTTCCCCGTAGCAAAATATAGCGGCCGCTTCAGTATCAAGAAATAATTTGAGTTCAGCTTGGCTGCCGATGTTCATGGCGGTTGAGCTTTTAATAATTACGCCCCCGCCACCGAGCTTTATTGTGCTAAAACGATGATCTGGTTCATCTTGCTGGTGCAAAATAAATGACATCATCAAATCTATTTTACGAGCTTGGTGGTTTAAGTATTCCGCCAACGATTCAGCATGGTCGCTTAAATGGCGCAACGGGCGAAGTGCTTGAGCTTCAATGCTGGCCATTTCGCTCGCAACGCGAAATGCATAGGGCATGGCTTGCTCTAAACCCGCTTCAGAAGGTACGGATTCACCTTCAGCAAGTGGTTTCACGTTAATGTTAACGTTGTGCTGAATAGAGAAATACTCATCGAACTGGGCTTTTTTTTCTTCTAGGCTTAGGTTTTCCATCATATCTCCCGCCACTTATCTTGTACGGCCAGTAGCTTACACGTAGTATACGCACTTTACTATTTTGAGATTGCCCCGTCATCACACCTTTGGACTAAGCGCGCATTATGTATTTTCCTCTTCCCGCTTTTATTGCTTATCGGTATGCGAAATCTGGCCCGGCGCAGTCGTCTAGCCAAAATAGCTTTGTTTCCTTTATCAATCGCTTTTCGGTAGCCGGTATTGCACTTGGCCTAACGGCGCTTATTATTGTGCTTTCGGTAATGAACGGCTTTGAAGCCCAGTTAAAGCAGCGTATTTTGGGCATAGTGCCGCATATTGAAATTAATGCCCCTGTTGATGAAAGCTTTGTAATGGGCTTGCCCAATGTGGTGGCAAGCATGCCATTTCGAGAAGCCGAAGCGGTGGTGCAATCTCGTTCTGATTTACGTGGTGTACAGTTACATGGTGTGCAAGCAGACAGCATGGCGCAGCACACCATGGTTGCTCACGAAATGCAGCAGGGCGATTTTGCAAGCCTAACAGCAGGTAGCTATAACGCCATTATTGGCAGGGCGCTGTCTATGCAGTTAAATGTGCGGGCTGGCGACAAACTTCGGGTAATGGTAGCTGGAGCCAGTGTTTACACGCCATTTGGACGCATGCCAAGCCAACGGTTGGTGACGATTTCAGGCGTATTCGACATGGGCTCGCAAATGGATGACAAAGTTATTTATATGCAGCTTGATGATGTGAACCGTTTACTGCGCGATGTTTCAGGCAAGAACACAGCTACTCGATTATTTTTAGATGATGCCTTTTTGTATCTAGACACACTAAAGCCTATTGTTGAGGCTGATTTACCTGTTCGTACATGGCGCGAGCGCCAAGGCCCTTTGTTTGATGCGGTAAAAATGGAAAAGAACATGATGTTCTTAATGCTGCTATTAATCATAGCCGTGGCGGCGTTTAATTTGGTTTCATCGTTAGTGATGGTGGTGTCTGAAAAACAAGGCGACATTGCAGTATTGCAAACCCAAGGCATGCTACCAATCACCATTATGACGGTATTTGTATTGAACGGGCTGTTTAATGGCGTAAAGGGCGCAGGTATTGGATTAGTTGCAGGTGTGGTTATTACTTTACTGTTAAACCCTGTGATGAGTTTGCTTAATGTGCCTATTGCGTTGTCGTCAGACGGGCAGGGGCTACCTATTGATATGCACTGGCTGCAAATTGTTTCTGTCACGCTATTTTCATTGTTACTTTGTATTGTGGCGAGTATTTACCCTGCTAGGCGTGCCATGAAAACGCAACCTTCGCAAGCACTTCAAAACGAATAAGATAGTTAAATTGCCGTGCAAATCGCGGCGAAATTCACTATAATCGCGGACTTTAAATTTCGGCCAGTGAGACGTCATGAACAAGAATTTTATCACCTCGCAAGCGTTGCTTCAGGATTCCTTTCGTTTAGCAGCAAAGGTGTATGATGACGGGTTTCGCCCCGATTTCATCATTGGTATTTGGCGCGGTGGTGCACCTATCGGCATAGCGGTACAAGAATATTTTGAGTTTAAAGACTATTCAACCGACCACATTGCGGTACGTACTTCTTCTTACTATGGCATTAATAAGCAATCTAAAGAAATTCGTGTTCACGGTTTACACTACTTAGTGGAAAACGCTGACGCTGAACACAAGCTACTTATTGTTGATGATGTTTTCGATTCGGGCCGCAGTGTTGATGCGCTTATTCAGCAAATTCGTAAACTAATGCGTTTGAATATGCCAAAAGATATTCGTATTGCATGCCCTTGGTACAAACCTCAGAACAACACAACTGACATAGTGCCTGACTATTATGTTAACGAAAGTGACGAGTGGTTAGTGTTCCCACACGAAATCGCTGGGTTAAGCGAAGAAGAAATTCGTGAAGGCAAAGGCGAACTAGCCGACGTTATGGATATCTTATTCGACAAAAAGTAAGCGCAACACGCTAGCTTTTACAAAGACACCCATATTAAAACCGCCAATCAGGCGGTTTTTTTGTGCCTAGATTTATCAAGACACCCACGTTATTTCGGCATTCTCTTATCAAGACACCCACGTTATTTCGGCATTCTCTTATCAAGACACCCACGTTATTTCGACATTCTCTTATCAAGACACCCATCTTTATGCTTATCACTATAAGGTGGATGCTCTTGGTTATATTTAAGGCTGCAAACGTGGGTGTCTTCATAAATCTGGTTTTGAAAAAACATGGGTGTCTCCGTAAGGAGTTTATGAATTAGGGTGGGTGTCCAGATAATTCATCAAGGTATAAAGGTGGGAGTCCATGTAATTTAGTAGAGTGCAAATGGTGGGTGTCTTGTTTAGTTATCGAAATAAAACTTATCGTGGAAGGTGTAAACCCAAGTGGGTTGATAGATAACAAGTAAGGTGATGGCCATTCCGTTGAGTAAGGCTTCTGGAAACACTAAAAGTGGAATGAGAAGTACAAAATTATCGTAAATAACATCCCACGTATAAATGCCATCAACAAAGTAATAACCCGCAAGTGCGCCGGTTTTAAGAGCTATACTGAGTGCGCCTGGAAAGAAAGCGCACACAAAAATATAAACGAACAGCTGGCGGGGCAGGTGGTGAAAAGACACTAAATATACCAAGTAGGTTACCGCGACAGGCAGCATAATCCCTAATACGCCATTTACACCTATGGTGTGCCACTGTGCAAAACCAGCGGCGGTAGCACCTAATAACGCGAGGGTGCCGGCCAGAATGGCGTAACGAAACCCGAGCATAAGTGTGACCACACTCAAACCTACAAAATGTACGTCTAGCCCTTCAAAAATTCCCACTTTGAAGATCCAAAAAGCGAACAACGCGGCAGCGCTACCAAACAACAGGTGCTGTTGGTGTTTATCACCCATTAGGCCTACAACAGAAATTTGTTTAATAACGCCAACTAGGGTTAAACAATATAAAGCTAGGCCAAGCCACTGTAGCGTTGTCACGTACTCTCCGTTATTTATCTACTGTCGATTTCTTATTTACTGTAAGTAGCCCAAATAGGCGCATGATCTGACGGCTTTTCAATGCCGCGAAGTTCATAGTCTATTCCGGCATCACTCAATCGTTTGTGCATAGAAGGGGTAGCCAGAATAAGATCAATACGAAGACCACGATTATCATTAAAACCTTTTGAACGATAATCGAACCACGAATACCTGTCGGTAGTGTCAGGGTTCAAGGTTCTAAAGCTGTCTTCAAAACCCCAATCCATCAATGTGTTCAACCACACTCTTTCTTCGGGTAAAAAGCTACATTTGCCCGTACGCAACCAACGTTTTTTATTCTCTTCGCCAATGCCAATATCTGAATCGGTATGTGAGATATTCACATCGCCCATCACAATGACATTTTCATCAGGAGTATGGTGGGTGTCTAGATAAGTCATTAGATCTTTATAGAACTTACGTTTTGCTGGGTATTTAGTTTCGTGCTTTTCGTTTTCGCCTTGTGGGAAGTAACCATTTAATACGGTTACTGGCTGGCCGTCGTTGTCAGTGGTTTTCAATATGATCATGCGACGCTGCGCATCTTCTTCATCAGTAGGGAAACCCATAAGCACAGATTCAGGCTCTTTTTTCGCTAAAAAAGCCACACCGTAGTGACTCTTTTGACCATGAAAATAAACGTGATAACCCATCGCTTCAACTGCTTCAACAGGAAACTGTTCGTTATGAACTTTTATTTCCTGTAGGCCAATAATGTCAGGCTGATGTGCATCTATTAATGCTTGAAGTTGGTGAAGGCGGGCGCGAATGCCATTGATATTAAATGAGATTACTTTCATAAGAACTTCTTAAAAAAACGAATTAATGAATATTAACAGAATGCTGGGTTTAACTTAATGTTTGTGGTGGCAAATTTGTACTTTTTCCTAGCAAAATAAGATGATCAAACCAAAGGTTGGCATCATTAATAATAGCAACGCTTAACGTTTCACTGTTTTGGCTCTCAACCCGACTCTCAACCTGTCTATCAACCTGGCTTCCTGCCTGGCTTACAACATCCGCCCCTTCAATTATTAGGGGTAGTAACCGTACTACTTCTTGCTTAAATTCGGGCCAAGCTTTGGCTTGTTTTGCCATGGATTGATAGTAATGCGTAGGAAAACCGTAGTCTGACTTTTCAAGCCTACGGCTAATAATATTGGCGCCCATTGATGATCCTAGCCACACATACATCGCGGAAATAGTAGCCGAAAGCAGTGTTTCAAAATTAGGTAAGTCAACGCTTTGTAATTCACTAGTACACTGGGCGCTGATTGAATTTAGCTCTGCTAAGTCGTTATCAAGCGACGTTACCACTGCTTGGGTTTCAAACTGATTTGCTAAAGCCTGAAGGGTAGGGTATTTCTCAGTTGCATCGTTAATGACTAGCTTGCAATGCTGGTGGAATTCTCGCATAACGCAAAGTACGTTAAGGTAATTTCCCCGATGAACCTCATGAGCTTCATTGTCGTTACACCCCGCCATATTATGAAAAAGTGCAAAGGGCGTGCTGTGCTCTAACTCTTCATGTTTGTTGTAAGTTTTTGCTTTTAGGTCGCTAAATAAGTTGTGCATGAAGTTTTAAGCTTTGCGTTTTTTGAAAGAAAGGCAGATGTAATGTACTACCATGAAATTCAGATTGCTAATGTACAAGAAGCATGTGAAATGCGTTTTGAAACCCCAAGCGTAAAACTGAGGCAATGCTACATGAAACTGGTCGCAATAATATTAGCCATAGGAGATGTTTTCAACTTGAATTTATAAGATTAAAGAGGCTTTGCTATTTGGCGGGGAAGCCTGCAAAGGGTATACTTAGCGCCTCTTATCGGCGCCTCTTAAATATAAGGTAATTTTTTGTGTTTCCAGATACTGTAACCGCCACCCTGAACGATACTGTGCTAGCGCAAGCTAAATGTTTGTCTGCTGAAGACCGACAAATGCTAGTGATCAGCTACGTACCCAAAGCGAAAGAAATTTGGCTAATCCAAGGTACAGAAGGCTTTGTCATGCTGGAAGACAACGACATTACTCGACTACCCGTTTTTCCTCACAATAACTTAGCGCAGGCGTGGTTGGACGACAACCAAATTACGGGTACGTGCGTGGCAGTACCATTTGATGAGTTTACCGAAACGTGGTTACCGGGTTTAACTAAAAATGGGGTGGAAGTGGTTATGTTTCCTACCTCTGCTGATGCCGAAAATTTAGTGATGACGGCAGAAGAGCTAAGCGCCGAGTTTAGCGCAGATGCTAGTGCCTAGCTGTTGGGCTCAGTTTTCTGAAGACGTTGATATGAACAACCACGCTGTAACCTCAAAACGATGACAGAATCTACGCAACTGTTGCCGCTAGGGCAATCCGTGGCTACGGCAAAAGGCTGGGATGGCGCCACTCGCGCCATTATGCTGGCTGGTAAGCAGTTGTTGGCTTTACCTGAGTCGGCACGCACTGAAGACTCATTGGTACCGGGCTGTGAAAGTAAAGTGTGGGTAGCGTGTACGCCTTCACAGCTCTCGGGCGACCTTTTAATTGCGGCTTACTCACCCAGTAAAATAATTCGCGGCGTGCTAGCGGTACTACTGGAAAAGGCGAATAACCTTTCAGAAGAACAAAGAAAGGCGTACGATTTTAAGCAATACATGAACGCGTGTAATTTGCAGCGCCATTTAAGCCAATCTAGAGGCAATGGTATCTTAAGTGTATTGCGCCGCTTAAATACGCTATAAGTTTTGGTTTTTAGCTTCAATCCACTGCGACATGTATTTACTCGCATTCAAGGTTTGATGCCATAGCAGCCCTTGTAAAAACAAGGTCTTGCGATGGGCATTAACATCTGAAGCTATAATGGCAACTCGGTCTGCCAAGGTTTCACTCTCGTTGTCATTTTCAAAAGCGTGATACAAGGCTAACCCTAACTTACTTGCTGACGACCAACTCTCTTCGCTGTTGTAAAACCTAGCGGCGTGTTTCGCGAAGTCTTCTGGGGTATCGCAAATTGCGCCTCCCCATGCAGGCTGCGTAGCACTATTCTCTGTTGCTTCTGTACTCTTCAACGAAGAACTTGCCGCCAATGGCGTTATGGGGGACATTTCTTCAGCAATACTTTCAGCAATACTTTCAGCAATACCTTCAGCGCCAACCCAGGTTGTAAGGGTAGGGGTACCACATCGCATGGCTTCTAGTATTTTGCCTTTAATACCTGCACCAAAGCGCAGTGGCGCTATAAGAAGTTTAGCGTTAGCAATCACATCGTGTGCATTTTCAGCCCAGCCATCTACGTAAAATCCAGTTTTGGGGTTATGTAATTGCGTTGCTTTTTTAGGTGGGTAGGCCCCATAAATATGTAAATTTGCTTGGGGGAGCACCTTTTTAATAGCGGGCCAAACGGTTTGCTTTAGCTGCAAGACGGCATCCCAATTTGGCGCATGTCGAAAATTGCCAATAGTGACAATGTCGGTGCGTTTTTGAAAATCTGGTGCCTTGTCAGTTACTGTCGCGAGATTAAGCGGATGGTAATAAAGCTGTTTTGCGGGAACGTGGTAATAATCGGTAAGCAGTGCGTACTCGGTACGAGAAATGACCAACGTAAGGTCGCAGCGTAAAATAGCGGCAATTTCCCGCTGAGCTAAAGGCGTATTGTAGTCAGCTTCTTTCGCGGCGTTGGCAATGTGCGCCACAACAGGAGAGGCTGCAGTTTCTTTGGATGCCCGCAGTGCATTATCGTGTGCTTTAACGGCATCGTGCCTAGCTTGTCGTAAACTGTGCAGGTCTTCGGTGTTTAAAATGCGGATAGCAGAAGGACAGGCGTCTTTTACTCGCCAAGAAAATTGCTCTTCGGTCATATATCTGTCGAAAATAACCACGTTAGGCGACAGTTTCTCAATTCGTTCATTAAAGCTGCTGCAATTAAGTGCAACTGCTTCACTACTTACACCTATATTATCTAGGTCTGTTTTATGAATACTGTCTGTTGCCGCGGTCATAAAAGTAACGTTATGGCCGTAGCTTAGAAACTGATTAATTAAGGCCAGCATATTTTGACCTGCGGCGGAGGAATTGGGTTCAGGCCACACGTAGCCAATGACTACAACCTGCATTATGCCTTGTGACATGCCTTGTGACATTCCTTCTGACATGCCTTGTAACATGATTACCTGTGCTTAAATGTGTAAAGCGCGAAATAGTAGCACAGCAGGAAATAAAGAAAATGAAACTTTATCGCGGATAAAAGTGCTTAAAACCTTCTGCTTTTAAGGGGGAACCCCTATTGGGACTGAATACAATGTAATGTAATTTATCGCATACTATACGAAAGATAATGAATTCTAATTAGCTAGGCTAAATAATCGCGCTATAATGTAGCTAGTAGTGAAAAAGCTAATCATGTTTTATAGTTACCGTTTTATTTTAAGACTTGATTGCGAGATACCCTCTTCTAAATAGAGTAGGTTATATCAGGAGCGTACACCTAAATGACCCTACAAGATATTATCAGTAACGCGAGTACGTTGTTTGTGCTGCCCGACTCGGTAACGCGTTTAAAAGCGTGCATGGATGATGGAGCATCTAATATTGACGATATTGCAGACATCATCTCTTTTGACCCTTCGTTAGCGACACAGCTATTAAGAGTGGCGAATTCGGCCTTGTACCGTTTTCCAAATAAAATAGATACTATTACTAAAGCGCTACAAGTAGTGGGTACGCGCTCTACGTACGATCTAGCACTTGCATTTGGTGTTAGCCAAGCGTTCAAAGAAATAGATGGCCAAGTTATCGACTTAGATAAATTTTGGGAGCAAAGTGTCTCTTGCGGTCTGTTAGCAAAGTATTTTGCTGAAATGCGAAATATCAGAGAGCCGGAACGCTTATTTGTTGCGGGCTTACTGCATAATATTGGTGAGCTGGTCGTCGTAGACATGTTGCCAGATAGCGCGAAACGTTGTCAGGCGTTCAACGCAAGAGTTAGTCCTGCTGAATTACAGGCTGGTGTTTTGGGCTACACATTTACGAACGTGTCTGCGGGGATCATCAAAGAGTGGGGTATCCCTGAAACAATCTATAAGCCTATTGCAAATATACACGGCGACAAAAACACCACTTCTGATGTGGAAGAGCAAATCTTGCAGTTGTCATACGTTTTGGCTTTAGATAACGTGAATTCAGAAATTTATCCTAGCTACAATAACTTAAAACCCGAATTGCACGAGAGCCTATCGCTTAATCGCGACGATTTAGAAGATGCATTGGATATTACCAACTTGCAGTGTATTTCAGTTATTTCCCTGTTCAACCCTAACGCGTTTATGCTTTATTAACGAAAAAGGGGCGTACTGCATTTATGCAGTACGCCCCTTTTTACTATCTACTATTAATGCCTTTCTAGACAAGCATCCCGTTCAAAAATTACGTTCTAACTAATCAAAAATTGCCACGGTCTGGCGGCTTATGGCAACAACTTCGTTGTCTTTATCCCAAATAGTGGCTTCAGTATGCCCATAGCCATCTTCTGCCTGACGGGTATGCGCTTGGTAAGCAAACCAGTCTGTAGGGTCTACCTGCTTATGCGGGTGGATAAATTCCAAATTCCAACTAACGGTACTTGCTGGAGCAGGCAACTTCATCATTTGTAACAGCGTGGGCGGCCAAGCATCAATCATGGTAATGATGTGTGCATCTGTGATCTTCGCCGGTGGCTTTTTAAAACGCATGTGCCCGTGGTAAACGCTGGTCTTTTTGCGGGTGAAGGGAATGCCTCCCTTATCGATGGCTAAATCGAAATGACGCAAAAACTTAGGGGTGACCTTTGGAATTTGCGGGATGAACTTGCCTTTGGTGGGCGTAGGCATGTCATGGGTGTCTTGGTTTTCTACTTTAATGCCCGATTTTCTGCCAATACCAAAGCAGGCTTGCACGAACACGCAGCTTTTACCATTTTGCTTTGCATGAGCGGTATATTGAGATACGTTTTTGCCCTCACGCAATAAAGTTACTTCAATTGAAAATGGCGTATCCGGCGAAAGTGGACCTACAAAGTTAGTGGTAAATGAACGCAGTACGCGTTCTTCACTGACTTTTTGACGAATAGCGCTGTACGCCATGCCTGCTGAAATACCACCGAATGCTGTACGCCCTTGCGCCCAATTACTGGGAATGATGAGGTTATCTACTTTCCATTGATTTTCAGAAAGTGCTTCTAATGAAGAAAGCGTTAAAAGCTCGTCTACCGTCATGTTGTTTGTCTGGTCTGATGAGTAAGGGTGCCGATATCCTACCTTAAGCTCAAGCTAACAGAAAGCCTAGGCTAACATTCCTTTTTATATTTACAAATAAGTAACAATAAGTTGTCAATCTTTTAACCTGGCGCGTAGACTGAGTTTTCATTGAATTTAAAGGGAATGATATGGCCCATAGTCAGGTTCAAACGGCACCAGTAGAGAAAGCGGATACGTCCCGCGCCTACAGAAATTATGTGTTAGTGATACTAACGCTGGTTTATGCATTTAATTTTATTGATAGACAGATCATAGGCATCCTTTCTCCATTCATTAAAGCTGATTTGGGTTTAGATGACGCGCAGTTAGGCTTGTTAAAGGGGGTATATTTCGCCATTCTTTATACCGTGGTGGGCATTCCTATTGCGTGGCTTGCCGATCGCTATAGTCGCGTGAATATCATTGCTATCTCGCTCACCCTATGGAGTGGATTTACCGCTGCTTCGGGGCTTGCCATGAACTACACCCAACTGGCGCTGGCTAGAATTGGTGTGGGCATTGGTGAAGCAGGGGGTAGCCCACCTTCACACAGTATTATTTCCGACCTATTTCCTAAAGAAAAACGTGCTGGCGCATTGGCGGTGTACTCTTTGGGTATTCCGTTTGGCGTGATGTTGGCATTCTTTGCTTCTGCATTTTTCTTACAAGGCGGTTCTGCTGACTGGCGTACGGTAATGATTAGTGTGGGGTTACCGGGCGTAATACTAGCGCTCTTGCTGAAGTTTACGGTGAAAGAGCCAAAACGCACCGAGTCAGTACAAACGGATGACGCTGAAAAGCCCAGTGTTTCAGCTTCACTCAAAACTTTGTTGAAGATTCCAACGTGGTGGGGAATGGCGTTAGGCATTTCTTTTGGTTCGTTCGGCAACTACGCCATTTCAACATGGATCATCGATTATTATGTACGTGCCTTTGCAGGGTTAGATATAACGCAGTTGCTCATTGCGTTCGGTATTATCAATGGCTCTGCTTATGCGTTAGGCGTGTGGCTGGGTGGTTATATTGCCGATAGATGGGGTAAACAAAATAAGAAAGCGTATGCGTTGTTACCTGCTATTGCGCTAATTATTGGTGTCCCAGCGTTGTATTTTTCCCTTCAAGTTAACGACTTATGGTTGTCAGTAGGGTTAATGACGTTCTTACTCTTCACTAGTGGTTCCTATTTAGGCCCAAGCTTTGCCATGGCGCAAACTCTTGCACCTATTAATGTTCGTGCTATGTCTACTGCATTGTTTTTCTTTGTATTGAACATAATTGCATTGGGCGGTGGTCCAACGATTACCGGTATTATAAGCCAAGCGTTAGTGCCGTCGTTGGGTGAAGTTGAAGCTCTTCGTCAATCTTTACTGTATTTGATTGTGCCTTATGCGCTTTCTATTATCGTGTTCTTATGGACCAGTACTAAAATTGTTAAAGATTGGGAGATGGCAGAGTCGAGAGGGCTGTAGTACTATCTTCTTCATAATTAACATGTTGTTTTAATTAAGGGCTGGTTTACCAGCCCTTACTTTTCCCGCTTTGCTATCGCTACGTATAGCTTTGGTACCGCTTTTCGTGAAGGAGTATTTCATTGTCGAAAACCGATATAAGTTTTCACTTTGCCCATGCAAATGGATTTCCTGCAGGTAGTTATAACGCGCTTTTTTCTTCATTACCTGAGCACTTTCATCGTCTTCATGTCGACCGGTTTGGTCACGATCCTCAATTGCCAGTAAATGCGAATTGGCGCAATCAAGTTAATGAGCTTATTAAATACGTAAAAGCCGAAAACACCGACAGTAGAGGTGTTTATGCGGTAGGGCATTCTTTTGGTGCGGTGATTTCATACATGGCAGCCTGCGAGGAGCCCAGCTTGTTCCGAGGGCTTATCATGCTTGACCCTCCGTTAGTGATGGGGCCCATGAGTTACTTTTTTCGCTTTGCAAAGAGGACGCCGTTAATTAATAAATTAACCCCAGCAAAGCTAGCTGAAACTCGAAATACGCAATGGCCATCTCATATTGATATGGAAGCGTATTTTCAAGGAAAAGCATTGTTTCGTAATATGGATAAGCGGTGTATTCGTGATTATGTAAAGCATGTAACCCACACTAAAGGTGAGATGACATCGCTAACATTTAAAGCCGAGGTAGAAGCGTCGCTATTTCGAAATGTACCGCACAATTTAGGTAAGTATAAAGGTAAATTGAAGTGCCCGGCATTGCTGGTAACGGCTAAAGATGGTGCCGTGTGTAGGCCGGCTATGTACGAAAGGTTAATTCAGCATAACAACATTGACCATACTGAATTTAAAGGTGGGCATATGTTTCCGCTAGAACATCCTGAAGCAGTGGCCGAACTTATTTCAACCACTATTTCAAAATGGAATAACTAGCTTTTAGTTAGGAGATAGGCCGCCAACAGGTTGGCCTAGCATTTCTCTTGTAACTAACACCACGCCTTTTTCTGAAACACGGAACCCTCGAGCTCTATCATCGTCATGGTTGTAGCCGATAACGGTGCCCTCTGGAATAACACAGCCTCTATCTAGCAGTACTTTTCTTAGCTTACAATGACGCATGATTTCTACATCAGGTAAAATTACCGCATCTTCTATAAGCCCGTACGAGTGCACTCTTACGTTAGAGAAGCAAATTGTGCCGCGAAGGGTTGAACCAGAAATGATACAGCCGCCAGACACAACCGAATTAATCGCTTCACCGCGTCTGTCGTGATCTTCCCACACAAATTTTGCAGGCGGTAATTGTTCTTGGTAGGTCCAGATAGGCCACTTCTGATCGTACAAATTAAGCTGTGGAACCGGCGCAACCATTTCCATATTGGCTTCCCAAAATGAATCAATGGTACCTACATCGCGCCAATAGGCATCGCCACCGCCGGTGCTTTCAAATTCAAACGCATACACGGGATGATCTTTGATAATCGACGGAATAATATCTTTACCAAAATCACGCTGTGAGCCAGAGGTTTCAGCGTCTCTTCGTAATTGTTCGAAAAGAAACTCAGTATCGAAAACATAGTTGCCCATTGATGCTAGGCAGCGGGTATCATCGCCAGGTAGGGGAGCCGGATGCTCAGGTTTTTCTGCAAAACCGTTAATACGGAAGTTTTCATCTACCGACATTACACCGAATGAACCGGCAGCTTCTTCGATAGGCACCGACATACATGACACGGTCATTTTTGCGCCACTTTCAACATGACGAGCTAGCATAGTACCGTAATCCATGCGATAGATATGGTCGCCAGATAAAATCATTACGTACTTGGGGAGTTCGTCTCGAATAATGTCGATATTTTGGAATACTGCGTCGGCGGTACCTTCGTACCAGCTATCTGAAAATCGTTGAGAAGCGGGTAGAATTTCTACCGACTCGCCAAGTTCCTTCTTGAAGTGCCCCCAACCGCGCACTAAGTGCCTTATCAAGGAGTGTGATTTGTATTGGGTAACTACACCAACTCGCCTAATACCTGAGTTGATACAATTGGAAAGGGGAAAGTCGATAATTCTAAATTTACCACCGAAATAGAGAGCAGGTTTTGCACGCCATGTTGTTAGCTCATGCAAACGTGACCCTCGGCCGCCGGCCAGAATCAATGCGTAGGTATCGCGAGTCAGATTACTAATATAGCGTGGACTCTGATCTGCCATGTCCTCGTTCTCCATTTTTTAAGACACAATTTTGCGGTGTCGATGAATGTGTAAAAACCGTAATTCATACCGATTGCACTAGGGCGTAGTAAGTAGAATATTGCCCTTGAAAATTAGGTTTTATGATAACCTAACTTCATATTACACAAGAATAAATATAAAGCCACGGCGTTTTACTGAACTATGTAAAAAAAACGTTATTTTTTTCTTAAGGGATTTTTTATGTCTTCTACTACCCCAGTTATTTTTGACCACGATGGTGGTATTGACGATTTATTATCGTTAATACTTTTGCTGCGTTTGTCTAATATTTATGTGGTGGGTGTCACCATTACGCCGGCCGATTGTTATCCTGATGATGCTTTGCTTAGCACTCGTAAAATTTTAACATTGACAGGGAACACTCATATTCCCGTGAGTGTAGGGCAGTTAGCCGGCCCAAATCCGTTTCCGCCTGAATGGCGGGCTCAGCCTAAAATGTGCCATGCTACACCTTTAATGTTACGTACGTCTCATGATGAAGTGAAAGTAGAAACCAAGGCCGCTCATGAATGGATGCAAGATGCATTAGCTCATGCTGCTGAGCCTGTCACCGTGTTAATGACTGGCCCTGCAACCAATTTAGCCGCCGCGCTGACCCAAAGTCCAGACCTGGTAGATAACGTACAAAAGGTAGTGTGGATGGGTGGAGCGGTGAAGGTTAAAGGCAATGTGGCTATGCATGATCACGACGGTTCAGCGGAATGGAATGCATATTGGGATCCTAAGGCGACTAAAGCATTGGTAGATAGTGGTGTAAATTTGCTATTGGTGCCTTTAGATGCCACCAACGATTTGCCAGTTAGTTGGGATTTCTTGCGGCAACTTGCGGTAAAAAATACGCCAGTATCAGACCTATCTGGTCAATTCTGGGCGTCTACGGTAACGTCTATTCCGTCTTATGAATTTACGTATTTTTTATGGGATATTCTTTCTACTTGTATCTTAGCGTTGCCAGAAGACAAGTTACGTATTGAAACCGGTCGGGTTGCAGTAAGCACAACCACGCCGAATGCGGGACATACTTACCTCTGCGGCAAATCGGGGAGCTCAATCTCTTGGGTGGCAAGTGTTGATGCTGATTATGTTCGCGAAATGGTAATTCATTATTTAAGCGGAGAATTTAGTCAATCATCAGTGCCATTTGTTAAATAATTGTTATATATTTCTAATCCTATGTGATTATCATGGAGTTTTAGATGGCAGTTTTAAAGAAGATAGTTTTAGGTGTGGGCTTACTGATTGCTTTGGTAGTTGTGGTTGGGCTGTTCCTGCCAAAGCAATACACAGTTGAAAGAAGCATTTTGATTAATGCACAACCTGAAGAAATTTATCCCGATGTTGTCGATTTACGGGCATGGCAAAACTGGGGCGTTTGGTTTCAACGGGACCCTAGTATGGAAATCGATTACTCTGGACCTGATAGAGCTATTGGAATGATGTCATCTTGGACAAGCGTGACGGAAGGCAATGGGGAGATGAAAATTACCGATTTAGAACACAATAAAAAGGTGGTTTACTCATTGGCTTTTCCTGAATGGGAAATGGGTTCGACGGGTTCATTGGTAATATCGCCCGCAGGTGAGGCTACCAAAGTGACGTGGGTTGACTCCGGCGACGTAGGCAACAATATTATCAGCCGCTACTTCGTATTTATGATGGATGGCATGATTGGCCCAGATTTCGAAATGGGATTAGAAAATTTGAAAACGGTTGTAGAAAATAAAGGGTAGTAATTTAGTCTAGCTTTTACCTTAGCGCAAAAGCGCCAAATGGTTTTCACTACAGACTAAGCCGAGTTCGCTTATATGGATATTTTCCAAAGCGAACTCGGCTTTTTTCGTTTTCAGCACTAGAAATCCAAATGGATTTTCTAGTGCTGCTAGCTGATGTTATTGGCGTTATCGACGTTATCGAGACACCCACGTTTAGAAACAATACATCATTATGAAGACACCCATGCTTTGGTCGTCTTAAAAGCGTTAACGAGACACCCATGCTTTGGTCGTCTTAAAAGCGTTAATGAGACACCCATGCTTTGGTCGTCTTAAAAGCGTTAATGAGACACCCATGATAGTGTTTAAAATATGATATAAAACTCTGATGGAACCCGCGCGATCGTACTTGAAAAAATTAGTGGGTCAGTCAGTTTATGATGGGTGTCTCGATAAGCTATCTCGATAAGCTTATATTTCTAAATTGGCCTAATTGTTAAGATTGTTCAGTGTGTTAGTACGATATAGTGCCCATAAACGCAGCATGATCAAGTATCAAGGGTTTTTAGTATAAAGTTCTTTAAGTAATGCTAAAATTGATTTTGGTACGCTTGCTGAGTAGTCGCATTTGTGATTTCGTGAAATTACCTTAGGAAAGGACATGCTGGGAAATAAACGTCGTCTAATTGTAGGCCTAGCTTTTAATAAATTGGCCGATTTACTGGCGTCTGCAAAAACTACATTACCCGCACTATTAATCTCTTTAGGGGCTCCTGGCTGGATGGTGATGTGGTTGGTGCCAATTCGCGAATCTGGCGCACTATTACCCCAAGCCCTAATTGGTATGTATTTACGCAGGAAAAGCGCTAGACACCACGTTTGGCGATTGGGTATGGTTGTACAGGTATCGGCCATATGTACCATGTTAGCTGCCGCGCTTGTCACCGAAGGTTTTGTGGCTGGGCTAATTATACTCGCTTCGCTTGTATTTCTTAGTTTAGGCCGCTCTGCAAGCTCACTTACCGTAAAAGACATGGAAGCCGATGTCAGTCAAAAAGGGGAACGGGGGAAGTTAGTAGGGTTAGCTTCCACGGCGTCTGGTGTGATGACGTTGTGCGCCGCAGTACCTTTGGTGTATTTTGAAAAAGAGCTTGAAGGCTATTCACTTTATATTTTGCTAGGGTCATCAGCGCTTGCATTTTGTGTCACGCTATTTTTAATGTTTTCAATAAAAACCCATGTTGAAATAGAAGAATCTAAAAATAAGTCTTTGTTTAATTGGCGTTTTGACAACACGGTATATCGGTTCGTTTTTGTGAGGGGGTTGTTCGTCCACTCTGCGCTAGTGGCGCCATACTTTATGCTGGAAAGTTCACAAAGCGCTAAATCTTTGCTCCCGTTTTATCTTGCTGCACAAGCCTTAGCTTCTATGCTTTCTTCTTTTCTTTGGGGAAAAATTGCAGATAAAAGCGCTCGATTCACCCTTCAATTGTCAGGTGCCTTGGCAATAATTGCCTGTGTTGGCTTACTTGCTATGGAGCCTGAAAATTTGTGGATGTCTGCAGGGTTGTTTTTTATTCTTTCTATTGCTCATGCGGGTGTGCGAACAGGGCGCAAAACTTACAGTTTAGATATTAAAGATGGACAAGACAGGACTGAATTAGTCGGTTTTTCAAATACAGCTATAGGCCTTATTTTACTTGGCTTTGGTGGATTGTACGCGATTTTATCGTCTTTTATCGACTTTTCAGTGGTGTACATTATGGTAGCAATGCTCACTATGGCGATTTGTACTACGCTTATGTTACCAAGGGAAAAATAAGGGAATAGGAGGTCGAACGCCGTGCAAATTACCGTGATTGCATTTCTGAAACCCAATTTATATATCAGTCGATATTGGGCGAACGTGGCTTTAGTAATCGAGTTTGGTTTCACATATGTCTTATAAACAGCAAGAAAACAATGGTCCGGCAGCATTGCCAGTAAAAGATCCCGAGGAATTAGAGGGTTATCTTAATGCGTTTTTGGATATATCAGCTGACCCTGTATTTATAAAAGACGGGGAGGGTAAACTTTTAGTTGCTAACAACGCCTTTTGTGAGCTTGTAAACGTTTCTCGAAAAAAACTCATTGGAAAAACCTTCTCAAATAAAATTTACCCACAAGAATTGGTGAAGTTAGCGCACAGCGATCAGTATGTTTTAGATACCGGAGAAGATAAAGTCATAGAGCAAGCCCTGCAAGGTAAGGGCAACCAGGCACGGGTAGTACTTGCTAAACTGAGCCGATTTATCGACCGCAATAATAGACGATTTATTGTTGGTGTTATCCGAGACGTTACTAAACGCAGGCAGAACGAGTTAAGAGAAACAACGCGTAGCGAGGTATTAGAACTCATTACCAGCGGAGAACCTCTAAAAAAGGTGCTAGACGCCATTGTCAGCGTGGTTGAGCTTAATAACCCAGAAATGATGTGCAGCATCTTGATCCTTGAGGATTCAGGGGGGCATCTGCGCAACGGAACTGGAACTAGTCTTCCTAAATTTTATACCGATGCTATTGATGGTGTAGAGATAGGTATGGGCGTGGGTTCTTGCGGTACAGCGGCGTTTACTAACGAACGTGTCATCGTGGCAGATATTCAAACACACCCTTACTGGGAAAATTTCAAAGCGTTAGCTGAACGCGCTAATTTAGGAGCTTGTTGGTCTGAACCAATTCGTTCTACGCAAGGCGCTGTGCTCGGTACTTTTGCTATTTATCACTCTAGTATTAATAATCCCTCGGATACTGATCTTGCGCTAATTGAGCAAACTGCAAGTTTAGCGAGTATCGCTATCGAAAAGAATCGGTCTGAAGAGACACTAAAGCGTGCTGCCAGCGTTTTCACTCATGCGAACGAAGGCATTATTATAACCGACGCCTCGGCGACTATTATTGAAGTGAACGATACGTTGTGCCGAATCACCGGTTACAGCAAATCGGAAGTGCTAGGGAAGAACCCTAGAATTCTTCAGTCTGGACGACACAGCGCGCAGTTTTATAAAAACATGTGGAATACGCTGAACACCGATGGGCACTGGAGAGGTGAGATTTGGAACTGTCGTAAGGATGGTGAAGTTTATCCTGAGATGGTTACAATAAGTGCGGTCAAAGACGCGGAAGGGCAGGTGCAACATTATGTATCACTCTCAACCGACATATCCGAAATTAAGTTCAATGAAGGTAAGTTAGAACGAATAGCGCATTATGATCTGCTGACCAACTTACCTAACAGAGTCTTGCTTGCCAAGCGACTTAATCAAGCCATTAAGCACAGTCAGCTACAACAAAATTCACTGGCCGTCGCATTTATGGATTTAGATGGTTTTAAAGCGATTAATGATAATTACGGACACGACATTGGTGATCAGTTTTTGGTTGAAGTCTCCAATGGCTTAAAAGCTAGCTTAAGAGCAGGAGATACCATTGCACGTATTGGCGGTGACGAATTCATTATTATTATGGCTAATTTGGATGAGTTTAGTGACTGTGAGCATGTTCTAAATCGACTTCTTAAATCTGCCTCGGCCCCCGTCAATATTGCTGAGGCGGTTATGCAAGTGTCGGCCAGTATTGGCGTGACTGTTTTCCCTCAAGATAACGTAGATGCGGATCAGTTGATACGCCACGCAGACCAAGCCATGTATGTTGCAAAGCAGGGGGGGAAAAACCGATATCATCAGTTCGATTTAGAGCAAGATAACGCGATTAATTCCTATAACAAGAGCATTGATAATGTTCGGGTTGCGTTGGATCGCAAAGAGTTTGTCTTACACTACCAACCTAAGGTGAATATGCGCTCTGGTGAAGTGATTGGTGTAGAAGCTTTGCTCCGCTGGGAGCACCCTGAAAGCGGCTTGATTCCACCGCTCGAATTTTTGCCAGTTATTGAAGGACATGGTATCAGCTTGAAAGTAGGAGAGTGGGTTATTGATGCGGCTTTAACACAAATTTCGCATTGGCAGAGACGCGGTATTTCATTGCCCGTAAGTGTGAATATTAGTGCACATCAACTGCAGCAAGACAACTTTACTTCTCGGTTACAAACACTTTTAGCGGCGCACCCCGACGTAGACCCAGGCTATTTAGAGCTGGAAATTTTGGAAACCAGCGCGCTTCAAGATACCTTTCAAGTATCATCAACAATGAATGCGTGTCACGATTTAGGGGTTAGCTTTGCTTTAGATGACTTTGGTACTGGTTACTCATCACTTACTTACCTTAAACGTTTGCCAGCTTACTTAATCAAAATTGACCAAAGCTTTGTACGAGACATGTTAGATGACACCGATGACTTAGCGATTGTTGAAGGTGTTGTGGGATTAGCAAAAGCATTTAAACGAGAAGTGATTGCGGAAGGTGTAGAGTCAGTTGAACACGGCGTTGCGCTGATCCGCTTGGGATGTGTGTTAGCGCAAGGTTATGGCATTGCTAAGCCTATGCCAGCTAATCAAGTTTCACAATGGCTAACGACCTGGAAAGCTAATGAGTCTTGGTTGGCATTAAGTGGTAATCGAGAACCTGCTTAGATTAAGAATTCTCAGACGTTATAAGAGTTATCAAGAGAGTTATCAAGACACCCAACTTAATAACGCTATCAGAGAGCTAACAGGACACCCATCTTAAGAAGGTTATCAGGGAAACCTTAGCTTATAAGACTACTTAATTTTACGAAGACACCCAAGTTTACATTTAACTAGGATTTGTGGTGAAAATATAAAAGATATGAGGACATCCACCCTAATGAAGGTTTTTAATCTCATTCCTGCTCAAGGAAATACAGTGGGTGTCTCGTTAGTTTTATTAGCCGAGCAGAAGTTTAAAAAGGCCCAAGTATTTGACTCGGCGATTATTTATGGATGTGATGTGCTTATTTAGACAGTTTAAAAAAGGTTAGTAAGGACGTAGTGTTACCACTAAGGTAGGGCTACAAATTAACCTTTAACGTTAATGGGTTGGAGAGTCAAAAAGGGAGACTTTTATCAATTTAGCTCATATTTACGAACAGAAGACAGTAACTAACTTGCGTGGGAAAGCAATTTTGCGTTCTTTATTCCCCTTACTCGCTGCCTATTGGTATTTTGCTTAAACTTTCTCATTGTAACTTCACACCCAGCCGCATAACTAAATAACTTTTCGAAGCTAGTGGTAAGCGTCTGCCAATGCATCTGTTTTATCCCTAATCTAGACAATATCGGGGCGTAATTGCTATTTATGTAACCTGGTTTGTCGTCACGAATGATTCTTCCCATTGTATCGACGAGTTCAAGGTAGTCGGGTAGGCCAACGGATAATAGTTTGGAGTCGTGTTGTTCACACTCTCCTGTGAACGGTAGTAATTCAGAAGTATTCGAATTGCACTTCATTGCCTGTATTCGTGAGTGAATACTGGTGTACCTAGAATTTTCAGGCGTTGTCGCTATATTAGCTCTAACCGGATTTAAGTCCACGTAAGCCATACAGGAAAGTAGGGCGCTTTCATTTAATAAAGCTTGGGATTTAAACCTTCCTTCCCAAAATCGTCCTGTACACTCATCCTCTTTATTAGCTGCCCTAGCGATGAACTCATTAAGGTTTCGCATAAACCAACTAATGTCGTACAGGCGCTGGCGGTAAACTTCAGCAGTATCGGTTACTGTTTGTAATTCGGCTTCCGAGAGGCGCTCACCCTTAAGATACCTTTGGGTAAGTAGAGTGCCTTTATGGATACGGTGCCATTGGGTTAGAACTTGCTCTAGATTCCATGAATTGGCACCTTGTTTATCAACATGCAGGACTACATGAACGTGATTGCTCATCACCGCATAAGCACAAATATTAATGGAGTACACCGAAGCTAACTCTAATAAGCGGCGCTCGACCCAGCCTCTTCGATGTTCGAAGCTTTTTCCCGAATTCTGATCAACACCGCATAGGTAGCATTGCCTAACGCAGCGTGAAACGCAGTGATAATAAGGAGTATCAGCAAGGCTGATTTGGCTGCGTCTTGATTGCGGCACGGCTAACATCCAGTAAATTCATATACGTCCATGCTAGCAATCAATTGCAATTGATGAACCTGTATCTTAGGTGTGAATTAATCGAATTGATTCTTTGTATTATCGTGGGTGTCCGGTTAGCTGACCTTTACTAAGGGTGTCTTGATAGTACTATTGAATTGACCCTTTATTTTACAATGGATGTCTTGGTTGCGCTAAATGCCGAAGGAAGTGAATCTAATTTACCTTGGCAAGCAATGCATTAGCTACCTTAGACACTGGTTTTCTGTTTAATACAGAAGAGATAAATTCAGTGGCAACAAGCAACTTATCCATACTTACGCCACTTTCAATTCCAAGTCCATTTAGCATATACAGAACGTCTTCTGTCGCCACGTTTCCGCTGGCGCCTTTAGCATATGGGCAGCCCCCAAGGCCTGCGACAGCGCTATCTATGCTCGATATACCAAATTGTAGCGCGGTGTAGATATTGACTAATGCTTGGCCATAGGTGTCATGAAAGTGGACAGCTAAGTCGGCAACTGGTACGTGGTGGCAAACGTTTTCGAGCAAACGAGCAGTAGATGCTGGAGTGCCGGTTCCAATGGTGTCGCCAAGTGAAATTTCATAGCAGCCCATATCATGTAGACCCTTGGAAACCTGCGCTACCGAGTCGCTAGATATTTCTCCTTCATAAGGGCAGCCCATCACACAAGATACGTAGCCCCTAACTGGGATATTATGCGTGTTTGCGGCCGCAATAACGGGCTCGAATCTTTTTAGGCTTTCACTGATTGAGCAGTTAATATTTTTTTGAGAAAAAGATTCAGAAGCCGCGCCAAATATAGCAACTTCATCAACGCCAACAGACAGCGCAGCTTCAAACCCTTTTAGGTTAGGGGTCAGGGCTGAATAGATAACATCATTGGAACGGCTAATTCCATTGAAAACTGCGTCAGAATCTGCCATCTGAGGAACCCACTTGGGAGAAACAAAGCTGCCAGCTTCAATACGCTTTAAACCACTTGCGCTAAGCAAATTGATGAGATGTATTTTGTCTTTAGCGCTAAGAATCGCCTTTTCATTTTGCAACCCGTCACGAGCACCAACTTCCACGATCCTCACTTTAGAGGGAAAGTGAGTCGCAGGGTTAGAGGGTGAATTTACGATGGGTGTCTTCATAGCGGTTTCCACACTCATTCAACTTCTGACTCAGAATCGAAATCAATTAGCACTGAGCCTCCATCTACCAACTCACCAGGTTGATAATAATAGCCTTGCACCACACCGTCGCAAGGCGCTGTAATACTATGTTCCATCTTCATGGCCTCCATAATAAGTAGCGGTGCACCTTTTTTGACGCTACTACCAACCTCAACTAAGTGAGCCACCACGGTACCATTCATTGGTGCATCTAAGCTTGCACCACTGTGGTTGTCGTCATCCCCCATATCAGGTGCTAAGACCTTAAAATTGCAGGTTGAGTCTTGACTAAATAAGCCAAATTGACCTTCGTTGTTCGAGAAATGGTATGTCCGTCTTACTCCATCTACAGAGGCAATTAATTCATCACCAGCAAGATGACCAGTTGCTTCAATGCTTTCCGTATCCGTGATTACCTCAAGGGAAATACCTTTTTGATTCAGGCTATTACCTGATTGGGCGATATGTTTTATTGTGAGTGAATGAACTTCATCACCCATCATAATCGAAAGGGATTCTTGATATCCCATGTTGGGGCGCCACGAGCCAACAATCCCCCAAGGTGAGGGCAGTGAATTACTCTTCGCTGTACTTTGATTACGTGAAAGTACAGACAAAAGTGCTATTGCGGGAAGCTCAGCATCAACTGATTGACTCTGATTGTTGAACAGGGTGTCAGTATGTTTATCAATAAAAGTTGTGGTTAATTCAGCGCTAATGAAAGGCGCACTTGAAGCCACGTCGATAAGAAAATCAATATTCGTGGTTACGCCGTCAATGTGATATTGCTTAAGTGCACTAACTAATTGTTTTAAAGCAGCTTCTCTGTTCTCACCCCATACAACGAGTTTAGATATCATCGGGTCGTAATAAACGCTAATGTCGTCACCTTGCTGTACGCCGGTATCAATGCGTACTTTACTTGTTGATCCTTGGCTAAATAACGTGGGTGTCTTGTTTAGCGACTGGCTATTTTGATAGGAAGTCGGGCTTGATAGCATGGGTGTCTTGATAAGCGAGAGCGTGCCGCTGGCGGGCAGAAAATCATTGTTGGGATCTTCGGCGTAAATACGCGCTTCGAATGCGTGTCCCGTTAGCGTTAATTCTGATTGGGTCTTGGGCAGGGTTTTTCCTTCTGCTACATCTAGCTGCCAGCGAACCAAGTCTTCACCGGTAATCATTTCCGTAACAGGGTGCTCTACTTGCAAGCGGGTATTCATTTCCATGAAATAGAACGAGCCGTCTTCGTCATACAAAAACTCAACGGTTCCCGCACCTACATAATTAATCGCTTTTGCTGCTTGAAGGGCCGCTTCGCCCATTTGCTGCCGAATATTGGCAGGAAAATTAGGGGCAGGTGCTTCTTCTATCACTTTTTGATGACGACGCTGCACTGAACAGTCACGTTCAAATAGATACACGCCATTGCCATGGGTGTCACAGAAAACTTGTATCTCAACATGGCGCGGGCGGGTGAGGTATTTTTCAACCAGCATATGTTCATCGCCAAAGCTTGCCATCGACTCTCTTTTTGCTGCACTTAGCGCCGCCGAAAACTCGCTTTCTTTCCAAACCTGACGCATGCCTTTACCGCCGCCGCCGGCAGCAGCTTTAAGCAACACAGGATAGCCCATTGCATCACTGGCTTGCTTTAAGGTAGCCTCATCTTGATCATCTCCGTGATAACCTGGCACCAAAGGCACGCCGGCATCTTCCATAATTTTCTTGGCCGCAGATTTAGATCCCATGGCTTCTATGGCAGACGCAGGTGGGCCCACAAATATAATATCGTGCGCGGCACATGCTTTAGCAAATTCGGCATTCTCAGATAAAAAACCATACCCAGGATGGATGGCATCTACACCAAGCTTTTTGGCGTATTCAATAATTGCAGTTCCGCGCAAGTAGCTATCTTTCGAGGGGGCAGGGCCTAAATAAACCGCTTCATCCGCCTGTAAAACGTGTAAGGCATTTGCATCAGCGTCTGAATAAACCGCCACCGTTTGAATACCCATGGCTTTGGCTGTACGCATCACTCGGCATGCAATTTCGCCGCGATTAGCAATCAGTAATTTTTTGATCATGCTTGTTTCTCCTGCCACGCTGGGGCGCGCTTTTCGATGAACGCCCCCAAGCCTTCTTGCCCTTCTTTCGAGGTTCTTATTTTGGCAATTTGTTTGCTTGTATCATCAAGCAATTCAGCATTAATAGGCGCATTGGCAACTTGCTGCACTAAGGCTTTGGCTTGCGATACCGCCACGGGTCCGTTTTTTAAAATTTGGGTGACAATATCGTCTATAGTGCTATCAAGTTCATCTTCGGTCACAGCCTCGCTAAGCAGTCCTAGCCTGCGAGCTCGGCGGGCAGAGAAGACTTCTGCGGTTTGAAAATAGCGTCGACACACCCGTGCCCCCATGGCTTCTATCACGTAAGGGCTGATAGTGGCGGGAATTAAGCCTATTTTTACTTCGCTTAAACAGAACTTGCTTAATTTGCTTCCAATGGCAATATCGCAGCAAGCAATAAGACCAACCGCGCCGCCAAATGCCGCCCCTTGCACGCGGGCAATAGTGGGCTTTGGCAAGGTGTATAAGGTGTGTAACATAGTAGCCAGCGCCATTGCGTCGATATGATTTTTGGCTTCATCGTACTGCGCCATGCGCTTCATCCACTCTAAGTCGGCACCAGCACTGAAGCTCTTTCCTTTGCCTTGTAAAACAACGGCGCGAACGCTGCTGTCGTTGCCGGCGCGCGTAAATAGCTCGGTTAACGTAGCTATCATGTCATCGTTAAATGCATTGTGTTTGTCAGCGCGGTTTAACGTAATAAGGGCAACGTTTCTTTCGTCTACGTGATAAGTAACTGCTTGTTCCATAATAAATTCCCCTCAACTACATGCGAAAGACACCGAAGCGGGTGTCGGGTATAGGTTGATTTAATGCCGCAGATAACGATAGGCCTAACACTGTGCGGGTATCAGCAGGGTCGATAACGCCGTCGTCCCATAATCTGGCTGAGGCATAATATGGGTGTCCTTGTTTCTCGTAGGTGTCGATAACCGGTTGTTTGATGGCGTGCTCTTGTTCGTCGGTCCAGGCTTCACCTGCACGTTCTTTTTGATCCCGCTTTACTTGAGCTAGCACGCCAGCGGCTTGTTCGCCGCCCATTACCGATATGCGAGCATTTGGCCACATAAATAAGAACCTGGGATCGTATCCACGGCCGCACATCCCGTAGTTTCCTGCACCAAAACTACCGCCAATTAATACGGTAATTTTAGGGACTTGGGCACACGCAACGGCAGTAACCATCTTGGCGCCGTGTTTAGCTATCCCACCATGTTCGTACTGTTTACCCACCATGAAACCAGTGATGTTTTGTAAAAATACGAGGGGAATTTTACGCATTGCACATAATTCAACAAAGTGTGCGCCTTTTAGTGCACTTTCGCCGAATAAAATGCCGTTATTGCCAATGATGCCCACCGGATAACCGAAGATGCGCGCAAATCCGCACACTAACGTAGTGCCGTATAAGGGTTTAAATTCATCAAAGTCTGAATCATCTACTACCCGAGCGATAATTTCTCGCACATCGTAAGTTTGTTTTGAGTCGGCAGGCACGATGCCGTAAATCTCTTTAGCATCGAAGCGCGGGGGCTTCGGCTCTGCCACATCTAATGCAACATGCTTGGTACGGTTAAGCCTAGAAACTGCATTTCTTGCAAGAGATAGTGCGTGATGATCGTTATTGGCTAATTGGTCTGCTACCCCTGAAATTCGGGTATGCAAGTCACCGCCGCCAAGCTCTTCGGCAGTTACCACTTCACCTGTCGCTGCTTTCACTAGTGGTGGTCCACCTAAAAAGATGGTAGCTTGCTCTTTTACAATTATGCTCTCATCTGCCATGGCGGGCACGTAGGCACCGCCAGCTGTGCATGACCCCATTACCACCGCAATTTGTGGAATATTCTTTGCCGACATGTTGGCTTGGTTAAAGAAAATACGGCCAAAGTGTTCTTTGTCGGGAAACACTTCATCTTGATAGGGTAGGTTCGCACCGCCTGAATCTACCAAGTAAATACACGGCAGGTTATTTTCTTCTGCAATGGTTTGTGCGCGTAAGTGTTTTTTCACGGTAAGCGGGTAATAACTGCCGCCTTTTACCGTGGCATCGTTAGCCACTATCATGCACTCAATACCTTCCACGCAACCTATACCGGCTACTACGCCCGCGCAGGGTACATAATCGTCGTACACATCCCACGCCGCCAATTGGCCTATTTCTAAAAAGGGCGTGTTGTCGTCAATTAAGGCGTTAATTCTGTCTCGAGGAAGTAATTTTCCGCGTGATTGATGGCGTTGGGCAGCTTGTGCCCCGCCGCCTAATGAAACTTGTTCTATTTTTGCAACCAAGTCATTTACTTGTGCTTGCATGTGCTGCGCATTGGCAACAAAGGTGTCTGATTTTGTATTTATCTTTGAACGTAGAACGGGCATACCCCCTCCTGTTTGTTCAGTGCGACCTTATAAGCCGCACAGTCTGTCGTTAAGAGCAAAAAGCTGAACTGACACGTTATAATTATTATTTTGATTCGTTAAACAATTCGCGGCCAATAAGCATTCGGCGAATTTCTGAGGTACCCGCACCAATTTCATACAACTTGGCATCTCTTAATAATCTGCCCGTGGAATATTCATTGATATAACCGTTTCCACCTAAAAGCTGAATGGCGTCTAAGGCCATCTTGGTGGCTAATTCTGCAGAATATAAAATGGCGCCAGCGGCGTCTTTTCGGGTGGTATCACCGCGATCGCAAGATTTTGCAACGGTGTACACGTAGGCTTTGGCGGCATTCATTTGGGTATACATATCGGCCACTTTGCCCTGAACAAGTTGAAATTGACCAATAGATTGACCGAATTGCTCTCTGTCATGAATATAGGGTACAACCACATCCATACAGGCTTGCATAATGCCCAAGGGGCCACCAGACAGTACCAATCGCTCGTAATCTAGCCCGCTCATGAGCACCCTAACGCCTTCGCCTTCTTTACCCAGAATATTTGCTGCAGGTACTTCACAGTCTTGGAATACAAGTTCACAGGTGTTTGAAGAGCGCATGCCTAATTTGTCTAGCTTTTGTGCGCGGGTAAAGCCTGGGAAATCACGTTCTACAATGAATGCGGTGATCCCTTTGGGTCCGGCTTGTGGGTCTGTTTTTGCGTAAATGACAAAGGTATGGGCGTCTGGACCATTGGTGATCCACATCTTGTTGCCGTTCAAGATATACTTATCGCCGCGCTTTTGTGCACGCAGCTTCATACTCACCACATCTGAACCCGCATTAGGCTCACTCATGGCCAACGCGCCAATGTGCTCACCAGACACTAATTTAGGCAGATATTTCTCTCGCTGTTCGTCGTTGCCGTTTCTAAAAATCTGGTTTACGCATAAGTTAGAATGCGCACCATAACTCAGGCCAACACCTGCTGATGCGCGGCTCACTTCTTCCATTGCGATGGTATGGGCTAAATAACCCATATCGGCGCCGCCATATTGCTCTGATACCGTAACCCCCAACAAACCCATTTCACCCAGCTTGGGCCATAATGCATTGGGGAATTGGTTATTAGCGTCGGCTTCTTCTGCTAACGGGGCAATTTCATTTTGTGCAAACTGGAAGACTTGCTCGCGTAATAAATCGATATCTTCGCCAAGGTCAAAGTTTAATGTAGGGTAGGAGGTATTCATGCAATTTTTCCTTGTTCTAATTCCGCTAGCTCTTCACGGCATCGCGCTTCTACTTCATCGAGTTCTTGCATCAGGCTTTGAATATCCTCAAGTTGCTGATGAAGTACAGCCCGTTTTTGTGCGGTCATTTCCAACATGGTGCCTAGCTGAACGGCGGAATTGCCATTGGTGTCGTACATTTCGAATAAGGTTTTAACTTCTGCTAAGGAAAACCCCAATCGTTTCCCTCTAAGAATGAGCATTAATCTCACTCTATCTTTGTTGTCATACACACGGTTTTGCCCGGTACGCTTTGGGCTAAGTAGCCCTTGCTCTTCATAAAAGCGAATGGATCGGTGAGTTATATCGAACTCTTTTGCCAGTTCACCTATCGCGAATACCGACTCTTTCTCGTTGTTATTCATAACACGTACCTTTGGTCTTATGTCGTTGTCTTGTGCTGTTTACAAAAAGACTTTCCCTGAATGAAAGGGGATTCTTGACACTAAATATATTGAGGTTTACGTTAACGTTAATTACCTTTTACGTTAAGGTAAAGTAACATTTTGCTAACGTCAATTTTTCATATGTGAGATAGTTCGCTTATCTAAACATGGGTGTCTACATTTTTATACGAAAGTAAAGTTAGTTGAATATTATTCCATAAATTACAAATGGTTAGGAGTTCAAGTGATGAGTAGTGAAACAGTAGTGATCGTAGCAGCGAAGCGCACACCAATGGGTGGCTTCAATGGAAGTCTGTCTGGGGTAGCCGCCACCGAACTAGGTGCCACTGCCATTAAGTCGGTGTGCGATACATTCGATGTAAGCCACGTTGATGAAGTTATTATGGGGTGCGTTTTACCTGCTGGCTTAGGTCAAGCGCCCGCTCGTCAGGCATCGTTAGGCGCAGGCCTTCCTCTTAGCGCAGGCGTAACCACCATTAACAAAGTGTGTGGTTCTGGTTTAAAAGCGGTAATGCTGGCTCACGATTTAATCAAGGCCGGTAGCGCTGAAGTGGTTGTAGCTGGTGGGTTCGAAAGTATGAGCAATGCGCCGTATATGTTGCCAAAGGCAAGAACAGGCTATCGGATGGGGCACGGACAAGTACTCGACCATATGATGTTAGATGGTCTTGAGAATGCTTACGATGGTAAGGCGATGGGATGTTTTGCGCAAGATACAGCGGATGCTGAAAACATTACGCGAACTCAAATGGATGAATTCGCGCTTAGTTCGCTTTCAAAAGCCCATGAAGCGATTAACAGTGGTAGTTTTAAAGATGAAATCGTAAATGTGACTATCTCAGGCCGCAAAGGCGATGTAGTCGTTGATACTGACGAAGGCCCAGGTTCTGCGCGACCAGAAAAGATCCCATCCCTTCGCCCTGCATTTAAAAAAGACGGCACGGTAACCGCAGCAAATTCCAGCTCTATTTCAGATGGTGCGGCGGCGTTACTCGTTATGAGTGAATCCAAAGCGCACGCGCTGGGATTAGCCCCACTTGCTAAAGTGGTAGCCCATGCTACACATTCTATAGAGCCAGAGAATTTCACAGTAGCACCTGTTGGAGCAATGGAAAATGTGCTTTCTAAATCAGGCTGGTCTAAAGATGAAGTCGACTTGTTCGAAATTAATGAAGCCTTTGCCATGGTTACTATGTTGGCAGTTCAAAAGCTGGGATTAGACGAGCGAAAAGTGAATATAAAAGGCGGCGCGTGTGCGCTTGGTCATCCGATTGGCGCATCGGGTGCACGAATCTTGGTCACCTTGCTGCACGCGCTTAATCAAAAGAAAGCGACAAAAGGCATTGCCTCTTTATGTATTGGGGGTGGGGAAGGCGTAGCACTAGCGGTTGAAATGCTATAAGCAGCATGCTTGATTGATGTCAAAAAAGCATGACTTTGAAGTAAATGGCACCACAATCCGGTGCCATTTGTGTTTTAATTATCCTAATAAAGCGTTCATTATCCGTCGCTGCATAGATTCGATTTATTATTGACGAGTGTCGAATAATTAAACGAGTTTTTCAGTATGTAGCAACTATGAAACGAAATGGCGGGTAAATTGCCTAAATTTTGGCTGAATGTGTTGGTATCGTGATTTTTTAGTTTAGACCGATGTTGCATTTGCAGGCGCTAAGTTAGATACTCTGGTATGCGATTTTTCGCATTTTACGTATTTGTATTTAGGTGGTCTTTTTGATTTCTTTCAGGTGTTTACGCCTTGTCTTCTCCGTAATTGTGCTTACGCTTTCTTACTCAGTGGAAATAGCAGCACAAGCGCTTCAACAGAACGTTTCTCAACCGCAATCGGCAAACAACACGGCTCCTCGTGAGGTGACGTATTGTGTCGATCCCGATTGGGCACCTTACGAAGCCATACGAAATAATAACCATGTTGGTATTTCTGCTGATTATATTAATACTATTTCGGAGCTCTCTGGCTTAACCTTCAAGCTTGTGCCAACTGAATCATGGGAACAAAGTTTGGCATTCGTACAGGAAGGTACCTGCCAAGTCATCTCCATGCTGAACGTTTCTGACTTTAGAAAACAGTTTCTTTATTTTTCCGCGCCTTATTTTGAAGCACCCAATATTTTAGTTGCCCGTTCAGGCACACCTATTTTACAAGGTTACGCAGGCATTGGTCACAGGACTGTTGGGGTAGTGAAGGGCTACAGGCAGGTAGAGTACATTTCCAGGCATTATCCTGAGTTAAGGCTTAAATTAGTACAAACCGAAAGTGAAGGGCTTGCTGAATTAGCAAGAGGAGACATCGACGTTATGGTGGGCTCGTTATTAAGCGTAAACACGCATATCAATAATCAAAAGATAGATAACGTGAGCATTGTGGGTTACGCGGAGCCGTTCGATTCACTTGCGTTTGCTGTGAATAAATCTTCTCGCGACATTATTCCTATCTTAAACACTGCAATTGCCACTATTCCAGAGAACCGAAAGGTTGATATTTATAAGCAGTGGAATAACGTTCAGGTTCGTTATGAACGGGATTATTTTAAACTGGTGGTAACCACGTGCTTTGTATTGTTGGCCATTGTTTGCTTAGTGTGGCGCAATAGAACAGTGTCACAATTTAAACGTTTAACAAAGCAGAAGAATGATGAAATAGAATCGTTGCAAACGACCTTGTTAGACAGAAATCGTACCCTAGAATTTTTGTCAGCCCACGATACTTTGACTGGGTTATATAACCGCAATCACATGATTCAAAAAGCAGAAGAAGAAATTTCTCGCTTCCACCGCTTTCATACTACCGCATCGTTAATTGTTGTGGAGATTGAGGTTAAGCGCGATTGTCGGGGTGAATTAAACGAGTTCGATAGAGAAAATATTTTAAAGCAGGTTGCGTCCCAATGTCTTGCGACCGTAAGAGAAGTAGATATTGTGTCACGCTTCACAGGCGAACAGTTCATCATTTTGTGCCCACAAACCACCTTAGACGCAGGACGGGTTCTCGCTGATCGACTTGTAGAATGTATTGACGAAGACGTACTTACCAAAAATACTAAAATGCAAGTCAGTGCGGGCTTAGCTGAACTAAAAGAGAGTGAAAACTTCACCGATTGGTTTGAGCGCACAACGAAGGCGCTGTATCACGCTAAAAGATTGGGTATAGCGAAGGTATCAATAGCAGACTAGCGTGGGATAAAGTGACGCCTAGCCTGCTGCAGTAAACATTTTTAAACACTGCGTGGCGGTTTAGATTAGCGATGCAAACGCTAGCGCTTTAAATAATAGGTTCGTAATGCCATTGGTGCGAGTCGTAATGAATATGGGCGCGCTCATACTCACGCTCTGAGCGCCAATTACGATTGTTCAGTTTAGCTGTTACACCAGGGTACAGTTTCTTATTGGCAATAAGCTTAATATCTTGTTGGTACTGAACTTTTGCATCGCTAATTTCTAGCACTTTCGACTCAATCCAATCAAGCAACGCGTTTTCGTTGTCGAACATTTCAAGCGCCTCAGCCACTTTTGTTTTAAGCTCCTTGGGCACTTTTTTACTTTTCAAAATATCAATTTTTTCTTTGTGCTTGCTATTGTTTTCACGTAGTTGGCGCACAAGTTCGTCTAACGCATCTTTACGTTCAAGTAGTTGAGCAAAGCCAGGGCTAAAATCGACTTTAAGCATGCTACCAGATACTGCACCAAGGGTGCCGGCCTCTATTCTATCTTGACTTACAATATCGCAAGCAAACAAGTTACCCATTGGTTTGTCTATTTGGCCCACAATAACGGCGCCACCACAGTGAAGCTTACTATAAGCTAATTGACGGCCAACGGTAATGTTGCCTGAACAGTGAATTTCGATACCTTGACCATGCTGAACATGAATACTGCCTTTCGCTATGAGGTGGCAGTTGAATTCACCTGCGCTGTCATTTAATTTCCCCATCGCACCTTCGGTGATAATAATATCGCCACCAGACTCAATGTGAGCAGACTCGACGAAACCATTTATGGTAACGTCACCTTCTGCTTTTATTTGCATTTTTTCTGTTACGTCGCCATTAACCAGCACTGCACCTTCATAATTTACGTGACCCGTACCCACATTAACCCCGTTACAAATATAGGTATCGTCGATATTCATGGTTTGGTCTTGGTATTTCGGCATACCCGCAATGGATGACATTAATAAATTTTGATCGTTATCAGCCTGAACGGTACCGGTACCTTTGCGAAATTCTACCCACTCACCAGGAATGGGGGGTAGCTTGCTACCGCGCACATCAAAACCACTTCTGCCTAGGGTAGGCTCTGTTCTGCGAAGCACAGGGGTGTCTACTTTTACGCAGATAACCTCACCTAGATTGCGCATATCTACCCGCTCACCTTCGTTGGTTTGCGGTTTTAATATACGTTCAAGCGCATTGGGTACTAACGGAATAAATCGCGATGAACGGCCATTTCTAGCAGGTAGGCCTTTTGCTACTGTACGCTCGATGATGGTGCCTGGAGGTGACTTTCGTGCTTCCATTAACATGGCTTCGATAACGCGTGTGCCAAGGCCTCGATGAATGTTGTTTTTTAAGGCTAAAGACTTAATGGTATTTATCGTGGGAGATTTTCCACCGTAGGGTGACGTGATCACAAGGTTGGCTGTCATTGCGTCTTCAGGAATACGAAACTCTATTTCGGCGTTCCGTCTCTCACCAACTCGCTCTTGGACTACGGTGTTATCACCGGTTTTGAAGTAATGATTAGCAGTATCGCAAGCCGATTTTAAAGCCGCATCGGAAACATATAACCGTTTAGTTTCACCGGTTGCTAACTCCGTTTTTACTTGGCGTATGTCTATTTCTTTAGAGAACTCTGAAGGGTTTAGTGTCAGATTTATATAGGTTCTTGTTTTATCAAAACTTATTGTTACGCCGTTCATTACTACATTCATCCTTTGAGCAGTCTTGCTTACTTTTCTATAGTCAATATCGACCTTAACGCTGCAGACTTAAGCGTGTTTCTGCATTATTGCAGAGAACAATAACGCATTAGACATAAGTTTAATGTAATGCGTTTCATTGCGCCGCGTCAAAGGTTTTCGGCATATTGAAATAATGCTCTTAAAATAGCTTGTTTTTCGGGGTTATCAACATGTTCATGAGCAAGGCGTTCTAACGTACTCATATAGTGTTCAAGCGTAATAGATGCTGACGAAGTGGGATCAGTTAAACGCGCTTGTCTATGTCGTTGCCACTTCAAGGTTTCATCATAAGTAAGTGTAGACGGGAAATTACGTGCTCTATATCTAAACAATAAAGCCCTAAGGCCGACATGTTGAGTCTCTTCAGCTAATGCGCCAAGTTGTTCTGGGCTTGATGCTAGCACTTTGTCGCACCAATGGCGGTCTTCAGTACTTAAAAAGCCACCGCTATAAAGCGCGTGATCAATATCTTGCTCTTTGTCGTCTGTGTCGTTTTCATACACGTTTGACAGCTTCATGCCTAAGTCACGTTCTTGTGCCAGAATGCGATAATTTTCAAGGCAGGTATCTCTGTCTAACCCTAATCTATGCGCATTGTCCTCAGTCATCGCTTTTGCGGTAGTCACAAAAGGGGAACGGTTAATATGAATGAGCTTCAACCCTGGGCGCAAACTATTGGCATCACTGCCAGGCTCGTAACGCGCGTAAAGTTTGGCTTTTATTTCTTCGGGAGAATCGTTAAGTAGGCTATCGATAGGCTTTGATAAATCTACAGCAATAATCGCGTTACTGTTGGTCGGGTGTTTTGCAATAGGCATTATCCAGGTACAACACCCTTGGCTAGCAGGCAACTTAGCTGAAATATGCAACAGTACGGAAGGCTTAGTTAAATCAAACTGGTTAGCCACATTGTGCTTACTACGAAGGGAATAAGCATATTCAAATAACCTAGGCTGCTTTTCTTTGATTAGCTTTGCCAAGGCAATAGTGGCATGAACGTCACTTAATGCATCGTGCGCGTTTTCGTGGCTTATGTCGTTTTCTTTAGTTAAGTGCTCTAATTTGAAGCTAGGCGTACCATCTTCGCGAGTGGGCCAGTTTATGCCATCAGGGCGAAGTGCGTAGCATGCTCGAGCCAAGTCTATAATATCCCAACGGCTATTGCCGTTTCGCCATTCTCTAGAGTAAGGGTCATAGAAATTTCGGTAAAACAAGAATCTAGCAACTTCATCATCGAAGCGTATGCTATTAAAACCCAAACTGCAGGTGTTGGGCGTCGACATTTCCTGATAAATACGCTTGGCAAAATCAGCTTCGTTCGAGCCATCTCGCAAGGTTTGCTGAGGCGTAATACCGGTAACCAAACAGGCTTCAGGGTGGGGCAAGTAATCGTTCGCAATGGCGCTCATAATATTAATGGGCTTACCAATAATATTAAAGTCCAGATCGGTTCTAATGGCAGCAAACTGACAAGGTAAATCTTTTTGTCCACTGGTACCGAACGTTTCGAAATCGTACCAAAGAAAGCTAGGTTCGTGCATGTTCTAGGTTACATTTTTGAATAAGTGTCATCATGCTGGCAGTGTACACTGCGTGGGTTTGAATACCAAACCTAGCTATTTAAAATGAAATTGATTCATAACTTGCCAATCTGCAAATCTGAAACTAGTTTTTAATGTATATCAGATAATTGGAATATAGTTCACCTTGGCAGCGGTTATAAAACAGAAACTGGGAGCAAAGTATTCCCAAAAAATGCTGGGTTTCGCTGTTGTTGGGGCAATCCTAGTCACTGTATTAGTGGCTTTTCTATTCGAAAGCAATCTTTCGCAAAGCGTTTTAGATGATGTGTCGTCCCAGTTAAATCATCAAACGAGTGAGATAGAGGGCTTTACACAACGCCAAGCGGTTCAATATGCTGATAATTTAAAATTTTTACACGCTACGCCGTCTGTATCTGGCATTCCCCGTGCTACTGAAAACGCTGGGGTAGATCCTAAAGAAAATACCAGTTTTACCCTTTGGAAAAAGCGCTTAGAGACAATTTTCATCGCCTTTATAGAAAATAATGAAGAAGTTGATCAACTACGAATTATCAGTATAGGTGATGGCAAGGAGGTTCTGCGTGTTGAACGATCGGGCGGCAAAATATCTGCGTTAGCCGATAGAGAACTTCAAGTAAAAAGTACCAGAGACTACTACAAGGAAAGTGCTCAATTATCTCGCAATGAACTGTATATGTCTGGTATCAGTCTTAACCGCGAATACGGCAAAGTGGAGTACCCTTACAAACCTGTATTACGTTTATCATTGCCTATTTTTAGCGAAACCGGCCGAAGGTATGGCTTTATCATCATGAACATAAATACCTCTATTGCGTTAGCCGGCATGACTGAATTCGTATCTTCCCCCAGCAGCTGTATCTCACCGATGATGAAGGCTTCTTCATTTTACACCCTCAAAAACGTTTTAATTTCAGCAAAGACCTTGCGCCAGAAGCCACTTGGGAAACGCAATTTTCTTCTCCTGTTTTTGAAGGTGTTAGGCACGTAAGTAGGCGGGTTGATGGTGTCGTCAGTGACGTGTTCATTGCGAGTCGAAAAGTGGTGGTAAGTAGTTCCCCAGGGCAACAATTCGTTTACGTGCATCTTGCCCTACCGGCTGACACTATTACCGGTTTAATGAACGAAAGGCGATTGGCTGTTTATGGTTTTCTTTTGGCAATGTCTATGGTGTTCGCAGCAGTATTACTGTTCTTTCATCGAAGTGCCAAAAAGAGCTTTGAATTGGCGGAAGCTCGCGGAGAGTCGGCAGCCATTGTCGCTGGGTCTAGTGACGCCATTGTCGCTGGGTCTAGTGACGCCATTGTCGCTGGGTCTAGTGACGCCATTGTCAGTATGGATATTGATGGCATAGTGAAAAGCTGGAATATGGCCGCAGAGCGGTTGTTTAGGTTACCAAGCTCAACCATCTTAGGTCATCACTACAGTGCCTTTGCGTCGATACGCCCCATTGCTTGGGATAAATACCTAAATGCTGAGGTAGCGCGAATCGGCTATTTTCAGGATGAAATTTTATTTAAACAAACATCAGGTATTGAGAGTTGCCTAGCGGTTACGGTGTCTCCCATTTGGGGGGATCAAGGGCAGTATTCAGGCGTGGCAGTGGTTTTACGCGACATTACAAAAGAACGTAATACCCAACGCGCTATCGAGAAAAATAATCTAGAGCTTGAAGAGAAAGTGCAAAGCCGCACTAAGCAACTGGCAGAAGCGCGTGATGAAGCCCAAGAAGCTAGTCAGGTAAAAAGTGCGTTTATCTCTAGCATAAGCCATGAAATGCGAACACCTTTAAACGGCATAATCGGCTCACTTAATTTGCTAAAACGTCAGCCTCTTTCTGCTAAAGCGGAACAACTGGCGTCTATGATGGATGTGAGTTGTAACAACTTAAGTGTTTTAATTAATGACATATTAGATATGTCGAAAATTGAGGCCGGGAAATTAGACTTGAACGTGCAAGCGTTTAATCCTGTGCAATTAATAGAAACATTATCTTCATCATTGGCGGTACGAGCTCACAACAAAGACTTGGAATTTCTTGTAGATACCACAGAGTTAAAAGCTGAAGCATTGGTGTCAGATCCCCATCGGGTATCTCAAATTATCAGTAACCTAGTAAATAATGCCATCAAATTCACCGAACGAGGTCATGTGGCGCTCACTGCATCGCTGACACGCAATGACAAGGATACCGCCCAGCTCAATGTGACGATAACCGACACCGGGATCGGCATAGCAAAAGAGCACCAGTCGAAGCTTTTCACTGCCTTTACACAAGCAGATGCCTCTGTTGCTACCCGATTTGGGGGCACAGGGTTGGGTTTATCTATCTGCAAACAACTTAGTGTATTGTTGGGTGGCGATATCAACTTTTCTTCCACGCAAGGCCAAGGTAGTTCCTTTTCGTTTTGGATTTCAGTGGATGATGTTACTTCGGCAGATAGTCAGCAAAACTTGGCATTATCTAATAAAATGGACGGGTTGCGTTTAGCTGTGTTTGCTCAGTACCCACCGCTTGCAGAAAATATTAACGCCTTAATTAAGAGTGAAGCTGGTAGCAGTGTAGAAACTTACACCGGCATCGTTTCATTCGAGGAGGTTTCTTGGGATACCATTGATGTAATTGTTACTGATTACAATAACCCTATCTTGTCGGTCGTGGACGAAAATTGGGACAATTTGCTTAAACAAATATCTATTCCTCATATCTGTATGTTGCAAAGTATTGGAAAACAAGCCACGTATTATGCCAACTTTACGCCGGCTATTTTAACTAAGCCCTTATTGAAATCTGAGTTCTTAAAAGTCGTTGACAGCTCTTCCTCTGAGTTCATCGATAGCCCACCTGCACAGCAAGTCGAATCCAGTGCAACTGATATGGAAAAAGAGAGCATAGCTGGGGCTCATGTATTAATAGTGGATGACAACGCGATTAATATAGAGGTGGCCAGAGGCGTTCTCGATAATTTGCCTGTGTCGGTGAAAATTGCTAGTAACGGTGAACAGGCGCTAGATATTGTAAGGGAATGCGAAAAAGAAGGGCACTATCTTCATTGTATTTTGATGGATTGCCAAATGCCAATAATGGACGGGTATGCTTGTACTAGCGCTATCCGAGATGGCCGCGCAGGGCAAGTACATCAGCAAATTCCTATTATTGCTATGACGGCAAATGCAATGTTAGGGGAAAAGGAAAAGTGCATTGCAGCAGGCATGAGCGACTACGTTACCAAGCCTATAGTGGCAAGCATGGTAGAGCCTAAAATAATTAATTGGATCCAGTCAGCCTACAGCCCCCAATTTCTAGGTAAATCGGTCATGGACGAAACTCGTGTAGTACACAATGAAGTGGCAGATGAAAGATCGTCTTTGGCATCGACATCTGGCTTTGTTGAGCCTTCATCACCTTTATCTCCCTCAACACATGCATCGCCAACAACACCTGTAGCATCTATCTCATCTACCACACCTTCTTCGTCAGAGGGAAGCGATACGCCTGTTTGGGAAAAATCACGGGCCTTGATGCGGTTAGCGAGTAACCAAGTTCTATTCGATAAAATATGTGAAATGTTTATTGAAAGTGTGCCTAGAAAATGTGATGAAATTAAAGCTGCTGTAAACGACAAAGATACCTCTAAAGTCAAACTAGTGTCTCATACCATTAAAGGTATGGCGGGGGATATTGGCGCAGTGCGTGTGCAAAGTCGTTTTAGTGATATTGAGCGACTGGCCAAGCAGGAACAATTGCTAGAAATAGACAATGCATTGCCAGAAGCCATTAATGAGATAGCCGTATTTTTAAAGGAGTTAAAACCAGCCTAGGCTAGTGTGCTATGTGACATTTATGGTAAGTGCGCAGTTTGGTTTAAAAAGCCGCTTAAAATAATGTTTTAGTGAGCAAATTCGAATAGAAAAAGTAGCTGTCATAAGCATAGTCTACTAGGCTTAAAGCGTAACAGAAATAATTTGATTACAAAAAAATAACATTGCGTTACATCATTACTATAACAAGCAGTGCCGTCTCGTCTTCAGGCTGTATAAAAATATAAAAGACGCCGCGGCCGGGAGAGAAATATGGAATCGTTGCTAGTCAGTGATTATATGAATACTCACCCCGTGAAATTAAATGGGGATATGACGGTGGCCGAAGCCGTAGAGGCTTTATTGGCTTGCGGGCAAAGTGGAGGCCCAGTGATTGATATTAAAGGGAAGGTAATTGGCTTTTTGTCTGAACAAGATTGCATTGCTCAAATGATAGCGTCGAGTTACTACCGAGAACAGATTTGCCGAGTGGCAGAAATAATGAAAGCGCCGGTTGTGGTTATTAAACCGTATCTGTCGGTAATAGAACTTGCACAATTACTGATTAAAAATAAGCCTCGCGTTTACCCTGTGGTTGACGACGATGGGGTATTGGTTGGAAGTATTAACCGAACGGCAGTGCTTCGAGCAATAGACGTACAACTTCGATCGGGCTATCAGCGCGCTAGCTAGCATTGGTCGTTTTGTAAAAGCATTCCAAAAGTATAAAGGGTAAGCCATTCAGCTTACCCTTTTTTTGAGTAACATATTGTTCTCATATCGTTTATCTCAAGCAGCTCATCGGCGCCTGATTATGGAATATGGCTATAAAAACGGCTATGAAAAATGATTGAGAGCAGTTAATTACCTAGAGTGAGTTGCTTATGTGTGTGCTTACGTGAGTGCGAATAGCATCAGCTAAGTCGTCCCCAGCTACAAACTTAAAGTTTTGCCGTTGGCTAGGCATCACATTTCTTCCATCTTGTACCACCAATAGCCCACCATTAAAGGGGCCGCCTAGATTGACGTTGGAGGTTTCAAGACCATCGGTTTCCGACACCCCATCAATGCCTTTATCATAATTTGCACCAATGCTAATCATACCCACCAAACTATAAGGTGCCTTGCTTTCATAAACAGCGTACTGATTATTGCCTTGGCTAGAAGCAACTAAATAGCGTACACCGTCTACATCGAATAACGATAAACCTTCGATGTCAGCGGTAACCGGGGATTTTATAGGAACAATAAGCATGGGTGTCTTGTTAAACGTTTTGCTAAGGGTTGATGAAGGCATTGTTTCGGCTTCAGAAACATCCAACGCCCATATGCCTGCACCTTCTTCTCCCAAGTAGGCAATTTGTGTATCGGTGTCTACAACGCAACCTTCCGGCTGAGACGGCAATTCAAAGTCGTGAATTAGGGTGGCAGAAACGCGTGAAGCATCTTCTAAGGTATTCAACTGATAGTGCAAGTACCGGCCATCAGTACTATTTACTAATACTTGGGTGTGATTATTGTTTGAAAATGCACACAGCCCATAAATATCGGTTAGCGGGGTAGGGATGTTAGTGTTGAAGGTTAGCTCGCCAGTTTTCTTATCGATGAAAAAGACTGACATGCTGTTACTGCTTCGGTTACTTGCCACTGCGATATCGTGTTGTGGTGCCCAGTTGTATGCCACGCCCACGTTGTTTACTCGTCCTACCTTGTGTGAGGCAACTAACTCACCTTGTAAGTTGTAGGTATTTAGGCTGCCTTTTTTGTTAGTGCCAATCACCAAACTTTTAGATGGGTTGTTTTTGTTTACCCAAATAGCAGGATCATCGGCTGCATCACCATAATTTTCCACCACATCGGTTTCATAAACAGGCTGCAGTTCTATAGCAGAAAACATGGGTGTCTTGTTAGTGGGGACGTCATCGTTTGTGATGGGTGTCTCTCTAGTGAGGTTTTCTTTTTTTACTATGGGTGTCTTGTTAAGCGTAATGGGTGTCTTGTTAAGCGTATCGCTAAGTGTGGGTGTCTTGTTAAGAGATGCTTGGCTTGTTTTGCAAGCGTACAGCGCTTTTATGGCGTTAGTGATGTCGGTGGTGAAGGTGCTGCCTGAGTTGTCATCGTAGATGTTGGCGAAAACCGTATCGCTTTTTACCGACAGCGCGATATCTTCTGGGGCTATGTCTTTATCAAAACCAAAGAAGGTTGTGGCGCAGGTATTGTGCAGCCAAAGGCCGTTGTGTTCTGGGCTTACCCACGCGGCAAGCGAGCTTTGTGTACTAGGGCTGTTTGTAACTGTGCTGTCTGTAACTGAGCTGGAGGAAAACAAGTTACGTGCCTCCAATCCATTAAGCGTAGCAACACCTTCAACCGGGGTGTCAGGCTGGTTGAAGGTAAGCGTGCGCTCGACCTCTGCTTCTTCATCTGCAGGCATGGCCCATACACCCGCGTACTCGTCGGCTAAATAGAGGGTAAGTTCCGCGTGACGTGCCGCTGAACGATTAAACTTTGAGTCAGAAACGTAAATGTCAGAAGCGTTGTAGTTAACCCCAAGCGCACAACTTTTTATGCCTGGACCAATAGCCAGAGTTCGTAAATTATGAACGGTAAGTGTGCTATCGCTTTTATCGGGTATCGCTAAGTACTGGGTGAGCATGCCTAAGGCATCGATATTAACGAACTGTAATTTGCCGTCGATATTAGCACTACACAAAGCTTCCGAGTCTTTCACTTCAGTTGCTGATGTTTGGATAATGCGAATGGTGTGGTTTGGCGTATTTTCAGTACTTATTTTATAGCTACGTACTTGTTGGCTGTTAATATCAAATACTAAGGTTTGAATATAGCTGCTGTTAGTATGCTCTAATTCATCAGAAACTACGTAATTTCCTGCATTAACAAAGTGGCCTTTTTGCGACGCGAGCATATTTTTGTTATCAGAAACGGTCAAACCATTGGTTTCACTAATAGTTACGCTTATCGTCTTACCGTTTAATTTGTATGTTGTTTCAAAGTCAGTAGAAACATTAGAACCAGTTTTTGTTAGCGTTAGGTCGGCTACGCTTGATGCAACTGCATTCGCACTTGTCATAACGGCCAAGCAAAAAGCGAATTGAGTTGTTTTTATGGCAAATGTTGTAAGGCTGTTCTTTACTTTATTCATTGCCAGTTCCTTTTGTTCCAGCGCTAAGCTTTTGCACTTTATGGCGATAAATCACGGCCCCTTTGTGGTTAATAAAGGTAAATCCAAGTTCGTTATTAGTCATACTTACCGCCACAAAACCCCCCGTCGATTCAGCAAAACGGGTAAAGTCGTAATGTCCTACTGGGCGCACTTCTGAACCACCACCAGATACAATATGTACCAGCGAGTCATTGGGTAACTGGTTATGTTGCAAGTCATGTTCGTGGCCAGCAATGTAGGCGTCTACGCCGTGCTGATGCAGTATAGGCTCTAGTACATTTTTAATAGCGCTGGTTGTGCCATAACGTTTTCCACTTGAATACAGAGGGTGATGGCCAATCACAATGTTCCATTTAGCATTGCTGTTTGAAAGCATGGTGTTTATCCACGCTAATTGCTTTTTTGAGCCTTGAGAATAGGCTTCTTGGTATTTCGCTTCAGTGGCGTAATCTGGGTTTAGCGGGTTAGTGTCGATAAATAGAATAAGCGCAGTGGTATTATCTTCTAATTGTACCGTTTTACTATAATACTGCGCGGGCATGTCCCAACGTCGACTCACTTTACTGTAGTCAATTTGTGCTTGCCAATTGCCGCGATAATCATGGTTGCCCAGCACGGGGTGCCAATCAACAAATAAGTGGGGCTGATGGTAAATGTCTTCAAATGAAGTACGCCAGTATGGGTCTTCAACCGACGCCACCCCGTTATCGTAAAAATTATCGCCGGTAGTGGCGATGAATTCAGCATCAAGCTGGTAGCTGGCAATGTCCATCCATTTAGCGACATCCCGTTGATAAAAATGGCCATTGCGGCCCCAGTCACCCACCACTAAAAAATGAAAAGCATTATCTTCACCTTCAAGGTTATTAATGTGGTGTTGTTGGTAGTAATTGTGTGATGTGATTTGCCCTTGGCACGTCAGTGACAAAAAGGCAAAAAGAAGCAGTAGTACGCGCATGAATTTATCTCTAATAAGGGCGCGCTTGTAGCGCGCCCATTTTTTAAACGCCTGTGTATGACGTTTAGGGTTTAACGTATATTTAAACGTAAGATCTTGTTTTACAAATATGGGTAAATAATGCGCTTAATTAGCGCATTTGCCATGTAAAACCTAGCTCAAACGTACGGCCATATTCTTCAAATTGTGCATTATTAGTGCGCGAATCGAAGTAGTTATAAAATGGCTCGTTATTGATGTTGATTGCGTTGAAATACACCTGCATATCATCGTTAATGAAATACTTTGCAGTGAAATCTAGCTGGGCATGTTCATCTTCAAAGCGCAGCATGTCGCCATCAATTTCCTCAAAGTTTTCACTCTTATAGGTCATGGCTAAGCGCAAGCTAAAGTCGTTGGCTTCGTAACCAAAGGTTAGGTTTCCAATGGTGTCTGACTGGTTAGGCAGTTGAGTTTCAAACTTTTCACCGTCTAAGAATGTGGTGGCGTCTGAATCGGTGAAGGTGGCATTGGTCGACATAATAAAGCCGTTGTTAAATGCTTTAACCCACGACAATTCTAGCCCGTGTAAACTGGCACTTTCACCGTTAATGGCTTGAATGGCTTCATCGTAGTCTTCCCAACCTTCGGTGCCTGCAACATCGGCATACACCACAAAGTTATCAATATCTTTGTAGAAATAACCGGCTGACAGTACGCCAATATCACCTGGGTAGTACTCTATAGATAAATCAAAGTTTTGTGCTTCGTAAGGTTGAAGCTCTGGGTTGCCCACTTCTGCTTCTCGCTCGGTAACAAAAACGCCGTCATCTTCTTCAGTTTTGCTTTCGATAATTTGAAACGCAGCGACATCTTCAAACTTAGGGCGTGAAATGGTTTGCGTATACGCAGCGCGAAGTTGAAGTTTATCTGAAAACGCGTAGCGAGCGTTGATGCTGGGTAACCAGTGATCGTAATCTCGCTCGGCTTCCCATACCGTGTTAACCACGTCTTCAACATCGGTTTCTTCATTTTCAATAAGTTCAACACGCATGCCTGAGGTACTGAAATCAGTGCGCTCGTAGCGTACACCAGCCACAATATGAAGCTTATCAATATCAACACTACCCATTACGTAAGCAGCAAAGATATCTTCTTCATTGACATAAGTAGCACCATTAGATTCAATCTCTGAATCAAGTTCGGCCAATTCTAGTGCAGCACGGTTAGTGTTGAAATAATCACGCATACCAGAACGAGACAAGCCCGGACCAAAATCGCCTAGTGAATATTCTGGTGAGTCATCACCGAAATCAGCAGGATTAATACCGTCAAAATCGCCATCGTAAATGAATATGCTGCTGTCGCGATCTTTTTCGCGGCTACGATATTTTGTGCCTAATTTTAATTCACCCAAATAGCTGCCAAAGTTTACAGGGCGGGCCAAATCGAGTTTGAAACTGGTTTCAGTGTCTTTGGTATAGTTATCTTCAAACGAAATTTCATCAAGCTCGTACGTTGATAAATCCAATGCATCCGCATTTTGAGTAATAGCAGGGCGAATAGTGGCCAGATTCGCATCAATACTGTCGTTTTCAGTCACAAAATTATAGTAGAGCGCGTCTGGCTCATCTTCATCAGATTTGGCATAACCAAGTTGCCAATCTGCTTTCCATGTTTGTAACTGATGTTCACCGCCAAGGGCCACGGTGAAGATGCTTTGGGTTTCTTTTCTGTCTTTGCTGCCACGCTCAATTTCTGAGTCTTCACCATCTAGGGTGAAGGTATTACTTAAGCGGTATTCTTCGTCTGAAAACTCACTGTACAGAGTGCGAAGATAATACTGGTTGTTAAAGTTTGGACGGTAATCAAGATTTACTGCTCCACCCAAACGTTCGCGAGTAATGGTGTACTGGCGTTGTTCTACCTCATCATCGCCATTACTTTCAACGTTGTCAGAGCCGAAGTCACGGTCAAAATAAGAAAGGGCAGCAGCAATACCCCAATCAGGCGTTAATTTTTTTGTAATGGTGCCAGATACTTTAGGGCTGACTTCGTCACGCAAGTCATTTTGGCTACCTTGTACGGTAATGCTCGCCGTATCTTGTTGTTTGTCGAACGCGCTAACACTGGTCACTTCAACAGAGCCGCCGATGGCATCGCCGTCCATATCAGGGGTAACCGACTTCGACACTTCAAGGGTTTGAATTAGCTCTGATGGAATAACATCTAATGCCACCGAACGTACACCAGATTCTGGTGAAGGAATGTTTAAGCCATTAATGGTCACGTTGTTTAAGTTAGGATCGATACCGCGAATGCCCACAAAGCGGCCTTCGCCTTGGTCGCGCTCTATCGACAAGCCTGGTAAACGTTGCAACGATTCTGCGGCATTTTGGTCGGGGAATTGCCCAATGGCATCGGCAGATACCACATTAGATATACGGTTAGATACACGCTGTTGGTTAATCGCGCTAGCTTGGCTACTACGTTGACCTAGTACGAGTAACTCTTCAAGTTCGTCACCTTCACCCAGCTCAATTGTAGGGCGTACCGTGTCATCATCGCTTACTGTGACTTTCTGCGTGACCGTTTCTTCACCTAAATAAGAAACTTCTAAGGTATAGGTACCCGCAGGTACACCCGAGAAACGAAAGCTACCGTCGCGTCGAGATTCTGTGGTTAAGTTCAGCTCTACAAGTTTCACCTTAGCGCCTACGTACACTCGCGCTTCTGCGGCGTCGTTGAGTGTGCCGGTAATTGCGCCGTTAGCGGCTAAGGCTTGATGAGACAGGGAAAGGCCAAGGGCGGCAATACAGGCAATGCGTAATGTAGAATAGCGGGTTTTAATTTTCATTCTTAATCCGTGAGCAATGTGTGCAAAGTAGTTTGATGATTAATGTGTATGAGCTATGTTTATGATCAAGGTTCGATGCCGGATACGGTAAAAAGTGGATATGACAATTACATGACGAGAACGCTATCAACACCGGCAAAAATGGCGAATATGATCAGAATGGAAGAAAGATGAGCTAAATTGACCTGCTAGTAACATGCTAATAAGTTTAGGTATTTTGATATTTTTTTTAATTTCAAAGGTGCGTTGCCACTAATTTGTCACATTGATGAGCCAAACTGACCCTCGACAATCAGGATAAAAATGGGATATTTCCTGAGTCTTGTTTTACTGCTTGTTCCCGATTGCTTGGTAATCGCGGGAAAAGTACAGTTTGCTACCCATAAGAGTGCGACATCATGTTTACCTTACGAAATGCCACACAGTTCAGTCATCACAAAGGCTGGCTATTCTTTACTTTTGCTACGGTTGCACTGGCGAGCTCTTTGAGCCTGACCTTTGGCAACGCCAAGCCCCTCGCCATTATATCTGGCCTAGACATCGTGGGTGAGGGCAGTGTAGTACTGCTGACTCTAGGATGGATTGTTGCCGTATTGGCCAGTCGGCCGCCAGGTAAGGTCACTAGCCTGTTAATTGTGGGGTTAGTATTTTTCTTATTCTCAATGACACTCGACTTACTTGATGAGTTTTTACGTTACCCTGATTCCGCGTTGTGGCTCAGCATGATTGAGTCGATACCCGCCGCGATTGGCATGATTATCATGACTGCGGCGCTCTACCTATGGCATCTAGAACAGCGTGCAATCAATTTACAGCTTCGGCGCCGAGAATGGGACTACCGAGACCACCAAGAAATAGATCCTATTACCCAGTTGTATCGAGGCGATTACTGGCAATCACGGGTTACCGCATTGCAAGCATCGGGAAATGATGGCTACGTGGCCATTATTGATATTAATGAATTTTCTTATTTTAATCAGCGCTATGGGCAGGCCGAAGGCGACCGCTACTTGCACGAAGTCGCTCAACTGGTGGTGATGAACCTAAGACAGCAAGATTTAGCTTGTCGATATGCCGGCGATAGATTTGCGCTATTGCTGCCTAATGTGAATGAAGCCGAAGCCCAAGATATTGTAAAAGAAGTTAGAGCCAGTATTAGCCATGTAGCGTTTCGCTATAAAGAAGACACGGCCGCCATTTATACCAGTGCGCGCGCAGTGGTTGCGCCACTTACTCAACAAGGCTCGCTCACCGATACTTTGCAGCATTTGCTGCTTCAGCTTGAAGACAGCAACAGCGCCCAAAGCAATAAAAATGGCAGCAGGAACGCTGCATAGTGATAGCTAGCTCAGTGGTGACTTCAGGGCCAACTCAAAGGCCTGTGCAAACACTTTCGCCAGCACCAGTGACTCAGTCAGACAAAGTGATACCTGCCTATCACCTTGTAAATGCAGTGCTGGACGTGGCCATTCCCCGCGGCGCAAGTAAAGACAAAATACTTCGTGGTACGGGTATTTTTGACGATAGCCTTACGGTAAATACGCGTATTAGTGCCAAACAATGTATAGCCTTATTTTCAAATGTAAGAGGGCAGTGCAAGGGTAATGATGTTAGCTTTTTGATAGGTAAAAGTTTAGGTGGGGTATGGCTACGTGAAGATATAGCCAATATTAAACGAAGCCAAAACCTTGAGCAGGCCATTGAAGCACTTACAGCAATACGGTGGGGGAGTATTCCCTTGGTATCGTTTAAGCGCTTTTCGCTGCAAGATAAATATATTTGGGTGTTACAAGACACTATGGGGTGTGAAAAAAGAGGTGCCCATAAGCTTTGGCCATTTATTGCCGAGTTGTATTTATCCATGCTGGTGGCTTTACTTAAGCAGTGGACTGGCACCCGTTTACCTTTGAGTTTTACAATAGATTCAGAAAGACCACGCAACGTTCAAGATTTCGAAACTTACCTAGGACTTCGGGTTGCTTTTCATTCGCCCCTGATGTCTATAACCCTCCCCAAATCTTGTATGACTTCCGCTTTCCCGTTTGCCGATGATAAAGCAGGCAATGTTCAAGGCGATGTTCAGTGTGATATCCAAGGCGAGGCACAGCGTAGTTTGGCATATCAGCAAACCCCGGCTTCACCTCAAGACACACCAAATTTGAGCTTACTCGACTATATAAGAATTCAGACATTACAAGAGCCTCAAAAAGGCTTGGCGGATTTAGCGAGAAATTTAGGGTGCAGTACCGCAACATTAAAACGAAAGCTAAGCGACCATAACTACACTTACCGCGGGCTAAGCGAAGAAGCACGGCGGCAACAAGCCATCGTATTGCTGGCGCTTAAAAAGCTAAACAACGAACAAAGCGCCTCGCAAATGGCCTTTTCCGACCTGCCTAACTTTCGCCGTACGATAAAACGATTAACCGGTTTGACCCCAAGTGAGCTGCGCGCCCGTTAATTTGCTTTGCATTAGGTGCAAAACCTTTTATCCTTTCACTCGTTTTTACATTATTGTTTAAATGTCTACCAATGTAAGCGCGCTAACCTAAACCTGTTTGTTTATAGTTATTTAGACGTAAAGCGCCTTATAGATACAATAATCGTCGGCCTTACGCCGTGCCCATTCTGATTTAAAGAAGTAGAGTTTTCTGTGCAGCAATCAATTTCAAGTAGCCAACCTAAGCCCAACCCAATGGGTTTAACGCCCATTTTATTATTTGTTGTTTTGGTGGTAGCTACAGGCCTTATTACTAACGATATTACCGCTATGCCTATTTTGGTGGCGTTTTTTATTAGTGCAGGTTACGGGCTATGCCTAAACCCTAAAGGCGAAAAGGTAAGTTTCTCAGAAAAAGTACAAACGTTTTGCAAAGGCGGCGGCGATAAAAACATTATTTTACTGGTGCTGATATTTCTTCTTGCTGGCGCCTTCTACGCGGTCACTATCGATATTGGTGCGCGCGACGCTACGGTAAATATGGCGCTACAATTTGTACCTACTGCCATGATATTGCCCGGGCTATTTTTGATTTGCTGCTTTATTTCGTTTGCCATGGGTACCTCTATGGGCACCATTACTGCACTTTCACCCATTGGGGCGGGGCTAGCAAACAGCTTAGGCTTACCGGTTGAGCTTGCCCTTGGCGTGGTAGTAGGCGGCGCTATGTTTGGTGATAATTTGTCATTTGTATCAGACACCACTATTGCGGCCACTCGAACCCAAGGTGTACAGCTTAAAGACAAATTTCGTGCAAACTTGATGGTAGCGTTACCAGCTTGCTTGGCCACCATGGTACTGCTGTTAGTCTTTGTTGATGTAGATACTTCAGAGCTTATTGAAACTAAAGATTACGATGTATGGCGCATATTGCCGTATTTATTCATTATTGGTTTTGCACTAACAGGCTTTAACGTTATCACTGTTTTGGCTGTGGGTATTGCAAGTGCTTGCGTGGTTGGCTTGCTGCAAGGCAGCTTTACCGTGCTTACCATGATGCACAGCATTCAAAAAGGCATGGGATGGATGCAAGACTTAGCCATGATAGCCATTACCATTGGCGGGATTGTAGCCTTGATGCATGCGAACGGTGGAATTACTTGGCTGATTAACCGACTGACTAAACGTGTTACTAGCAAAAAGGGCGCAGAGTTTAGTATTGCTGGTTTAGTCAGCTTTTTAGATATAACTACCGCCAACAATACCATTGCGATTGTCACTGCTGGCCCTATCGCGAGCGATTTAAATGAAAAGTATGGAGTAGATCCTCGCCGTACTGCATCATTACTCGATATTTTTTCTTGTAGCTTTCAAGGGCTGGTGCCTTACGGGGCGCAGTTATTAAGTGCTGCTGCGGTAGTCGGTATATCACCGCTTGCCATTACACCTTACTGCTGGTACCCCATGCTCATTTTCGTGTTTGGCTTGTTGGCTATCTGGTTCAACTTTCCCACCTTTGAACAAAAAAATGACGATGAGTTAACAGAAGCATCGGCTATTGTGAAGTAGCGCTAACTCAAAAATAGCTAGGCAACAAACTAGCGTGATTAACGGTGGAAATTTAGCGCCACTTCTTCTAGGATCGTTCTCCGCTGTTTAGCCGTATAGGTTGGTATAGTTGCGGCTTAGGTTGTTTTTACAACATTGGTTTACAGCACGTTTTGCTATTAAGCACCGCAGCTATAATTCGTAAGTACAGACCGCAAGTACAGATAGTACCAATTATACAGATTATACAAATTATACAAATAGTACAGTTCGTATCACCCAGTTCGTATTAAAAAGTAGGATGGTAAATTGTCTTCACCTAACGCGCCTTCGTCGCCTGTCGCTTTTCAAATTAAACCGCTTTATGCACAACTCGATGATTGTCTGTCGGCGGATAAATTCCCGTTAAAACGGCGTATTCAGCAGTTCACGAAGCAGCTAAATAGCGGTGAAAAGGTAAAGGATAATAACCAAACTGATGCTGCTGATAGCCCGCAAAGCAAACTAGCCACTCGATATGAAAAGCTTGTTAACGATATTCAAGCATCAAAAGATAAGCGTGCCTTCAGGCTAAAGAATTTGCCAGAAGTGACGTATCCGCCACTGCCGGTTAGCGATAAAAAAGACGATATTAAAGCTGCCATTGCAGCGAATCAGGTGGTGATTGTAGCGGGTGAAACCGGCTCGGGTAAAACTACCCAGTTGCCGAAAATATGTTTAGAGCTTGGCCGTGGTGTCAGTGGCATGATAGCGCATACCCAGCCACGTCGATTGGCTGCTCGCAGTGTGGCAACTCGTATTGCTGAAGAGCTCAACACGCCGCTTGGTGAAAAGGTAGGCTTTAAGATTCGTTTTAGCGATCAGGTTAGCGAGCGAAGCTACGTAAAACTGATGACAGACGGTATGTTGCTGGCAGAAATGCAAAACGACCGTTTCTTGAATCAATACGACACCATTATTATTGATGAAGCCCACGAACGTAGCTTAAACATCGACTTCTTGCTGGGCTATTTAAGGCAGCTATTAGACAAGCGCCCTGAACTTAAACTCATTATTACCTCGGCTACCATCGACCCCGAACGTTTCTCGAAGCACTTTAATAATGCGCCTATTATTGAAGTGAGCGGACGTACGTATCCAGTTGAAATTCGTTATCACAGCCCAGAAGACAACGAGAACGATAGCGATCAAACCGACGCCATTGTGGGGGCGGTTGATGAGCTATTAACCGAGAAACCGGGCGATATTTTAGTGTTCTTAAGTGGGGAACGTGAAATTCGCGACACCCAAGATGCGCTAATTCGCAGGCAATACCGCAATACTGAAATAGTACCTTTGTATGCTAGGCTTTCCGCCGCAGAACAAAACCGTATTTTCCAATCTCACACCGGTAGGCGCATTGTGTTGTCTACCAACGTGGCAGAAACCTCGTTGACTGTGCCGGGCATTAAGTATGTTATCGACCCAGGTGTGGCGCGTATTTCACGCTACAGCGCTCGCAGTAAAGTACAGCGGTTACCTATAGAAGCGATATCGCAAGCGTCTGCGAATCAGCGGGCAGGGCGATGTGGACGTGTTTCCGATGGTATCTGTATTCGTTTATACAGTGAAGATGATTACCTTGGCCGCCCTGAATTTACCGACCCAGAAATACTGCGTACTAATTTGGCCTCAGTTATTTTACAAATGTTGGCGTTGGGGTTGGGGGATATTGCCGATTTTCCGTTTGTTCAACCGCCAGATAACCGCAACATCAACGACGGTTTTAGGTTGCTAGAAGAAATTCAGGCCATCGTGAAACAAAAAGGCCGTATGCAGCTTACCAAAATGGGCAGGCAGATTGCCCGTTTACCTATCGATCCTCGCTACGCCCGTATGGTGGTTGAAGCGCAGCGTACCAATGCGTTAATGGAAGTCATGGTAATTGCCGCGGGGCTATCTATTCAAGACCCTCGTGAGCGCCCACAAGATAAACGCCAACAGGCGGATGAAAAGCACAGCGAATATACCGATAAAGATTCAGACTTTATTAGTTTGTATAACTTGTGGGACGCGTTTAAAGCGCAGCAAAATGAATTAAGCCAGAACCACCTTCGTAAATGGTGTAAGAGCCAATTTATTAATTATCTGCGTATGCGCGAATGGCAAGATATTGTTAGCCAACTTAAAAAGTCGGTGGCCGAACTGGGCTTTGGCATTGTGAAAAACGAGCCAGATTATCAAGCTATTCACGAAGCCATTGCCAGTGGGTTACTGTCGCATATTGGCTTTAAAGATAAAGACAGAGAATACTTAGGCTCGCGCAACACCCGCTTTATGATTTTCCCAGGTTCTGGGCTTTCTAAATCGCAACCTAAATGGGTAATGGCGGCTGAGCTCGTTGAAACCTCTAAGCTATTCGCACGTATGGTGGCAAAAATAGACCCCGCGTGGATAGAGTCTTTAGCTGGGCATGTTAGTCAGCATAGTTATTCTGAGCCCCATTGGTCGAAAAAACGCGGTGCAGTTATCGCGTTTGAAAAAGTGACCTTGTTTGGTTTACCTATAGTGATGAAACGAGCCAAAGTGTATAGCCTAATTGACCCGCCGGTATGTCACGAACTCTTTATTCGGGAAGGCTTAGTTGAAGGTAATACGCGGCTTAATTTTGGTTTCTTGAAAGAGAACCAAGCTTTATTAGAACAAGCCGATGAGTTTGAACAAAAGACCCGACGCCGAGATCTTTTGGTTGATGACGACGAATTAGTCCGTTTTTATGCCTCGCGTATTCCGGTAGAAGCGAACAACGAAGCCGCGTTTAAGAAATGGTATAAAAACCAAGAAGCGTTAGTTAAGCAAGCGGGCGGCGAAAAGTCTGGTACCGAAAAGATAAGCGACGTGCTTACCTTTACCGAGGATGACGTGTATCGCCAACAGCCTGGACAAGCCATAGAGAACGCCTTTCCGGATGCATGGCGACAGGGCAACATCACCATGGGGCTTCGTTATCATTTTGAGCCGAATGCGGATGATGATGGGGTTAGCGTGATTATTCCTTTGCCGGTACTCAACCAAGTGGAAAATATTGGCTTTGATTGGCAAGTGGCAGGGCTACGACATGAACGCATAGTGTCGATGATCAGAACCTTGCCAAAGCGCTTACGCCGCAACTTTGTGCCTGCGCCTAACTTTGCGGATGCCTGCATTGCAGATATAAGCGAGACGGATAAAAATGGCCGCCCCATAAGCCTTGTAGAGGCGGTTACCGCCAAGCTTCGTAAAATGACCGGTATTACCGTAGAAGAAGATGAATGGAATCTGTCGCAGCTAGATAGACACCTGATCATGCACTTTACGGTAGTAAACGATAAAGGCGAAACCATTGCGCGCTCAGACGATTTACACGCTCTTAAACAGCAATGTGCTGGGCAAGTAAAAGAAACCTTTGAAAAGGCGGCTACGCCTGAGCTTGAGCGTAGTGGTATTGAAAGTTGGGATTTCGACACACTGCCTACTACTTTTGCGCAAAAAATGGGTGGCTTTGAAGTACAAGCTTTCCCCGCTTTAGTAGAAAAGGGCGACAAGGTAGATATCGCGCTTATAGACGAGCCAGAAAAAGCGCAATCAATGCACCGAAAAGGTGTGAACGTGTTAATTAAAAACGCCATGCCGTCCCCGCTAAATTACTTGCAAAGTAAGTTACCCAATAAAGCGAAGCTGGGTCTTTACTTTAATCCGTTTGGGCAAATTAAAGCGCTTATTGATGATTGTATTTTTGCCGGTATAGATGCGCTGGTGGGCGAATATTGTGAAAAGCACAACACAGATATTCGTAGCAAAGCGGATTTCGATGCCTGCGTAGATATAGTGCGCGCACAAATTAACGACAAAGTATTAGAAATAGCCAAGCAGGTAGAGCAGGGCTTAACGCTCGCACATCAATGCCAAAAGCAAATGAAAGGCAATGTGCCCCTTAACATGATAAACGCATTGGGCGATTGCAAAGGGCATCTTTCTAGCTTGGTATTCCCAGGGTTTGTTTCGGATATAGGTGAAGCACGGCTTAACGATTGGAACCGATATATAAAAGGCTTGTCTCGTCGTTTAGAAAAACTACCGATTGATCCGAATAAAGACAGAATGCATCAACTCACCGTTGAAAAAGCCCTAAGTGAATGGGAAAAAGCGTGTGGTAAATACCCTAAAGGCAAAGTACCAGAAGCATTATTAGATACACGTTGGATGATTGAAGAATTAAGGGTGTCTTTATTTGCCCAAGCATTAGGTACGGCTTACCCCATATCGGCAAAGCGTATCTCACTGTTTTTAGCTGACTTCTAGCTGGGAAATTAAGCGGCTTGTTTAATTTCCCAAATGACAGAATCTAATTTTCTAAATATAAATGGACAATTATTGATCAGGCTGATTGACAAGCAGCCAAGCTCGCCCTATAACAGGTAGAGCAACATGTGGTTTGAATACGTAGTGGAGATGTAGAAATGTTGGGATACGACGATAAGCGAAATTTTTTCAGGATGATGGTTAATTCGCCTTGTCAGTTACAGGTTACTGATGATGAATCGAGCCGCACTATGCAAGCAATGTGTAAAGATATAAGTGCAACAGGCATGTCTTTAGAAGTTGATGAACCTTCGATAGAAATTGGTACGCAAGTTAGCGTTGCCATAGATTCTCCAAGCTCTCAAGTACCTTCACTAGCAGCCATTGCTACTGTGGTTCGCTGTGAGCCAGACACGGAATCTAGCTGTTTGATTGGGGTTGAAATCACAGAAATGAAATAGGCTGATAGTGTTTTCGCAAGCCTAAGTATATTCATTACAATGACTCACGACGTCTCTCGTGAGTCTCTCTTGAGTTTCTCTTGAGTCAGACTAGCCTTTTTTCTCACCGCTACCCATAGCTAATTACATTTAGTCATCGATAAATTATTGGCAATCATTTTGCCGACTTCCCCGGCGGTATGTTTCACGGGCTTTAATGGCCGCTGATTTATCTCGTTGGCTTATCTCTTCACATTATGACTGCGCGTATATGACTTGTTTTAAACCCGCTAAGCAACGCCCTTCATAAGTTTGAAATCGAATAAGTCGATGGCGCCCTTCGTAAAAATCAATTGTCTTTAATGTATCTAATCGATAATAATTCTCATTAACGATTCGAGACAAACTTATTAGGTCAATCATTATGAAAAAGACAATCACTTTTGCATGTATGCACTTCACTGTCGCTTTTACAGTGGCATATTTATTAACAGGTAGTGCAGTAGTGGGTGGGGCAGTAGCCTTAGTTGAGCCAGCTGTGAATACGGTGGTATTTTATTTTCACGAGCGAGTCTGGAAGAAGTTTGAGAACCAGCCTAAAGAGCAAGCTAGCGATCAGCAACTACGTAGTGGTCCTGATCAGGCTTTTGCTTCAAATGAGATGACATTGGCATCATAAGCGTTTCCTAAGTTTGCCTCTTATTTGAATTTTCGAAGAACGTGGCACTAAAGGTGAGTCAAGTCTAATAACACTTAATAAAACCTTAGCGCCACGTTTTTTTATGCTTAATGAATTAAACAGTAACCCTGTATTAATTTGCTTTTATTCGTCTGTGACGTGTATTTCGTTGGATGTAAAAGTACGCCAGAAATTACAGATCAGTGACTTCACAAACTAAACCTTTCAAGTAATACCCTTCAGGATAACTGCCTATCACAGGATGATCGGTGGCTTGGTTAAGTCGCGCAATAATTTTGATGGTTCTTCCTGCATCCAATGCAGCATCAGCCACAATTTTTTGAAACAAATCGGCTGGCATTAAGCCAGAGCAGCTAAAAGTAAGCAGTAATCCACCATTTCTCACCGCATGAATACCGTACAGGTTTATATCTTTATAGCCGCGGGCAGCACGGGTGAGTGATGCTTTGTTGTCGATAAATTTGGGCGGATCAAGGATAACCATATCAAATTGTTCTTTACGTTCGTGGTATTCACGCAACTGCTTAAAAACATCTTTTTTGACGTAATGACTTTTGCTTTCATCTAAACCATTTAACGCCACATGCTGCTTAGCAAGGTCAAGTGCAGGTTGAGAAACATCCACATTAGTAACCGATTTTGCACCGCCTTGTAGTGCGTAACAAGAAAAGGTGCCGGTATAGCTAAAGCAATTAAGCACGTCAGCGTCTTTGGCATAATGTGCAGCGGCAGCACGACTATCTCGTTGATCAAGATAAAAGCCTGTTTTGTGGCCGTTCTCTATATCAACAATGATAGAAAGCCCATTTTCTTTCACGGTAACTTGCATAGGTGGCTCGCCGCTCACCACACCTGTAACTGGCTCTAAACCTTCCTTTTTACGTACATCAACATCGCTTCGCTCGTAAACGTGGGTACCGGGCTTTAACTTGTTTATTGCCCACACAATTTTATCTCGGTGCTTCTCGGCCCCAGCGCTTAATAGTTGCAATACGGCTACGTTGTCGTACAAATCTATGGTAACACCTGGAAGGCCATCACTCTCAGATGCAATCCAGCGAAATGCATTGGTCACTTCTGGGTCAAATAAACGGGTTCGTAATTTAAGTGCTATTTCCATGCGACGTAAAAAGAACGCGTTATCGATGCTTTCTTCTTTACTAAATGTCCACATGCGCACGCGAATTTGCGAAGTAGGAGAGTAAGCACCGCGACCTAACCAATCACCTTCTGAATCGAACACATCAACAGTGTCACCACTGCGCCCTCTACCTTTTAGTTCTGCCACGGCGCTTTCAAACACCCAAGGATGGCGACGACGAAGGGATTTATCTCTATTAGGATGCAATATAACTTGTGATGACATGAAACGTACTCTATTTCTTGAATTAGCTAGGAAGTGGGTATTGCATTGAAAGCCTTTAGCCTTATAAGAAGCCTTTAGCCAAATAAAAAGCCTTTAGCAAGTGAACGGCCCTTGCAACCACACGTAAGCGGCGGGGCGAAGTATAGCGATAAAGCGTTGCCTATGCGAATGATTACCCCGTTTACTGACCAGAACTTAACTATTTTATTAAGTTTGAAAGTAAGTTTGTTTAGGCAGCGCAGCCGTTAGGTAACACATAAAGTTATAGCAAACTATTGGTGATCATGAGTTTTGTTTTAATAGCATTACGTTACATTGTTTTAAGTCTAATTTTGCACAATAAGCCAGTTGTTAGCGGTATGAGGCTAAAATTGCGAACTCAATTATGCACTTAAAATTATCATCCACGTAGTCATAGGTTAACGTAATTATTCATGCTATCACTAACGTGCAAAGACATACTGCACCCCCAGTGAAATTCCAAAAAAGAGGATACTAATGCAATTTGTAAACTTCGAAAAAGGCTGTGCACCAGAAGGCCTAACAATAGCAGAGGTTGATGCACCCGTACTCACCGACGACAAAGTGCTAGTGCAAGTACACGCCTTTGGTGTGAACCGTGCCGATACACTGCAACGACAAGGGCACTATCCACCGCCCCCTGGTGAAAGTGAAATTTTAGGGCTTGAGGTTGCCGGTGAGATCATAGAGGTTGGCGCTACAGTCAGTGAGTGGAAAGTGGGGGATAAGGTCTTTGGATTGGTCGCAGGCGGCGGCTATGCACAACAAGTTGCCGTCAATCCACTACATCTAATGCCTATTCCCGAGAACATGCCGTATAGCTCGGCAGCAGGCCTTGCCGAGGTGTTTCTTACTGCATTTCAATGCTTGCGCCTTATTTCGAATGTAAAACCAGCAGAACGAGTACTCATTCACGGTGGTGCTAGTGGTGTGGGATTAGCTGCTACTCAGCTTTGTCATTATTGGGGAGTAGAAAGTGCCGTTACCGCGTCATCCCAAGAAAAGCTAGCGCACTGCCAGCAAAACGGCGCTAACCTGCTGATAAACTATAAAGATAAAAACTTTGCTGAAGAGATAAAAACTAACTGGCCTGAAGGCGTTAATATGGTGCTTGATATGGTAGGGGGCGATTATCTGAATCGGAACCTTCAGATTCTAAAGCGCGATGGCATTGTGGTTTACCTCGCCATGTTAGCTGGGCGTTATGCAGATAACCTAGATATGGCATTGATGCTGGGTAAACGAGCCAGAATACAAGGTACTACGCTGCGCAATAGAACGGATGAATACAAAAGCGCGCTTATTAGTGACTTCTCGACAACCTGTTTACCAGCATTCACCACCGGCGAGCTTAGCGTAAACATAGATACGGTATACGCAATAAATGATGTCGCAAAATCTCACGCACGATTAGAAAGTAACAACACGCAAGGAAAGATAGTTGTAGAGTGGTAGTGAGACGCGAAAAATAAAAACAATTTAGCGTAACGAAAGAAAAGGCGATGCAGCCTTTTCTTTTTGCAAAATCGCTAACCTTTACCTTTACCTATACCTATAGAGGTATTTGCTTTCAAATCTATTGGTCTTGTAAGCTATTAATCCTTAACGCAATTAGCCTGTAAAGCCACTGTCTGGTGTTGTAGGTTTGGCTTCTGCCGCACCCCGAGCTAAATCATCGCAGCGTTCATTTTCAGGGTGACCCGAATGGCCTTTTACCCAGTGCCAATTAATTTTATGCTTGCTCACTGCTTCATCAAGGCGTTTCCAAAGGTCGGCATTTTTTACCGCTTTTTTGTCTGATGTGCGCCAGCCGTTCTTACGCCAGTTGTGGATCCATTGATTGATACCGTTTTTCACATACTGACTATCTGTCGTCAATTCAACGTTGCAGGGCTCAGTTAAGCTGTTTAATGCTTCAATAGGCGCCATTAATTCCATACGATTGTTGGTAGTATGCGCGAATCCGCCACTTAGCTCTTTACGGTGACTGTTATAAACTAAAACAGCACCATAACCGCCAGGGCCTGGGTTTCCAAGGCATGAGCCATCAGTAAAAATGTGAATGGTTTTTTGAGCCACTGGGTGTCCTTAAATTATTTACTTTCATATTTCGCTTTTCCCTTAGCCTGTGGCGAAGGGGTTGATATACTATCAAAAAACAAAAGGTAAGATTAGAGGAATCATGCGTCAGATTGTACTAGATACAGAAACTACAGGTATCGACCCTAAAGAAGGTCACCGAGTGATTGAAATTGGGTGTGTTGAGCTGGTTAACCGTAAACTTACTGGCAATCACTTTCATGTATACATTAATCCAGGCCGCCAAATTGAACAAGAAGCGATAGATGTTCACGGTATTACTAATGAGTTCTTAACCGACAAACCTACATTTAGAGATGTAGCCGAAGATTTTGTGAATTTTATTCGCGGTGCTCAATTAGTTATTCATAACGCGCCCTTCGATGTGGGCTTTATGGATCACGAATTTGGGATGGAACCGAAAACCCGTGGCGTTATCACCAAAGATATTTGTAGTGTGCTTGATACCTTGGCGGTTGCGCGCAAAATGCACCCAGGGCAGAAAAATAACCTAGATGCGTTGTGTAAACGTTATGGCATAGACAACAGCCACCGTGAGCTTCACGGGGCATTACTGGATGCTGAAATACTCGCCGACGTTTACCTGCTAATGACCGGTGGACAGACAAAGCTTAATTTGGCATCTAAGGGCAGCGGTGAAAACCAATCAGATGCACTTCGCCGGTTGAACAGAAACGGAAATAAATTAAAGGTTATCAAGGCTAGCGCCGATGAATTAGCACAGCATGAATCCCGTTTAGATATTGTAGAAAAAGCAGGGGGTAAATGTTTGTGGCGCCCAGAGCAAAACGATGCATAGCTAATTCAGGTGCAGGTTATGGTGTGTTGCTTTAGCTGCTAGACGTACTTAACCATTTTTAAAATACATTTCCAAAGGAGCGGGCAACAGTGAGAGTAGGTGTGATGAAACTAGTGTTGGCGTTGTGCCTATTAGGATGTACTTCAACGGTATTTTCACAAGATACTTCGCTGCCAGCTCCGTCATCACAGGACACGCAAGTCGACACTGCGCCTTCGCCTATTACTGACTTGGGGGATGAATACGAAAACTCGATTAAGTTATTACAGAATCGTTTTCGTATTGATTACAACGTGAAAGAGGTCTCCATGATTTTCTTTCGCGAATACGGCTCTGCCCCCGTAGTATTAGTTCGCCCCGATGGTTCAAAGTTATTTCAAGGTCGGGTGGACGAGACCTACGTTAAGTGGTTCGATGCCGACACCTTCGACATGATCACTATTGAAAACCCTATGCCTGGCCCTTGGCAGGCGGTAGGTCAGGTTAACCCAGCAAGTCGGGTTATGGTCATTTCTGATATTAAGCTTCACGCCACATCGCTTCCCAGCATTCTCTTTTCGGGCGAAATATTAAAATCTACGGCTTACCTAACCAACGGCGGCGAAAAAATAGATAACCAACAGTTCCGTGATGTTGTGGAATTGTCTATTGAGTTCGAAAGTGCAAATGACCCTAATTACGACAACTTTGGTGCTAACGATGCAGAAATTGCAAAGTTTGAAGATAACGGTCGGGGTATGGATGAGCGTCCAATGGATGGCGTGTTCACTGGCCAATTCAATTTAAAGGTTGCAGCAGGTAAATGGCAGCCTGTTTATCGAGTAGACACGCCAATGTTCACGCGAGAACAAATTGGTGCACCCATTATCCTTTACAACAACCCTGTTTATGTGGATGTTGAATTAGACGCTACCGATGGCACGGGAGACGGTTATCACACGCTGCTCATTGATGTGAACCGCGAGCTAGTTAATATTGAGTCACTCCTGATTGACGGTAAAATTAAATTTCCAAACGCAGATATTCAAAACTTTTCGTTAACCGAAGGCGGCGATAGTGTGCGAGAGCATCTTATCGTGGCGTACGAAGAGGGGGTTTATCGCGTTAAATTAACCGCCTATGGCACAACATCAGAAGGCCGAGACTTCATACTGGATGTTCCTGAATATACTTTTGTGGCTGAAGCGCCTGAGCCAGAAGTGATAGACCCGCTTATTGACGGCGAAGACCCTATTGTTGATGGCAGTGAAGATCCGCTTTCAATGGGTGATAGTTCAACATCTCTCAATCAAGACAATACACAGTCGATGGCTGAAGATGATGAAATGGATTCAGGCACGCTAACCCTGATTATTTTAGCGGTGAATGGGACCATCATTTTAATAGGTGTTATTGCTGCGGTTATTATTATCTTGAAAAGACGAAAGGCCAGTGGTCCTGCATCTGCAAAAGCAGCCACGAAAAAAGAAAATAAAAAGGCCAAGAAGAAAGTGGTGTCTGAATCTGACTTATCGCTTGATAATGAACCTAAGGGCTTTAAAAAGTTGCTGGCAAGGTTTAAGAAGTCGAAACCGGCAGAGTAGGGTAAAGAGTGGGGCAAATAAATAGGCCATTTAAATAGGGCTGTATCGCCGTAGCAGGAGTTCTTTTGCTATTCATTAATACAAAAGTGTAAGTAAGCTATCCTAAGGTGAGCGTGGCCTGTGGGAAGAGCGTCCTAGTTTTATGTGTACGAATTCCCGCCTGATTGAATTATATTTCAACATTGTGTTTATTTATCGTGCAAACAGTGCCCAGATGACAATTTTATTAATAAAAAGCATTGACTCTGCAGGGTCTAAACCGTATTATCTGCGCCGCAGTGAGGGCAAGGGGTTTTAACAACTCAACTAACTCACTGATAACATTGAAATTGTGGAGCGGTAGTTCAGTTGGTTAGAATACCGGCCTGTCACGCCGGGGGTCGCGGGTTCGAGTCCCGTCCGCTCCGCCACTTAACTAAAAGGCACCTTTCCCATTATGCGGAGCGGTAGTTCAGTTGGTTAGAATACCGGCCTGTCACGCCGGGGGTCGCGGGTTCGAGTCCCGTCCGCTCCGCCATTTTCGGGAAAGCATTTACTTTGGCAGGTTCTACTGCTCATTGATAAAACTTCTTTATCAACTTCATACCGCTGCAGGCATCCTGTTTGCGTTTCATCTATTATTTTTTCTACTTCTACTTCCTCTTCTATTTTTCATTTACTTAGTTTTCCCTTGTTTTTCTTACAGTGCTTTAATCTGTAGCTCTTTCATCTATAGTTATTGCACCTATGTTTTTCTCTCCTACAGATTGTCGTTGCCACATAAAAGCCTTTCCCCATATTTGGTATTACTATCCCTTGATGGCGCCTTACTGTTAGGCAACTGAATAATTCGTCAAAGCAGCAAACCACACGCTTTGTATAATATTGTGGCTGCGTGTCATCTGGACGTTAGCTAACTTTATTCTCTTCACTTCATTGACTTAACTTAATCTTCTGCAATGCTTAAATCCATCTAAAGTATTATTCTAATAGTCAATTTTTCGACTACTTTCATGTGTATACGCACAATAAGACGCCTTAATTTTATGTGGTACAAATGAGCAATAATGAGCATAGACAATATCTACTCGCTGACAATCTCAGAGCAATCGCCGTATCGTTTCTAACGGTTGTATTTGTTAGCGTTGTGCTCGGCCTACTGATGTTCTCAGTCATAAAAGAACACGAAGAGGCCCGTGCCGAAGATATCTTATCCAATGTGCGGATGGTATTTAAAGACGCTGAAGCGTCACTAGACTATTTAATCGCCAATTCTTATTATTCCTGTAGTGAAGATAATCTAAACGAAATGCGACGCACCTTGTTTCGCTCTCGTTTCGTGAAAGAAATTGGTTTCTTTGGTGATGGGAAATTATTGTGCAGCACCTATCTTGGGGTATTAAAGCAACCCATAGATGAAGCTGTTCCAGATTTTGTTACGGCTTTAGGGGATGCATTTTGGATAAATACACCTTTAGAGTTGTTCGATAATCAATCTAAAGGCACCATCGCGAAGCGGGGGCGTTATAACGCCGTGTTAGATTTAGATGGGGTTATCGGTCTGAATTTCGGTCGAGATTGGGCGCTTTTTTATAACGGTGAGCAACTTTACCATATGGCAGGCAGCACCCGATTAACGCCTTCTATAACGGGGCGCGAGGGACGCAGTCTTAGTACCGACTATTTTTCCCTCAGAATAATTAAATGTGAAAAATATTACTCCGAAGTATGTCTAACCGTCGTTCCTGATGAAGCCAGAATATTTAAAATTCACAAGGGCAAATTAGTGCTCTTTATCTGCATCATGTTAATGGCAGCTGCTTTATCCCATATGCTCACCTTCAATTACTTGCGACGCATACGTTCCTTAGAATCGCGGATAAACCGTGGGCTGAAATCAGGGATGTTTTATTGTTTGTACCAACCGTTTGTAAACTTAGACACGGGAGAAGTAGTAGGCTGTGAGGTTTTGAGTCGGTTTGAAGATGAATATGGCCCTATCTATCCTGATGACTTTATTTCCCAAGTAAGAGATATTGGCAAAACATGGGAATTTACTACTGTGATGATAAAATCGGCAATGGATGAATTAAATCGATGCGCCAACATTCCTGAAGGTTTCAAGGTGTCGTTTAATTTATTCCCGTCAGATTTTATGCAAGATGAATTAATCGATTTGGATTGGGTGCTAGATTTAAATAACAAAAATTTTAAGCTTGTGCTGGAAATCATCGAAGATGAACAGCTTGCGACAAGCAGTGCAGCAAAACATATTAAAGCCCTTCGAAGTCGTGGGTTTTGGGTTGCCATCGATGACTTTGGCGTAGGTTACTCAAACCTTAGCCAACTGAAATCTTTAAAATGTGAGTTTTTAAAAATAGATCGTAGTTTCGTGATGGACATGGAAGATCACAGTATTCGTTCATCGTTGATACCCCATATTGTCAATATTGCTGATGAGCTGAAAGTGACCTTGATTGCTGAGGGGGTTGAGAACAACGAGCAGCGACGAGAACTTGTGAACATGAATGTGGAGTATGGGCAAGGGTGGTTATTTGGTAAACCGCAAACGGTTAAGAATTTAGCAAATACGATTGAGCTGTCTTTCCAAACCCATTAATCGGTTGGCGTGTCTGTCGTTCCGCGATACCATGCAGTTATTGTTAAAAGACGAAGAACGGCTGCATGCAGGACGTATTACATTGCCGAAAAATTTGTAAAATTTATCAAGAAGGCGACAACAGCACGCCTGTTCTAAATAACATTTCACTTTCTATCAATGCGGGTGAGCATGTTGCCATTTTAGGTAGCTCTGGCTCAGGAAAAAGTACCTTGCTGCATTTGCTTGGGGGCTTAGACACACCCACAAGTGGTGAGGTGTGGTTTAAAGGCGAGTCGCTTACTCATCTAAATGCTAAACAACTTGCCGCCTTGCGAAACAAAGAAATGGGTTTTATTTACCAATTCCATCATTTGCTAGGTGAATTTACTGCACTTGAAAACGTTGCCATGCCCCTTCGCATTGGCGGCGAGAGTGCGAGTACCGCTAATGCGAAAGCAAACGCTTTACTTAACGATGTAGGGCTTTCTCATCGTGCAGATCACTTGCCTAGCGCGCTCTCAGGCGGCGAACGCCAACGGGTCGCCATCGCTCGAGCATTAGTCGCATCACCGTCAGTTGTGCTTGCCGATGAACCAACCGGTAATTTAGATGCCACCACAGGTGAGCAGATTTATCAGCTGTTAAAACGTTTAAGCGAGCAAAAACAAACTGCCTTTGTGGTAGTAACCCACGATATTACCCTTGCTAACCGTATGGACAGAGTGCTTCGCATTAAAGATGGTGAACTGCTTAACGCAGCAACAGAGGAGCAACGCTAGTGGCGTTGGCATGGCAACTTGCTAAACGATTTCGTCGAGCCAAAGTTCAAAATCGCTTTATCTCATTTATTTCGATGTCGTCTACCGTAGGTATAGGCCTTGGTTGTTTCGTGTTAATTACCTTGTTAAGTGTAATGAATGGTTTTGAGCGAGAGCTAACGCAGCGAATTTTAACCGTTATTCCTCACGGCGAGTTATATAGCACCGACAAGACCGGTATTGAGAACTTAGATGCGCAGCTTTACCGCCTGAACCAAGACCCCAGAATTGCCAAGGTTGAACCTTACACCCCACTTACCGGCATGTTGCAATTCAAAGGTGAGTTAAAGGCGATTTCATTGACGGGCATTGCGGCAGACGCACAAAACACGTTTAGCCGACAAGTAACGGACGAACATTGGCAAAACTTCGCGTTAAACAGCGACAGTGTGCTGATAGGTCAAGGGATTGCCAACAAGCTTGATATTGAGGTGGACGATACCGTACAGGCACTTATTCCCGTTACCACGAAAGATTTACGCTTTAGCGCACCCACATCAATAACCTTAACCGTTGCAGGCTTTATGCATGTTGGTGGGGAGCTTGATAACCAATTGGGGCTGATGCACCTTGCGAAAGCTACCGCGGCCGCTGGCATAGAGGGCCAAGCATTGGGTATGCGCTTCACATTACACGATCCGTTTTCGGCCTATATCACCATGCGAGATATAGGTTATAGCTACCCTCAAGCGGTCTATATGTCTGACTGGACGCGAACCCAAGGTCATTTGTACAACGACATTCAGCTAGTTCGAACGGTTGTGTATATTGCGTTGGTGCTGGTGATTGCCGTGGCCTGTTTTAATATTGTGTCTTCATTAGTCATGGCGGTACGAGAAAAACAACCTGCCATTGCTATCTTAAAAACCATGGGCGCAACCGATACACTAATCCGGCGCACGTTTATGTTTCAAGGTGTGCTGAACGGACTCATTGGCATAGTGGTAGGGGTAACCCTTGCAATTATTATTGCCCCTAATCTTTCTACTATTGTGAAGTTTTTAGAAGGTGTTTTTGGGGTTGAAGTGTTGTCAGGCGATATTTATTTTATCGACTTTTTACCTTCCGCACTTATGTGGCAAGACGTGGTAGCCACCTGTGTGGTCGCCATCATCATGTCCGTACTAGCAACCTGGTACCCAGCCCATAAAGCGACAAAAGTGTCTCCTTCTCAATCCCTTCATTAACGGTGTTGGGGTTTATATGTAGGAAGAGGGATTGTCATCGCTTGTATGACTGCTAGCAATAATCTTAGCTATTAAAAATTGTAGATGATAACCATAGCTAGACGCACACTGAAGCCTTTGATTGAGCGTATTACAGCACCAATATACTTGGTCATTCACTTACGAATATGTATTGAGATTGTCAGTATAATGCAATTGTACAATGTATTTGCACTGGGTGATGGCAAGACCTATAAGCAATAAAAAAGGGTTAGCGATGCTAACCCTTTTGTGTAGTTCGAAAGCGATAAAGGAACTAAGCGTTCTTGTCAAACTCGCTAAAATTCACATCTTCTTCTTTTTCACCGGCATGTTCATTGTAATAAATATCTTCATCAAGCCCACCTTCGCTTTTCGCGACAACACACGACACCATACAGTCACCTGTAATGTTAACTGCAGTACGGGTCATATCAAGTAAGCGGTCGACACCAATAATCAGGGCGATACCTTCAACTGGCAGGTTAACTTGCTGTAGTACCATGGCTAGCATGATTAAGCCCACACCTGGCACACCCGCCGTACCGATAGAAGCTAGGGTAGCGGTTAACACCACCATCATGTAGTCGCCCAAACTCAAATCAACGCCATAAACTTGAGCGATAAATACGGTAGCCACACCCTGCATAATAGCGGTGCCATCCATATTGATGGTTGCACCTAGAGGAAGGGTGAAAGACGCTACTGAATTGTTAATACCCAATTTATTTCGCGCCGTTTCCATGGTGACTGGCAGCGTAGCGCTACTGCTTGAAGTACTAAATGCAAATAAGGCTGCATCGCGCATTTTCTTTAGTAGAACAATTGGGCTCAAGCCGCTTAAAAGTTTAAGCAGTATTGAGTAGGTCACTAGACCATGGATGATCAGCACGCCAAATACTAAGAAGAAGTATTTGGCCAAGCTAAAGATAGTGTCGCTACCAATGGTAGAGAACAGTTTAGCCATCAATACAAACACGCCGTAAGGCGCAAGGTTCATGATGATGGTGACAAGACGCATGATAACCGTGTTGATGTCTTCAAAAAACGCACTGACACGTTTGCCTGCTTCGCCAGTCATCGCCATAGAAATACCGAATAACACTGCAAACACGATGATCTGAAGCATGTTGCCTTGCGCCATCGAGTTAATAGGGTTACTTGGAAACATATTAACGATAACGTCACCCAAACTTGGTGCAGTTTTCGCTTCAAATGACGTTTCAGTGGTTAGATTTAACCCTTCTCCTGGCGAGATAAGTAAAGCCATACTCATGGCCAGTGTGATTGCTATTGCGGTCGTGACAACATAAAGACCAACAGACTTAGCGCCTAACCGGCCTAACTTACTAGGGTCGGACAGGGTACTGGTACCGCATATAAGCGAAACAAATACTAGTGGCACCACCAACATCTTTAAACTAGCGATAAAAATCTGCCCAAGGGTAGAAAATATACCATCTACAAAAATGCTATACGCAGAGAACTGGAAACCAAATACCGAAAACGTGAAATCTCCGCTATCATCGAACAATAGTTGAAGAAGCACACCTATCACGATACCGGCAATCATGCCGATAAAGATTCTGGTGGTTAAACTAAATTTATGTGCAGATTGAGACATTAAAATTCCCTGTACATTTTTATATTTTTATTTAGTGTGACAGATTCTATTGATTTTAAAACATAAAAAACGACCCAATTGTCATTTATAAAGGTTCAGGAACGAATTATGCGACAAATTACGCGCGTCTTGTCTAAGACACTCTGGCTATTTAGTACAATTTTTATACTAGCAGCATGTGGCGGAGGCGATTCAGTCTCTAGAGATGATAGCGATGGATCAGATGATGGCAGTGGTTCCTCCGCTACTGTTAATGTCGTATTAACCGTTCAAAACGCCAGCGGCGAAACCGACCGCAACCTAACCGCCGACAATTCTCTTACCGTTATTGCCACTGTTACCGATACCGACGGCGTTGCCCAAGCCGACCAACTTGTCACGTTTGCATTAAGTAATACCGACCTTGCGGTGTTCGGAAACGACACCGGTACAGCGCGAACTGACGACAGCGGGGTAGCAAGAATTACCATTAATGCCAGCACTGCCTCAGGTGATGGTGAGATAACAGGTAGCTTGAGCAGCGGTGAATCCGGCTCTACTACTTTTTCGGCAGTAGGCAGCGCAACGGTTGACCCAGCAACCACGGTATCGTTGGCATTGCAAAATGCCGCAGGTGAATCAGACAGTGATTTGTCTTCAGAAAATAGCTTAACCGCAGTAGCTACGGTATTGAACAGTGAAGGTGAGCCACAAGAAGACTTAATTGTTACCTTCACACTAAGCAATGATGAATTAGCTGTTTTTGGAAATGATACAGGGACTGCCCGTACTGACGAGAGCGGTATTGCGAGTATCAGCTTGGCTGTTGGCACTGCATCGGGAGATGGCGAATTAACAGCGACACTTTCAACCCTTGAAAGTGACACGACTACCTTCAGTTCTACTGGAAGCGTTACCGTTAGCGAAGACCCTGCATCTTTACAATTATATGCAAGTGCGGTTCAGTTGGCCTCTAGTGGCTCTGACGATATTGAACTTATCGCATTAATTAAAAACGAACAAAGCGTGTTGATGGAAGGCGTTGAGGTTAACTTTTCTGCTAGCAATGAAGCTGGTGTCGAATTGCAGCTAACCCAATCTACCACCACCGCCGATGGTACTGCCAGAGCGTTAGTGTCTACTCAGAATGATGCGTCGAATCGCACGGTAACGCTAACGGCTCAAACCGGCGCATTAGTTGAAACCGTTGATATTTTGATCACCGGCACCGAAGTGACTATTAATGGTGCAAATTCAGTTATATTGAATGACACCGCCGAATATACGTTGCGTGTTCAAGATTCTGATGGGGTAGCCATTGTTAATCAAACTATCCTATTAGAAGCAGCGAATGGCTCTTTAAGTGAAACCTCGGTTAATACGGGGGCTGATGGTCAAGCGACTATTACTTACACAGCAACTACTTCGGGTGAAGATACGATCACTGCTTCGTCACTTAATGCCTCTGTAGAATTTGAATTAGAGGTTCAACAAGACGAATTTAGTTTTGTGGTACTGCCAGATGAAGAAATATCATTGAATGAAGCGGCCACCATCAGTGTTCAATGGCTACAAGATGGCAGCCCTGCTGTGGGTAATAACGTGATATTTAGTGCTTCTCGCGGAGCGATTATTGGCGCAGCGCTTGTCACCACCGATGCTGAAGGTATTGCCTCTATCTCAATAGAGTCTGACAACGCCGGTTTTGCTTCCATTACTGCCACAGGTACTGAGTCTGGTAATGAGTCTACGGTGAATGCGGTTGCGCAAGTAGAGTTTATTGCGGTTGAACCGTTTACCTTGATAGCTGATGCTACACCTGACCTGATTGGCCCTGATGGGCAAACCAGTACTATTACCGCAGTGGTTAGAGACCCTTCAGGTAACCTAGTTAAAAATACCGTGGTTAACTTCAACGTTGATGATGTATCTACTGGTTCTATTTCACCTTCTCAATCTACTACCGACAGCAGCGGTATAGCGTCTACGGTATTTACCTCAGGTGCGCCTTCAAGTGAAGATGCTGTGATTATTCGCGCTTCTGTAGCAAGCGATGAAACGATTACTGACGAAGTGTATATGACCGTAGGGGATAGAGCATTTGATATCTCAATTGGTACTGGCAATGAAATTGAAGAGCCTGACTCAACCACTTACCTAAAACGCTTTGCTGTGTTTGTGTCTGATTCAGCCGGCCAGCCTGTTAGTGGCGTTGAGTTAACAGCTTCAGGTACGCCTGTTAAGCGTGTTTTAGGAGGAACATATTTAAAAGGGTACTGGTATTGGGATGAAGACGAGTCTATTTATAAGCCTGACGTAACAATCGAATGTGATAATGAAGACATCAATGGCAATGGTATTCTTGATGTTGGAGAAGATACAAATGATGATGAATTCTTAACACCAGGTATAGTTGGAACATTGTCGTTTGCAGAGACGAATATAACGGATGAAAATGGACAAGCTGAGCTAGAGTATCGTTATCCGGCAAATTACGGTTTTTGGTACGATATAGTTATTACGATTTTCGGTCAATCGACAGGGAGTGAGGCTAGCCAAGATCATTATTATCGATTAGGCGTTTCTTCAGACGACTTAACCAATGAAGGGGCAGGTCTACCTGCGAACCCATTTGGATCTGAAGCAGACTGCAGTACTATTAATTAGTACTAATTCAACTATCACAAAAAAGCCGGCATAAGCCGGCTTTTTCATATGCAAAACAATAACTAATCTTGCTGGAATGGATACACAGAACCAAGCTTTAATAGCTGAGTAAGTTCATCCAGTGCAGTGCGTGATTCAATCAGTAACTGCGGGTCACGTAAATCGTCTTCAGTAAGTTCATCACGGTAGTGTTTATCTACCCATTTGTTAAGACGCGCAAACTGCATGTCGTTAATTAAGGTCGCTGGGTTTACCGCATCAAGTTCTTGGTCGTTCATGGCTACACGTAAACGCAAGCACGCAGGGCCGCCACCATTGCGCATACTTTGCTTTACATCAAAATAGTTCACCGATTTTATCGGCGTGCCCAAAGTAACTAGTTTGTCTAAATAACGCTTAACCGCATCGTTTTCTTCGCAGTCTGTGGGGGCAATAATCGTCATGTCACCGCTTGGCAGCGTGATGATTTGGGTATTGAAAAGATACGTTTTAATTGCATCTTGTACCGACACTTCATCAGTAGGCACTTCAATAAGATGAAGGGGGGAATCACCAAACTTAGTTTGTAGTTCTTTTAGCCCGGCGTCCTTTTTATAAAAGGCTTGGTCGTGGTAGAACAGTACGTTTTGGTTGCCCACTGCAATCACATCGTTATGGAAAACCCCTTGGTCGATAACATCAGGGTTTTGCTGCATGTATACCACGCCTTCTTCGCTTAACCCATGCAAGCGAGCAACAGCTTGGCATGCTTCTAGTGTTTGGCGGGCAGGGAATTTAGTGGGGGCGGGTTTACCAGGGTCGAAAGCGTGACGGCCATATACAAAAAGCTCTACTCCAGCGTGGCTGTAATCGGAACACAAGCGAGTATGGTTTGCTGCGCCTTCGTCACCAAAATGTTCATTATCTGGCAAATGTAAGTGGTGGGCAAAGTGCTTTTCGTTTGCGAAGGTCGCTTTTAAAATATTACCTGTCACTTGCGGCTCTAATGAACGATGAAACTTGTTTGTTAAGTTTGCAGGTGTAAAATGCACGCGACCATCCGCCGTATCAGCGCTTGGAGAGACTGTGGCAGCGTTTGCTGTCCACATGCTTGATGCAGAGCAACATGCTAAGAAAATCTCTCTAGATTGCTTTGCAGCGCTTTCTAGCACTCTGGCATCTGAACCAGAAAAGCCGAGTCGACGTAATGCTGCTATGTCTGGGCGTTCTTGAGGGGCAAGTACACCTTGCATCATGCCCATGTCAGACAAGGCTTTCATTTTTAGTAAACCTTGTTTAGTGGCTTGCTTGGGGCTGCTAACTGCATTGGCATTGTTCAGAGAAGCAACATTACCAAACGAGAGTCCGGCATAGTTGTGGGTTGGGCCAACAAGCCCATCAAAGTTAACTTCAAATTGCTTCATACTTTCCCTCTATTTGGTGTTTGAGCGTTTGACCGCTACCCTATAAATGCATAACCCATGATTTGGGGAGTATTTACAGTGAAGCTAACGTCTCTTTTTTTGTTAGCCGCGAATTAATAAGCATAATAAATGCCTGTTAATTACTAGGCGCAAAGGCATAATGGCTGGCATTATACGGTTTTTATGCGCCTTGCCAATCAAGGTGGTTGAAAAGTGAACAGGAATTGCACGCGATTGAAGCAATGGGAAGAATAACTATTAAGAAGATCTTGTTTTCCATTCACTTTGTCGATATATGTTAAAAAAGCACGGACACCCTAATGGCACAGTCTAGGGGTCCTTTATCTTTGAGAATGACTAAAATAGTCCTTTAGAATCAATAGGTTTAATTCAATTATATGGCAAAATCTCTAGTCATAGTCGAGTCGCCAGCCAAAGCGAAAACGATAAATAAATATCTTGGTAAAGATTTTATCGTAAAAAGTTCTGTCGGCCATGTTCGCGATCTGCCTACGAAGGCATTGGGCAAAGTTGAGCCCAAAAAGCCAGCGAAAGAACTAAAAACTTATAGCGAAGAAGACAAGCAAGAATACCTTCGCAGACACGAATATTTAAAACTTGTTGATCGAATGGGAGTGGATCCAGAACAGAACTGGAAAGCTCACTATCAGGTTTTGCAGGGTAAAGAAAAAGTGGTTAACGAGCTTAAACGCTTGGCCAAAGACGCTGACACTATCTATCTCGCAACGGATTTGGATAGAGAAGGGGAAGCTATTGCGTGGCACTTACAAGAGTTGCTGGGCAGTAAAGGCAAAACCTATCAGCGTGTGGTGTTTAACGAAATTACTAAAAATGCCATTCAAGAAGCCTTCTCAGATCCAGGTGAAGTAAACGTTGCTCGTGTGAATGCACAGCAAGCTAGACGTTTCCTCGACCGCGTTGTGGGCTTCATGGTGTCACCGCTACTTTGGAAAAAAATAGCACGTGGTTTATCAGCTGGCCGTGTTCAATCGGTAGCTGTTCGTCTAGTAGTTGACCGTGAACGTGAGATTAAAGCGTTTGTTCCAGAAGAGTTTTGGGATATTCATGTCGACTTAACCAGTGAGCAAAAAGCAGCGCTGCGTATGTTGGTAGCCAAGCATGAAGGTAAAGCGTTTAAACCGGTTAATAAAGCACAAGCAGACAAAGCATTAGAAGACTTAAATGGCGCTAAGTACTTAGTTGAAAGCCGTGAGTCTAAGCCTACGTCTAGCCGACCTTCAGCACCGTTTATTACGTCAACGTTGCAACAGGCCGCGAGTACCCGTTTAGGTTTTGGTGTTAAGAAAACCATGATGATGGCGCAGCGCTTGTATGAAGCGGGTTACATCACTTATATGCGTACCGACTCAACAAACTTGAGCCAAGAAGCACTCGATAATTGCCGCGCCTATATCGATGATAATTTTGGTAGCCAATACCTACCAGAATCGCCTAATCGTTATGGTAGCAAAGAGGGCGCACAAGAAGCGCATGAAGCGATTCGTCCTTCAAGTGTTAAGGTAAATGCTGCACATTTAGGTGATATGGAGCGTGACGCTCAGCGCCTTTACGAGCTTATTTGGCGCCAGTTTGTTGCGTGTCAAATGACGCCGGCTAAATACGATGCCACCACCATTAGAGTGGGTGCAGGTAATTACGAGTTAACGGCGAAAGGTCGTGTGTTGAAGTTTGACGGCTGGACACGTGTTCAACCACAGCTTCGCAAAAAAGGTGAAGAAGAGTTAATGCTGCCTGATGTTCAAAAAGGTGATGTATTAAACTTAAATGCGCTTGATCCCAAGCAGCACTTTACCAAACCAGTGGCGCGTTTTAACGAAGCGTCTTTGGTAAAAGAGTTAGAAAAACGCGGCATTGGCCGACCTTCCACATACGCAAGTATCATTTCTACCATTCAAGATCGCGGTTACGTTCGCCTTGAAAATAAGCGTTTTTATGCTGAAAAAATGGGTGAAATCGTTAACGACCGTTTGATGGAAAACTTTGATGACCTTATGAGTTTCGACTTCACCGCCAACATGGAGCAACAGCTTGATGATATAGCGGAAGGTAACAAAGATTGGAAAGACGTACTTAACCTTTTCTACAGCGATTTTTATGGCAAGTTGCTTAATGCCGAGAAAGCCCCTGAAGAAGGCGGAATGCGCCTTAATCAAGCTATTCCTGCTGGCATTACGTGTGACAAGTGCGGGCGTGAAATGAACGTGCGTACGGCATCTACCGGTGTATTCCTTGGATGCTCTGGTTATAACTTACCGCCAAAAGAACGCTGCACCAACACCATGAACCTGACACCAGGTGATGAAGTGGTGAAAGTAGATGACGAAGAAGAGTTAGAAACCGAAGCGTTACGTGCTAAGAAGCGCTGTCCAATATGCAGTACTGCTATGGACAGTTACTTAGTAGACGAAACCCGTAAGCTGCATGTGTGTGGTAATACACCAACCTGCGAAGGTACCTTAGTGGAAACCGGTACGTTCAAGATTAAAGGTTACGACGGCCCCATTATCGAATGTGATAAGTGTGGCAGTGACATGGAACTGAAAAACGGTCGCTTTGGTAAATACTTCGGTTGTACCAATGAAGAATGTAAGAATACGCGTAAGTTGTTACGTAACGGTGAGGCAGCTCCACCTAAAGAAGATCCGGTAGATTTACCAGAACTTCCTTGTGAAAAATCGGATGCGCACTTTGTATTACGTGATGGTGCTTCTGGTATTTTCATGGCGGCGCATAACTTCCCTAAATCTCGGGAAACGCGTGCACCAAAAGTGGAAGAACTGGCGCGCTTTAGAGATAGAATTTCTGAAAAATTCTATTATCTGGCCGATGCACCGCAAAAAGATCCGGAAGGTAACCTTGCTATCGTTCGCTACAGTCGTAAGACCAAGCAGCAATATGTGATGTCGGAAAATGAAGCGGGTAAAGCTACGGGTTGGTCTGCATGGTATAACGACGGTAAGTGGGAAACACAAGCCGCCAGTAAACCTGCTGCTAAAACCAAAGCGAAAGCCAAAAAGAAATAAAGAGATTTAGTATATGGCCTCGTTACAGGAACAGTTATTAAAAGCCGGCATAGCAGACAAAGGTTCTGCTAAGCAGGCGCGTGCTGAAAAGCGCAAAAAGAATAAGCAAAAGACAAAGAAAAATCAGGGTGTGGTGGACGAAGCAACTATTGCTGCTCAGAAAGCCGCTGAAGAAAAGAAAGCCCGTTCACGTGAGTTGAATCAGTTGCAACAGCAAGAGCGTGAGAAGCGCTCTGTCATTGCACAGGTGAAGCAACTCATTGATGTGAATAAACAGCCGCGAAAAGGCGATACCGTACTGAATTTCACGCATGACAATGTAGTGAAGCGTATGTACGTGAGCGCTGAAATGCACAAGCAAGTGACTAAAGGCCGCTTAACCGTGGTGATTTTAGGTGATGCTTATGAGCTAGTGCCTACGCCTGTAGCGGATAAAATTGCGCAGCGTGACGATAGCTTTATTATTTACCGTGCCGACTTAGACACCAGCGACAATGACGGTAAAGAAGAAGCACAAGATGATTGGTATGCCGACTACGACATTCCAGATGATCTGACCTGGTAACGAAATCCTTGCCTTGTATCCAAATAAAATGACGTGAAATTCTTTTTCACGTCATTTTTCTTTTTCCTTCTCACATTCCCCTTCAATTTTTATTTCACTGTTTTCGCCGTTAGTTTGTCATGGCGGTATTCTCGGGGCTGATTGTTACATCGGTGCTTGCGCTTTACCTGCACGGTTAACAATCTATTGAATTAAGCGCACTTAGCTAAATAATCATTAAGCCCAGCTAAATATTGATCTTTTTCGGTAGATGTTAGCCAGCTTGCTTTAAAGCTGTTTGCCACTAACGTACTTAGTTCCTCTTGACTAAATCCACCCTCTTGCTGCAGCGCAATAAGGTTTTCATTTAAATATGCACGAAAATAGGAAGGATCGTCTGAATTAATCGTTGGCATTAATCCACGTTCAAGCATGGTTTTTATTTCGGTTGAGGTTAGTGATTGCACCACGAATTGATTCGACACTGGGCAAATGGTTAAGCCAATATTTTTTTGTTTCACTAAGTCGCATAATGCGTCTGATGCTAAAATATTTACGCCGTGATCTATTCTGTCTACATCGATATCTTCTAATACTTGGCGAATGTGCTCTAGGGTATTGTGTTGGTTAACATCGCAATGCATAGTGAGTTTTAATCCCCACTCACGGGCTTTAGCAAACACCTCTGCAAATTTAGATGGTGGGTTATTGTGTTCATCTGAATCTAATCCCACACCAATAAGTTTACTCAAATGAGGTTCAGCCATGAGTAAGTGTTTCATAGCCGAGTCGGCCGACATATCACGAAGGAAACACAGTATAAGATTGCTTTGTACACCTAGCTTGGTATTAGCATCCTGTTGTGCGCGATAGATACCTTCAATTACAGTATCGAATGCTACGCCTCGGGACGTATGAGCTTGTGGGTCGAAAAAGAGTTCCACATACACAATGTGCTGCGCCGCCGCTTTTTCAAAATAAGCCATGGTAAGCGCGTAAAAGTCTTCTTCTTCAATTAATACACTCATCCCTGCGTAATAAATATCTAAAAAAGAGGGTAGATCATGAAAGTTATAAGCGGCTATCATTTGCTCTGGGGTTTCTGCACTCAGGCTTACGCCATTCTTCTGTGCTAATGCAAAGCTTAGCTCAGGCTCTAATGTGCCTTCGATATGAACATGTAGTTCGGCTTTTGGCATCTTTTGTATGAATTCTTGCATATGGCCTCGGTGTTATTTTTTAGATAAACGCGCGAAAAACGCATTCAGTCTGAAATACAGCTAGTTTAAGACGCTGTTTGAAGTAGGTTTATGTGTAACGCTACATAGAGACAAAGCAATGCAAAAAACACGCCTTAGTTCAAAGTTATTGTAATCAATTAAATAGCGTAAGTTGTTAATACTAATGGGTTAATGTCGGTTTTATTCCGTGTTCATGTACAGGTGTTTAATGGAAAATGATAAGTAAATAAGCTGTCTAAAGCACAGGAGGCGTTTTAGCGCTAATGGCATCACGCGACAATAAGTGGCAGATGCATCGAGTTAGTGCAGCGCTGTGATGAGTAATCTAATGAGAAGGCATGCGACATAGCAGACCTTCTCATATGAAATTAGCTATTGTATTTCCATGTCGAGGTAGCCCGTTTTAAAATATTCTGGGCCGTGCAACTCGGTACAGGAAAGTTCATCTGCTGCTTTTTGCGCTAATTGATAAGCATCAAAATGATTGCTATTTTTTATAAGACCATTATGCGTGCGTGATGGTGGGCCAAATATGGGCCTACCAGAGCATGTAATCGTATACTTCCAATCAGCTAATTGTGACGAAAAAGAAGTGGTTTTGGTTTCGGTTGAATAAGTATAACTGCTCGTTGTTTCCGTCGCTTTCCAGGTTTTTGATAATGTCGAACTACTAAAATCTGCGTAGTAGGGTAGGTCACGTAATAGTCCTTTGACCGATGCGAGTTCGCTCTGACCAAGTTTACAACTGAAAACGTCATAGGTGTAAGACACTTTATCGTCACCATTTAGGGTAACTAACGATTCTAGGAAGCCTCTGTTTCTTACGTCGTTCTTGGTTTCTTCAAAATCGCAATTAGCATCTTCTTTTATCCTGATATTAATATCAGGATAGGTTAAGTCCAAGTTGATGTACTTGTGATGGTAGTTAACATTTAATTGAGGTGTGAAGTATCGCAAAATATATTGATATTCTATTGAATCTAAATAGTTATCGGTTCTGAAGCTTTTGTTAATTCCAGATAATTTCAGAAATTTTTTAGAGTAGTCGCTTATGCTTACACCGTTTATTTTATCAAGTAAGCTAGCAAACTCTGATATCGCATTTTTATGTTTTATTTTCGCGTCGAAATACGTATCTAACAAACTTATAGTTACACTCACATTTTCGTTAGATTCCACTATCGCGTTTTTCGCTAACGTTAGAAAATCTCGTTTTTTTGTTAGTACAAATGCACTCATGTAGCCGTCAAATGACTCTAGGCTAACAAAAATGGCTTTTTTAGCGAGTACAGCCTCTTCTCGGTACGCACCATTTTTATGTTGCTCGAGGTAACTATCGAATTCTGCTACGGTATTTTTCTGTTTTGCCCTTGTGAAGTCAGCCTTATCAATGAGCGCATATCGTTTTGCCTTAAGCTTGTTTATTTTGTCTTGGGGAATACCAGCAAGATGTTCTTTGTTATTCAAAACTTTATTAATTGAGGTCACGGATGAACCTAACACTAGGCCAGCGTAGCGCTGATTTAGCCTTACGTTATTTTCTCGATGTGAAATAGCTTTTTGTGCATCAGCAAGCCGCGACAACAGTATCTTTTTGTAAATCCAACCTTCGCCGTTATAAACCCATCCGTCTTCTATTTTTTCGGAAATTATAAGCGTCCCCTTATTGTGCTTATTAATGATTTTTCCTCGAGTAGACGGTCTATTTCGTTGGTTGACGACAGGTGATTTCACTACAAACCCATAGTAATTATCTTCGCTTAACAATCGCTTTATGCTTTCAAGCTTTTCTATACTTTGAGCGTTGTTTATTGCTTTTATCAAAATGTCATGATCGATCAAGCTTATGTACGGCTTTACGTTTTTACTAAAGGTAGTGACGGCGTTGTTGGTTAATACGTCATGAATTTCATTCTTTGTGGTGAATATGTCACTTTTTATTGTTGCGCCAACGCGGTTTAACAAATCACTATCAATTTTGTTATTCACATAAAAGTCGCCGTCAGAAGCAGCCCCTACAACTATATAGGGAACAAGCACTGTCATCAGCACCATGCCGCCAGAGACTTCTGAATCGTGAAATACCGAGTTTTCAGGTATGTTCTTTTTGGCATCGGTAAAGCAAGGTTTTGAACGGTTAGTATGTGTTAGCACTACGCAATCAATAAACGTATCCCCATTCGTTATATTTTTTCCTTCATTTTGCTTTAGTAGCTTTATTAGTGCTTGCCGACTTATTTTCTTAGCTGATATATCGACAACGTCGATTTTATCCTTCGTAAGTTGAAAGATAACTTGCAGCTCTTTATGAGGAAGTTCTTCGTTAGCATATTGAGATTGAGTTTTTGCGCTAAGTGATGAAAGATTTTTCATTTGTGATGCATTGTTCGACGAACAAGACGCTATCAAAATGGTTGTGATAGTTACTATTGCTTTGCGAAAAATACTGCTGTTTTTCATAAAGTGGTTCTTGATGATGTTTTAGTTATCCACTTATTTAAACAAAATAGAAAAACACTGTCCTTCCTCAAATCGCGCATAATTGGGTTGTTTCAGCGTCCAAAATTAATCTAGCTGACTAGGTGTCGTGTAGGTGTGGTGACACTGGAAGTATCACCACACGCCGGTATGCTCAGTGTGAATTGACCTTTCAATGATAGGGTGCTTGAAGGGGTAAATACTAAAAACCCGGGTAACGTCTTGAATGGATACTTGTACAAACCGCTCCGCGCCAGCAAACCCTTCCAGTTTTGGGTGAGACCACAAGATGGATGCTTTGCCATTAACGAACAAGATATCCCCATTGCTATCATCAACAAAGCATAAACCAACACGTCCATCTGATTCGATGTTACCAAGGGTATTAAAAAACTTATTCCCACTAAAGTCAGGAAACAACAAGCTACTTTCATCTACGTTAATAAAGCCAGGCTTGCCGCCTCGATGTGATACATCTAGTCCGTGGCGAGGGTCGTCGGTAAAGTCATGGTGCCTTGAGGCAATGTAAAATGTATCCGCCCGAGCGATTAGCAAAGCATCTTTACTTGTTAGCGCACTGGAACGTGCATATTGAGTATTTGAATTTGTGTTTGAGCTGGCTTCCAGTGTAGGTGCAACATCACGGTGCAAGGTATCTCGAGGGTGAATATACTGAGGGCAGTTTCCATAACTTTGCTCTACTTGCACGCGTATAACACCACCCCGATTGTGCATTATTAGTCCGTTGAGCCTATTACGGCGGCGAGTGCTGAGTTGTAACCCAAGTAGCGCAATTTTACTGCCAGTATTACCATCTAACAATGCGACATCATTAATTAACCAAGTTACATTATCGTTTAAGGCAAGTGAAAGCTGAGTGGGTGATGGCGACTGAATATAGTGGTGGTCGTCAACAGTGGTATGGTCACCCCAAAGTGGTATAGCCCAGGGGTGCCCCTGACTATCCACAAGGCCAGCCATCATGAATGGGCTATTGCAAAAAAATGCGCGGTGCTGCGCTGGCATAAAAGGGCGTATGAAGCCTTTCATCTGCTCATCCATACGCTCAGCAACGCCTAAACGTTGCTGAATACGATATTCCTCAGTATGAAAGACACTCGCATTACTTGAATTAGCGCTGTTCATAACAGATCCTACAGCCTATATTCCTGTATGGGGGAACTGGCCATAGGAATGAAATTAGCGAGCGATTCAATGCGGTTAACCCAAGCGCGAATAGCGGGGTAGGGTTGCAACGAAACGCCCCCTTCAGGTGCGTGGGCTATGTAGCTGTACATGGCGATATCCCCAAGCGTCAGCGAGTCGGTAGCCAAGTATGATTTGGTGTTGGTTAAAGTATCTTCCATCACTTTTAGCAAGTTTTCAGTTATTGCTAATGCGCTGGCTACATCAATATTGGCACCAAATACATACTCAAGACGAAGTGCTGCTGGGCCTTTGGCAAGTTCACCTGAAGCCACTGAAAGCCAGCGTTGTACACGAGCCTTTTCAATAGGTGTCGCCCCCATCCAAGGATAAATACTGCCGTAAGTATCTGCTAAATAGACAATAATGGCGTTGGAGTCTGACACTGTGTGTTCACCATCAACAATCACTGGTACCTGCCCGAAAGGGTTCTTGGTAATAAAGTCTGTCGATTTGTGTGCGCCGTTAACCATATCAAGTTCGTGATTAATGTAGCTAATACCGAGCAGCGACATAAACAATTCCACTTTATGACAATGCCCAGATTTTGGGTTTCGATAATGAATAATAGGTGCGTCTTTCATTGTGCTATTTGGGGCATTTTTCGGTAATGAAGTCATCAACATTCTCCTTATAAATCAAGTTCTGTAAGGCTTGGAAAGTCATCGGGACGGCTATCGCCTTCCCAAGTCAGTTTTCGTTCATTGTCACTAATAGGGTGGTCATTAATACTGGCAATGCGGCGCTGCATTAAGCCTTCTGGGTTGAACTCCCAGTTTTCGTTGCCATAAGCCCTAAACCATTGTGCTGAGGCATCTTGATATTCATAAGCAAAGCGAACAGCAATACGATTATCAGTATGCGCCCACAGCGCTTTTACCAATTTATAGTTAAGTTCTCTGGCCCATTTTCGTGTTAAAAAAGCCTCGATTTGAGCCGTTCCGGTAATAAACTCAGCACGATTTCGCCACTGACAATCAGCCGTGTACGCTGCAGCTACTCGCACAGGAGAACGACTATTCCAAGCATCTTCAGCCAGGCGAATTTTTTCAATAGCAGTTTCTTTGGTAAAAGGGGGAAGTGGAGGTCTCATAAGCTCATCCTGTTTATTTATATTGCAGTGAGTATGATTGCTTGCTAAAAATAAATAATTACTCAATTTTGAAATTTATAATTTCATTATTTGAAATAATAAAAGTGTAGAATAGTTGGTAAACCCCATTAGGAATGAGTAAAGCGACTCGGTATGGATAGAATACAAGCAATGTCAGTGTTTGCGGAAGCAGCTAAGCTTGGCAGTTTTGTGAGCGCTGCCGAGCAATTGTCGATGTCGGCTCCGGCGGTAACGCGGGCTATCGCTACTTTAGAAGCACAGTTGAACACGCGATTGTTCCATCGTACAACTCGTCGTATTCGATTAACCGAAGCGGGCATACAATACCTTAATGACGTACAGAGAATATTGGCAGACATAGCACAAAGTGAAGCTGCAATTGCGGGTGTTCAGTTATTGCCAAAGGGTACGCTGAGTGTAACGGCGCCCGTGTTATTTGGTGAGCTTTACATTACACCTATCATTGCTCAGTTTTTACGAGACTTTCCTGAAGTAAATGTGCATGGCTATATGTACGACAACATTGTTGATCTACTCGACACAAAAATTGATGTGGCAATAAGAATTAGTCAGCCGAAAGACTCTGGTTTATATGCCACTACTGTGGGGTACGTAAGAAAGGTAACGGTAGCATCGCCAGACTATTTAGCTAATGCACCAAACCTAAAAACACCGGAAGATTTAAAACATCATACTTTGCTGTACCCGAGTGACTTCAAGGAGCCGCCGGTGTGGAATTTCAAACGTAATGGTAAAACGGTAGCCATCCGTTTACAGCCTAGATTTGAATGCAATCAAAATCGTTCGACAATTAGCGCCGCAAAATCTGGGCTAGGCATCACGCGCCTGATGTCTTATCAAGTAGCGGATGCAATAGAGAAGGGCGAATTAGTCAGTGTATTAGATGAATTTAACGATGAAAAGTTACCTATACAAGTAGTCAGTCTTGAAGGGCGTCATAACCTAGAAAAAGTGAAGAAATTCGTAGAATATGTCAAAAGTGCCTTAGCAAAAGATGTGTACTTGAATTCTTAATCTCACGCTAATATTAAATAAGTTGATCAACAATCCGTTTAACAAGTTGTTCATTCGAGCTGTTCATACGAGCTCGGCACAACCCTTTTTAAAAGCGCTGTACCTAAACGTTGAATAGCGATTGATACGTTACTTCTTCTTACCCTGGTTAATACCCTCATTAATGACTTCGTTTCTTTCTCGTTCGTAGGTGTCATAGCTTTTTTGGTACTGAGCTTCGCACTCTTCTCGTTGTGCGCCATAAAGTTTACGGCACTCTTGAAGACGGTTCTCTTGCGTAGCTTCGTACAAATCTTGCGACGTGCAAGCGAATAAAAACGGCGATACTGTTGCCACTACCGCGAGGGGGGCGAGTTTGCGATTAAACATAAATTACCTTTGCGAAGAGAAGTGCCACACTCGTGGCTAACAGGTATTTGTTATGACGGTTCAAATTCCATTTGGTTCATTGATTCAACCGTGCATTTTTTAGTGTTATCTTCATGCAGGTTTGATAAAAATAACCCCATAAATAAAGAGTAAATAACCAGTCTTATGATTTCTTGGAAAGTATTAACATTTAGTCAGCTCAATACCCATCAGTTGTTCGAGCTTATGAAACTGCGAGTTGATGTATTTGTTGTAGAACAAACGTGCCCATACCCTGAGCTTGATGAAAAAGACAGACATCGCGATACGCGGCATTTATTGGGCTTTACTAACGACAAATTAGTCGCTTATGCCCGTTTGATCCCTGTGGGGGTGAGTTATCCTGGGGTAAGTATTGGCAGAGTGGCTACCCATGCTGACTTCAGAGGCAATGGTGCGGGTATAAGCTTGTTAACTGAGGCGATAAAACAGTGTGAAAACCTGTGGCCGAATAAAGATATTGAAATTGGTGCACAAGAATATTTGTTAGCGTTTTATCGTAAGTTTGGTTTTGTGCAAACATCACAAATGTATCTGGAAGATGATATACCTCATGTGGACATGAAGCGTAAAGCCGTAGTTTGATTCAAGTATCGCCTGGGTATTTAGGGGGGGAGATAATTAGGGCGGGTAGTTAATTAGGGCAGGTAAACACCCGCCCTAAAATAACCGGTAATTATTGTTGCTTAGGTAGCATGTCTACCAATTCGTTAAGGTCATTTACGTTGTAATCTGGTGCAATAGCCAGTGGATACAATACCTTTCCAGGGCGGGCAATAAAGGCGGCCTGCCAACCAGCTTGTTTAGCCCCTGCAATATCCCAACCGTGCGCTGCAACAAGCATGGCATCTTCGGGTTTAACCCCCATTTTTTCAGCGGCCCATGCATAAGTGCGAAGATCAGGTTTGTATAGGTTGATATCTTCAACACTTAAGCGGTGTTCAAAAAAATCCAGTAAGTCAGCGTTTTTAAACTGGGTATACACGCCCTTGTTTGAAGAGTTGGTCAAGCTTACCAGTGTATACCCTTTGTCTTTTAACGCTTGTAAACCACTACGTACATCTGGGTGTGGTGGCAAACTGCGAAGTGGGGTAACAATGGCCGTTTTCGCTTGTTTTTGAGTAAGCGAGATACCTTCTATCTCAGACACCATTAGCAATGACGCCACACCAATTTCACCGAAAGTGTGAAAACGTTGGGTGGTAGAGTCTACTAACGAGTGGTGCAACATGGTTGAAAACCACAAAGGGAGTAGTTCATTACGCCCGCCTAATGCTTCTCCCACTGAACTTCGCATTGCAGTTAGGTCTAGCAGGGTTTCATTCACATCGAAGAATATAACTTTTGGGGCTGACGGCTTACCCGTTTCCATGTTGCTGTCTGCAGGTTGTTGAGCATAGCTTGAAAATAACGGTAGTGTGAGTAGTACCGCAGTAATAAATCGTTTCATAAGGTGTCCTCTTTTAATGAGCAAGATAAGTGAGCGAATAATAAGAGTGGGTTTTACCGATGATATAAAAATAGACGTTCATATTTTGAGTGATTGTTCAAAACGATAAAGGAGATTGCAGTAGGGTTCAATAACTTTTTGAGTGTTTGTTCAAAATTGCTATGATGTAAATAGAAAAAATAGGAAATAAGCGAACGAAAGGTACCTGTGATGGCTAAAGCACAATTTGATAAAGACAGTATATTGGATAAAACGATTATGCTGTTTTGGCAGCAAGGCTACCATGGAACATCGATGCAAGACGTTACCGCTACCACAGGGTTAAAGCCGGGCAGCTTGTACAACAGTTTTGGCAATAAAGAGCAGCTGTTTATTGCCAGTTTGGAACGTTACGCACAGCGTAGCGCTGACAAAATGAAGCTTGCGATGTCATATGGCACAGGTGAGGGCATTGTTATGCTGCTGACCGACATGGTGGCAGCAAGAGGGAAGAAAGACTACGCAAGCTGCTTTATCATTAAAACCCAACTAGAACTTACCAGTACGGAGCCTAAGCTCGCTAAGCTTGCTGGAGACTATTTAAGCCGTACTAAAGCGCAGTACAAACTGGCGATTGCCAGCGAATACGGTGAAGCGCTGAGTGAGGTGTATGCCACGTCGGTCATGATGGCTATTTTCGGTATTCGGGTTTACGGATATCAGCAACCAAACGAGGACGATGTGCTTGAAAGCCTCAGGCTGTCTTTACACTGGTTGCCTTGGACAAAGCACTAAATTAACGTCGCTAAGGCGATATCGGTTTGCCTAGTCAGTTCACCGTTAATCTTCCAGTGGTCAGGGCTCCAACCGGCTAAAAATCGATTAAAATCAGCGCAGGCAACAGGATATAGCGCTCGCCACTCCCGTTCTATTACTCGATGTTGTGATTGGTATTTTGTGCCTATTAGTTGGCTGCTTAGGCACTCGAAATAGTAATCCAAACATTGAGTAGTGTGGGTTCGTTGATTGCTTTCACTTAACGCGCTGCCAATAAAATAAGCAACGTCTTTTATTCCTACTCCTAATCCAGTGTATTGAAAATCCACACCACCGCATCGGGTAAAGTCGGGGGTAAAGCAAAAGTTAGCAACCTTGGCATCACCGTGTAATAAGGTTTGAAAGCGTGCTGATGAAAGTTGGGTCGACAATCTGCTAGCTTCCCGTTTTAAAGGCCCATCTACCATCGCTTGCCATTCATCTTGTCGTGTACTCAAATGCCAGTAAGTGCCTTCGGGCCAGACATTTGTGTCAACAATACCCATGAAGCGAGCATGAAATGCTGCCAGCCAACGCAATACCGATTGCGCTTGTTTTACACTTAGCGAAGTGGCACGTGTTGTCAATCCCGCGTTATCTAGATCGTCCATTACTAAGATATGTGCATTGCTATCGTTTTCACCGCTAGCGGCTGCTAAGCACATAGGGGTTAAGCAGTCTGCGTTAGTGCTAGGTTGCAAACGGGTGTAAAAGTAGTGCTCTACCTGAAATGATCGGCATTTTCTAAGGTGACTGGTATTGGATTGCCATCCTTTTGGGTGGCTAATTTGTGAAGAGGGTTGAACGCACTTGGCCACCACAGGCATTGAAGTGTTCTTAGCGTTATCAAACAGGGTTGCACGAAAGCATGCGCCATAACCACTCCATAGTGACTGAATAAGCACTGGGGAGCGCACTTCTTTTTGGGTGGTTCTTTCTAACCAATCAATCAAGCTGGGTTTAACTTTATCCAACCTTTTACTCCCACTGTTCAGCAATATGAATGACCATTAAAAAAGCCGCAATTAAGCGGCTTCTTATCGTGTGTAAACAACCTTAGTTCCTAGTAACAACGCTAGTCAAGGATGGCTAGCGCTATCACTAACTAGGGTTGCTAGTCACGCTTAGGCGTTTTCATCAACACTGGATGGCAGTGTTGTTGGTGCTGATGCGGCGGCACTTGCCTTCGCAATAGCTGCGCTTCTACCCGATACTACAATGGCTGGGCGGCTATCGTCAGACTTAGCGGTAAGCGCTACGTCATTGAACGTGTCATCAACCGATGCTGGCGCTGCCATTGGCGCAGATGCATTAATACGACCACGGCTGCTAGCTGCTACACCTGTAGTAATAGGCTTAGATACCGCTGCTTTGGCTTTCTTAAGGTTCGCTTTTGGCGCAGGTTTAGCCTTAGGTTCACTTGCTGCTTTAGCAGAATCTTCACCTAGGTTAATTTCAACCTGTTTAGGTGCAGCTTCAGCGACAGGAGCAGGAGTAACATCAGCTTTAGCTGGCTTAGGTGCGTCTGCTTCACTTTTAGGCGAAGCTAGCTCGAACTGCATTTCGTCTTGAACTACTTCAGCTGCTGGCGCTTCTGGCTTAGCTGATGCGGTTTCTGTTGTTGCAGGTTCTGCTTTTTCTTCCGACGGCGCTAGTACACCAGGCTTAGTGGCTTGAGTGTCTTCTGCTTTAGTCGCAGTAGGCGCTTCAGCATTATCGGCACTTGCATCAATAGCAGCAGGCTGGGCATTCTCATTTTGAGTATGCGCAGTGTCTGCCTCAAGTTTACCAGGCATTGCTGCTTGTGTATCTTCTGCACGAGGTGCTGATTCACTAACGTCGGCGGCAGGAGCCGTTGAAGCTGGTACTTCTTGTGACGGTGTAGTTTCAACGTTTGTTGTTGACTGTTCACCTACCGGGGCGCTGTTGTCATCATTAGACTGCTGCGCTTCCTTCTTGCGGCGCTGACCAGCAGCACGAACATGACGAGGAGAGCGACGTGAACGGCCACGGCTTTCACGTTGTTGACCATTTTCATCAGTGTCGTTGTTCGATTGCTCTGAAGAAGATTGAGCATCTTGTTCAGTGGTCGACTTAACGTCAGCTGGCTGAGAGGCTTGTGTTACAGGCGCTGCTGATTCAGAAGCTGCTGGTGCATCAGTTGACTGAACTGGTGAAGTATTAACTTCTTCAGTTTCAGCAGGGGCTGCTTTAGCAGGTTTAGGCTTATCAACTGCAAGAGACTTAACTGGTTTGCTAGCCGGTGCTTCGTTTGACTGTGTATTGTCATCTTTTTTCACACGTACGCTGCGACGAGTATCTCTGCGTTTGCGGCGCTCAGCCACTTCTTGTTTCTTTTGCGCTTCTTGAGGCTTAGCATCTTGAGACTTCCTGTCTTGGGTCTTAGGTGCTTCGTCTTGCGCGTTATCTCTGCTTTGCTCTTGCTTAGGCTTCTGAGTCTCGTCACGAGGTTTACGAGGCTTACGAGGCTTATTGTTACTTGCGCGTGGCTTGTCGTCTTGCTCAGAACGTGGCGTACGTTGTTCTTGTTCGCCATCTTTGTTTTGAGGCTGGTTACGACGTGTGTTCTTTCTTGGCTTACGGCGACGATCATCACCATTGCGATTGCGAGACTGATTGCCACCACGATTATTGCGGCTTTCAGATTGCTTCTGCTTTTCTTTTTCTTTCGCTTCAGCTTCTGCTTTCGCTTTCTCGTCTTCACCACCAAGCACATCACCTAACCATTTACCTATGCGGGCAAATAGTGATGGTGAGCTTTCAGCTTTAGCTTCAGGTGTTTCTGCCTTAGGCGCAACAACAGGTGCCGCGGTAGGCGCAACTAGCCCTTTCAATGCTGGCTCTTCACGCTTAACCGGCACTGACGTTGTGGTTTCAGTTTCCGTTTCAACCGTTGGCATTAACTCTACTTCGTAGCTTGCGTCATCTAGAATATCATCTGGACGGCGGCGAGTGACTTGGTAGTGAGGTGTTTCAAGGTTGGCGTTAGGGATAAGTAATAAGTTAACCCCATGACGCTTTTCTAAGCTTTGAATTGCTTTACGCTTTTCATTAAGCAAGTAGGTTGCTACTGATACAGGAAGCTGTGCTTCAATTTGGCCTGTGTTTTCTTTAATGCTTTCTTCTTCAAGAATACGCAAAATAGACAGCGCTAATGACTCGGTACCACGAATGGTGCCGTGTCCTGAACAGCGAGGGCACACATGGTGCGCTGAATCACCCAATGATGGACGTAAACGCTGACGTGACATTTCAAGCAAGCCAAAGCGAGAAATACGGCCTAGTTGAACGCGAGCACGATCGCTGCGAACCGCGTCTTTCATGCGGTTTTCAACTTCACGTTGGTGACGTACTGGGGTCATATCGATAAAATCGATAACAACCAAGCCACCTAAGTCGCGTAAACGAAGTTGACGGGCAATTTCGTCAGCGGCTTCAAGGTTTGTATTTAATGCCGTTTCTTCAATATCTCCACCTTTTGTTGCGCGGGCAGAGTTAATATCAATAGAAGTAAGCGCTTCAGTAGGGTCGATAACAATTGAACCACCAGATGGTAAGCGAACTTCACGTTGGAAGGCAGACTCAATTTGGCTTTCAATTTGATAATGACTGAACAAAGGTACTTCGCCACGATAAAGCTTAACGCGGCTAGCGAAGTCAGGGCGCACTAGTTGGATGTGCTGCAGCGCTTGTTCGTAGATGCTGGTTTTATCAATTAAAATTTCACCAATATCGCGACGTAGATAGTCACGAATTGCACGTACAATTACGTTACTTTCTTGGTGAATTAAGAAGGGCGCTTCACGCTCTTCAGCCACTTTAGAAATTGCTTCCCAATGGGTAAGTAGTACTTTTAAATCCCACTCTAATTCTTCGTAAGATTTGCCTACGCCAGCGGTACGAACGATTAAGCCCATGCCATCAGGCAGGTCTAGTTTGTTCAAAGATTCTTTAAGTTCTGTACGCTCATCACCTTCGATACGACGAGAAATACCGCCAGCACGAGGGTTGTTTGGCATTAATACTAAGTAGCTACCAGCCAGCGATAAGAAAGTAGTAAGCGCTGCGCCTTTTTGGCCACGTTCTTCTTTATCAATTTGAATGATAACTTCTTGGCCTTCCTTAATAACATCTTTGATGTTTGGACGGCCTTCGAAACGGTAGCCTTTAGGGAAGTAAGTGCGAGCGATTTCTTTAAGAGGTAGGAAACCGTGGCGATCTGCGCCGTAGTCTACGAATGCCGCTTCGAGGCTTGGCTCAACGCGGGTTATTTTACCTTTGTAAATGTTTGCTTTTTTCTGTTCGTGCCCAGGACTTTCGATGTCCAAATCGTATAACCGCTGCCCATCAACAAGGGCAACACGCAACTCTTCTAATTGAGTTGCATTAATTAACATTCTTTTCATTGTATCTAACTCTGTTTTTAATACAGCCGTCCAGATACAAAATTAAAGTGACATGTACAAACCCTCACCGCGCAACCTCACGATTGTACGGGGACCTTGTTGTAACGCCGCATTATCCTTGAACTTACGCGGCATGTAACGTTTTTCGTTACTCGTTCCGCGTTTTATATTGTTCTTAAGGATGTCGGGAGCGACATACCCTTATCTCTATCTATCTTTTTAACAAACACCGCTCTTAGGCTGGCGCTTGTTTGTCAATTCAATTCTGTTAGCTAAACGGCGAACTTATTTTATGTTCGCAAACAGCATCTGAATTATCTAACGGCAGTGTAGTCGTTGCCTCTATAATTCTCGTTCCAGATATAAAATTGCGTGTTCATTGAATAATGCAATTGGAACGTGACGCTGTTCTTATGGATAACAAAAGTGGCGAAATAAACGGGTAACGAATTAACCTGCTCTAAATGCTCACTATGTTAAATGTTGTGTTTCACCGGCATGATTTGGCCGCGTAAAATACAGTTTTTATTATGGCATCAAAGGTTCAATTTAAGCAAGGTGTGAGGGGTAAATAAGCCCAGATAATGCGGTTTTTCTGTGCTAAATGCTCGTTTAGTATCAAAAGTAGTCAAAGGGTTTTATTTTTAAGGCACATCAAAGTTTCTGTATCGGTCTGCTTTTGCAATGCGTTATAATGGAGTTTATGAAAGAACAAACCCAACAATCAGTCCGTTTCGTTACCGTTGAACCCGATTTAGCAGGGCAACGTGTAGACAATTTTTTGCGCACCCAATTAAAGGGTGTGCCCAAAAGCATGATTTATCGCATTTTGCGTAAAGGTGAAGTGCGCGTAAATAAAGGCAGGGTAAAACCCGAATATAAACTCGTTGCCGATGATGTGGTACGTATCCCACCTGTGCGAGTTTCTGAAGGAACACCTGGACCGTCGCCAAAACTCGATAAAATTGCAGCGCTTGAATCTCAAATATTATTTGAAGACGAGCGCATTATAGTGATTAACAAGCCTTCAGGTATTGCCGTTCATGGTGGTAGTGGTTTGAGTTTTGGTCTTATTGAAGGTTTACGGGCACTGCGTCCCGATGCCAACTTTATGGAATTGGTACACCGTTTAGACAGAGACACCTCTGGCTGTATTCTTATTGCTAAGAAACGCTCTGCACTTCGTCATATGCATGAGCAGTTGCGTACCGGTAAAATGGATAAACGCTACCAAGCCCTCGTGGCAGGGCAGTGGCCTGACAATCGCTTTAAAGTAAAAGCGCCCCTTCGTAAGAATGTGTTGCAATCGGGTGAACGCATGGTGAGCGTAAGTGAAGATGGCAAGCCATCTGAAACCCGCTATCGCATATTGCAAAAGTTCGACACCGCTACTTTGGTAGAGGCTTCACCTATTACAGGTAGAACCCATCAAATCCGAGTGCACTGTTTACACGCTGAGCATCCTATTGCATGCGACCCTAAATACGGTGATACCGAGTTTGATGAGTCTATGCGTCAAAAAGGCTTAAATCGCCTATTTTTGCACGCACATAGCATTTCGCTAATTCACCCTGGCACAGAAGAGCGGGTTAAATTTACCGCACCGTTAGATGCCACGTTAACCAATACCCTTAAAGCCTTGTCATAAAGCTTTTAGGGTATTCGGTAAGTTTACTTATTAATTAAGTACTATTTATTTATATAGATTCTTTATATAGAAGGAACGCTGTAACTATGCGCTATAAGTTGGTTATTTTTGATTGGGACGGCACCTTAATGGACTCTGCCGATAAAATTATCAACTGTATGCAGATAGCAGCAAAACACTGTGACATGCCGGTTCCAAGTGCTGATGCGGTAAGTCACATTATAGGTATTAGCTTAAAACCTGCTATTAAGCAGTTATTTGGTATTGACGATGATGCCCTTGCTGAGCGCTTAGTACTGGCTTATAAAGAAGCCTTTGTAATCCATGATGCTACGCCGTGCCCGTTGTTTAATGGTGTAGAAGATTTGTTATCAGCACTAAAGGCAAAGGGAGCTACCCTTGCTGTAGCAACAGGGAAAGCGCGAAGAGGTCTTGATAGGGCCTGGTCGCAAACCGAGACTGGCCACTTTTTTAGTGCGTCACGATGCGCTGATGACGCGCAGTCTAAACCGTCACCTGACATGCTACTGCAAATTTTAGACGAGCTAAATATTAGTGCGAATGATGCCGTCATGATTGGCGACACCACTTACGATATGCAAATGGCAAAATCTATTGGTATGCGCAGAATAGGGGTTTCTTACGGGGTGCATGCACAAGTTCACCTTGAAGCGTTGGCGCCTGAAACCATTGTGCATTCCATTGGCGAACTTCAGCAGTTTTTGCTCCGCTAGTTTGGCGTTCAATAGCAAAGCAAATCTTCATCCGCTAGGCCTTGGCAGTAGCTAGGTCTAGCAAATCGATATTAAAATGTTTGTCTAGCATATTATGTAGCAGCATAACGGGAAGCCCTATTAACGTATTCGGGTCGCGGCTGGTAATACGTTCAAACAATAAGGCCCCCATGCCTTCACATTTGAAACTCCCCGCACAATCAAGTGGCATTTCGGCTTCAACGTAAGCACGTAGTTGTGCTTCTTTATGGCTACGAAAATACACACAGGTTTCTTCAGCCCGAGTAATAGTGTCTAAATTGCTAGTAAGGATGTCGGGTAGGTCTTCGTCGTTTTCAGCTTTACATAAACTTATCGCGGTATAAAAATACACCGATTTTCCTTGGCACATTTTCAGTTGCGCTACGGCGTTTTCAACTGTTCCCGGCTTGCCTAGTATAATTTTGCCATCAGGACCTTCGACAGAAGCAACTTGATCGCTTCCAATTACAATTCTCCCTGGCTGCTGTTGGGCAATCTTTTTAGCTTTTTCGAACGCTAAACGTTTGCACAACGCAAGGGGTGTTTCGTCGGGTAGGGGAGTCTCATCTATATCTGGTTTGCTTATTTCAGCTTGAATGCCAATATTCGACAATAATTGCTGGCGGTACTTAGATGATGAAGCTAGAACGAGTGTGGTCATACTACAAAACCTCAATCTTACATTAAGTGTTAATTAACCGGTCTACGCGTTGTGTGTCCTCTTACGCAAGCCTGTGCTTATCCTTAAACACTGAACTCCTTTTTATCTGGCTTATTTTTCGAGTAACCCCAAAAAAAACCACCAAAAACCTTTAAATTACTCATAAAGAGTAATTACAACTTACCTTAAATATAGCGTGTTTTTATAAATGAGCGTAATGCCGTTTGCCAACTTGGTTTGTTTTGACAATACGCCATTTTACCAACCTTCCGCTATTTTAAACACATCATGTTCTTTTTACTTGTTATTTGGGGCTATTCCCTTAAAATTCGGTTTATGAAAAGAAGTACAAAATCGCTAAATTATTATACAAAAACGCCCATTAAATCTTTGACAGTGGGACGTGGAATCTATAGAATGCGCGCCCTATGCAGAAAGTGAAACTCCCTCATACGGTCGAACCGACCAGCAGCGCTATGAAACGTTCCGATTATCGGGGTGTTCTTGTGTCTGAAGATATGGAACGATTGAGTGGGGCAGTTGTCCGATGTAGTGAATATGTGAACGTCGATGTGCAGTTCAAAAAAGACGAGCAGGGTCTTACTGTATTTCACGGTCATTTAGACACTCAGGTAACACTTCTCTGCCAGCGGTGTAATGGTGAATTTGATACCACACTTGATGTGGATTTTTGTTTTACTCCAGTGCAGGGAGAAGAACGAAATGAAGAAGATCCAATACCCGAGGCTTACGAACCGGTAGAGGTCAACGACCACGGAGAAGTTAATCTGCTTCAGATATTTGAAGACGAGTTACTTTTATCTTTGCCCATCGTACCCCTTCATGCAGAGGAGGAGTGCTCAGTGTCTAAAGATGATATGTCATTTGGAAAGATTGAACCGGAACAAGAGCGAGAAAACCCTTTCGCGGTTTTGAAAGAACTTAAGCGAGACCAGGAGTAAGTTATGGCTGTACAAAAAAATCGTAAAACGCGCTCTAAGCGTGGCATGCGTCGTTCACACGATGCATTGACAGCGTCGACTTTGTCTGTCGACCCTACGTCGGGTGAAACACACCGTCGTCACCACGTGACAGCTGACGGTTATTACAAAGGCAATAAAGTAGTCGGCGCGTAATTCGGCGTCTACATTTTGTCTAAGCTAACCATCGCGTTAGATATCATGGGGGGCGATCATGGTCCCCCTGTTATCCTTTCTGCGGCTGTAAAGGCCATTGAACTTCATTCTGACGTTCATTTTTTGCTATGCGGCGACCAAGCCGTTATATCCCCAGCAATCCAAAATCTCACCGCTTCCCAACGAAGTCGGGTAACCGTATCTCATTGCGACCAAGTGGTTGAAATGGGTGAGGCGCCTACCTCTGCGTTACGCAATAAAAAACGCTCTTCAATGCGCCGTGTGATTGAATATGTTCAAAGCAACGAAGCCGATGCATGTGTAAGTGCAGGCAATACTGGCGCGCTCTTAACCTTATCGTTCTACTTATTAAAAACCTTGTCGGGTATTGATAGGCCAGCACTTATCAGCATGATGCCCACCGCGAGTCACCATAATGTATTCTTGCTCGATTTAGGCGCGAATGTGAATTGCACGCCTGAAATTTTATTTCAGTACGGTGTGATGGGTTCGGTGTTAGCGCAAGAAGCCGCGGGTATTCCTTCGCCGCGAGTTGCCTTATTAAACGTGGGTGAAGAAGATATAAAAGGAAATGCGTACGTAAAGTTAGCCGACCAACTATTTAAAGATGCACCAGGCATTAACTACATTGGCTATGTAGAAGGTGATGACATCTTTACCGATAAAGCCGATGTGGTGGTAACTGACGGTTTTACCGGCAATGTTGCGCTTAAATCCAGTGAAGGCCTAGCCAAGTTAGTCATTAATGAAGTGAAGCGCCAGTCACAAAAGAACTTTTATACGCGGCTAATGGCCAAAATTGCTTTTCCATTGCTCAAATCTATCTATAACAGCGTGAACCCCGACCAGTATAATGGTGCGAGTCTGATAGGATTGCGCGGCATTGTTATCAAGAGTCATGGAAATGCATCTAAAGACGCCTTTTATTACGCCATTGTGCAAGCAATGAAAGAAGCAAAGATGCGAGTTCCAGACAAGATAAAAACGAAGATAGAAACGGTTTTATTGGAGCAGCTTTGAGCAAATATTCTCGATTTATCGGTACTGGAAGTTATTACCCTAGTGATATACGAACCAATGCCGATTTGGAAGTTATGGTTGATACCAGTGATGAATGGATCACTGATAGAACCGGTATTAAAGAACGCCGAATTATAGGTGCTGAAGAAACCGCTGCGACCATGGGGGCAGAGGCAAGTAAGAAAGCCATAGAGATGGCAGGCATCGACCCTCAATCAATTGACATGATAGTGTGTGCTACTACGAGCGGACGCTATGCACTTCCTAGCACGGCCTGTGAAATCCAGCGCATTTTAGGTATTAACGGTATTCCTGCTTTTGATGTGGCTGCTGCGTGTGCGGGTTATTGCTACGCATTAAGTGTGGCCGACCAATACATCAAATCTGGCATGGCTAAGCGTATCTTAGTTATTGGTACAGATTGTCTTAGCCGTTTGATAGCACCTGAAGATCGCACTATGGTCATTCTTTTTGGTGACGCCGCGGGTGCCACTATTATAGAAGCCAGTGATGAGCCGGGTATCTTATCTACTCATATAAATGCCGATGGTTCTTACGGCGATTTACTTTACGTTGGAAACCCTACGCGTGGTGATGAAGCATCAGTACACGAAAATTGGGGCGTTATGCGCGGAAACGAAGTTTTCAAAGTTGCCGTGAACAAATTGTCTGAAGTGGTTGAGCAAACCCTTGCGGCCAACAATATGCAAAAATCTGATCTGGATTGGCTAGTGCCTCACCAAGCGAATTTCAGAATTATTAAAGCGACAGCCAAAAAATTAGATATGTCGTTAGACCAAGTGGTAGTGACGTTAGAAAAATACGGTAATACATCCGCAGCCACAGTACCCACAGCACTAGACACCGCTATTCGCGATGGTCGGATTCAGCGTGGGCAACATTTATTATTAGAAGCGTTCGGCGGCGGTTTTGCTTGGGCATCTGCGCTGGTACGATACTAGTTTCTTCTATCAGTCTTATTGAATTCGTTGTATTCAAAAATTCGTTGTATACAAAAAATAATAAGGAACAACAATGACAAAAACAGCCTGCGTCTTTCCTGGGCAGGGCTCACAATCGGTGGGCATGCTTAAAGAGTTGGCCGACAGCCATCCTTCGGTTTTAGATACCTTCAAAGAAGCTTCAGACGTATTAGGTTACGATCTTTGGGATCTGGTACAAAACGATACCGATGGAAAATTGAACGAAACTCATATTACTCAGCCAGCTTTGCTTGCTGCTAGTGTTGCGACTTGGCGCGTATTAGAAGCACAAGGCATTGAAGTGAGCTATTTAGCGGGACACAGTTTGGGTGAGTATTCAGCCCTAGTATGTGGCGGTGCTATGTCTTTTGCTGATGCGATAAAGCTGGTTGAAGCTCGTGGTCAATATATGCAAGAGGCGGTGCCAGCGGGTGCCGGTGCTATGTATGCCATTATTGGCTTAGACGACAATACCATTGCCAACGTGTGCCACCAAACGGCGATTGCGACAGGCGATGTAGTGTCTCCGGTTAATTTTAACTCGCCAGGGCAAGTGGTTATTGCTGGCGAAAAAGTGGCCGCTGAGCAAGCTGCTGCGGCGTGTAAAGAAGCGGGTGCCAAGCGAGCTCTTCCATTATCGGTAAGTGTGCCTTCGCACTGCGAACTCATGCGCCCCGCTGCTGACAAGTTAGAAGATGCGCTGGCGTCAACAAGCGTTCATACCCCTGCAATCAATATCATTAATAATGTTGATGTGACCATTGAAACTGACGGTGCATCAATAAAAAGTGCGTTGGTACGCCAATTATATTGCCCTGTTCAGTGGACGCGTACCGTAGAGTATTTGGCTGCAGCAGGTGTTGAACGTATCATTGAAGTAGGCCCAGGTAAGGTACTTACAGGATTAAATAAACGCATTAATAAAAGTTTAGAATCCATTGCTGTAAACACCCCAGAAAGTGTGGAAGCATTAAAACAATAAGGAAACGCTATGAGTCAGTTAGAAGGCAAAGTAGCACTGGTAACAGGCGCTAGCCGAGGCATTGGTAAAGCCATTGCTAGTCAGCTTGCAGCGCAGGGTGCTACGGTTGTAGGCACTGCTACAAGCGACAGTGGTGCAAGTGCAATTACTGAATATTTATCTGAATTTGGTGGCAAAGGTATTGCACTAAATGTTACCGATAAAGACAGTATAGATGCTATAATCAAGGAAATTAATGACACCTTCGGTGGCATTGATATTTTGGTTAATAATGCAGGTATTACTCGTGATAACTTGTTAATGCGTATGAAAGATGACGAATGGCAAGACATCATTAATACTAACCTTACAGCCATTTTTACGCTGTCAAAAGCAGTACTTCGCGGTATGATGAAGAAACGCTTTGGCCGTATTGTAAATATCGGTTCTGTAGTGGGTAGTTCGGGTAATGCTGGGCAAGCAAACTACGCAGCAGCGAAAGCAGGTGTTATTGGTTTTTCGAAATCTATGGCACGTGAAGTGGCTTCTCGTGGTATAACTATTAACGTTGTTGCGCCTGGTTTTATCGATACCGACATGACAAAATCATTGACGGACGATCAAAAAAGCGCAATTTTTAAAGATATTCCTGCTAACCGTTTAGGTGAACCTGATGAAATAGCAGCCACTGTTGCCTTTTTAGTGAGCAGCGGTGCAGCCTATATTACAGGCGAAACTATCCATGTAAACGGTGGTATGTATATGGGTTAAATTCACGAAAATTGTGAATTTAACTGTGTTTGGGGTGGATTTTCCCCGAACTTGGATGTAAAAATAGAACATTAAGAATTTGGGATGCCGCTGGTTTGACCAGAAAATTTGTTTAAACTGGTGCTTGCAAGCTTGTACCTTGCAAAATAAACTAGCGGCACTTTGACTATCTAGTGACGTTTAAGGGAAACCTAGAATTATGAGTAACATTGAAGAACGCGTTAAGAAAATTATCATTGAACAACTTGGCGTAAAAGAAGAAGAAGTAAAAGCTGAAGCTTCATTCGTTGATGATTTGGGCGCAGACTCACTTGACACTGTTGAGCTAGTAATGGCGTTAGAAGAAGAATTTGATACTGAAATTCCTGACGAAGAAGCAGAAAAAATTACTACTGTTCAGTCAGCTATTGACTATATCAATGCTAACAAAGACGCTTAAGTCTTCGTTACAGTAAATTAAAAAACGGCTCTCTTTAGAGCCGTTTTTGTATTCCCACCTTATTAGTTCCAATGCGAGGGCTTTTTGTGACAAAACGTCGCGTAGTGGTTACTGGTCTTGGCATGCTTTCACCTTTGGGTCTTTCTGTAGATGAGACTTGGCGTCGTCTGTTAGCAGGCGAAAGCGGTATTGGTGAAATCACCCACTTTGATTGCAGTGACTATTCCACCCGTTTCGCAGGTCAAGTTGATAACTTTGACCCGCAGGAATATATAGAAAAGAAAGAAACGAAAAAAATGGACAGGTTTATTCAGCTGGGTATTGCAGCGGGTAAACAGGCCATGGCTGATTCGGGCTTAACGATAACTGAAGAAAATGCACACCGTGTTGGTGTAGCTATTGGTTCAGGCATTGGCGGGCTAGAACAAATTGAACAAAACCACACTAAATTAATGAATAGCGGTCCTAAGCGCGTTTCTCCATTTTTTGTGCCTTCCACTATTACCAATATGATTTCAGGCTTTTTGTCTATCATGGAAGGGCTTAAAGGGCCAAACCTAAACGTCGTGACGGCGTGTACCACTGGTGTGCATAACATTGGTATTGCTGCGCGTACTATCGCGTATGACGATGCAGATGCCATGCTAGCAGGCGGTTCAGAAGCGTCTATTACGCCATTAGGTATTGCGGGTTTTGCTGCGGCACGTGCATTGTCTGCACGAAACGACGATCCTCAAGGCGCTAGTCGCCCTTGGGATAAAGATCGTGATGGTTTCGTGATGGGCGAAGGTGCTGGCGTAGTAATGCTAGAAGAATACGAAGCGGCGAAAGCGCGTGGTGCAACCATCTACGCTGAACTTGTTGGTTTTGGTATGAGTGGCGATGCCTATCATATGACATCACCACCTGCTGACGGTGAAGGTGCAGCGGCTTCAATGAGTAACGCTATTCGCGATGCAAAAATTGATAGCAGCGAAATTGGCTACGTTAACGCGCATGGTACATCTACACCAGCGGGTGATATTGCAGAAGTAGCAGCGGTTAAGCGCGTATTCAACGAACATGCGCACAACATGCTGGTAAGCTCTACTAAGTCGATGACAGGTCATTTACTTGGCGCAGCAGGCTCTGTAGAAGCTATTTTCACCATATTGGCACTACGTGACAAAATGGCACCGCCCACCATTAATTTGGATGAGCCAAGCGAAGGATGCGATTTAGACTTCGTGGCGAATAAAGCAAAAATGTTTACTTCAGACTATGCGCTGTGTAATTCATTTGGCTTTGGTGGTACTAACGGTTCGCTTATTTTCAAACGAATTTAAGCCCGAACACACGTTCGGACACCCGTAGTTATTGATTAAAGGCAGCGCAAGCTGCCTTTCTTGTTTGCGCACAACAACTTGGTATACTGCACGACAGACGTTAATTATTAGAGCTAGTTGTGAAAATAGTCGCAAATACCGACACCGCATCTTCAACCCCTTCATCCGCCGATGCAATTGCCCTTAACGACAGGGCACTGAACTATGGTGATGGCGTTTTTACTACTATGTGCGTTAGCCAGGGGAAAGTAGAACTACTGTCTTTTCATCTTGCTAGGCTCAATCATGATGCTAAAGCGTTAGCCATTTCCCTCGACATGACTGCACTTAGACAGGCAATTGATGTTTATGTTAGCGCACTTACCGAATCTCTTGAACACTTCAGCATTAAAAGAGTAATGAAGGTTCATGTGTCTTCAGGAGAGGGCGGTCGAGGGTACGCACGAGATAGCCAAGCTCCGGCTATTGTTCGGTTTTCCACCCATACGTATCCTGCGCATTATTCTGAACTTGCTGCTAGTGGTTTAACCCTAATAAACGCGAAAACACCCTTGGCCATACAGCCTTTACTGGGTGGTATTAAACATATGAACCGGTTAGAGCAGGTATTGGTTAAGCGTGAAGTTGTTGAGGCGAATGCCGATGATGCCTTAGTGTTCGACACACAAGGGCACCTTATTGAAGCCAGTGCGGGAAACGTATTTTTTCAAACCGATACTGGATGGCACACACCAAAGGTAAATAACTGTGGTGTAAATGGTGTTGTGCGCCAGTGCTTATTAAGTATGTTAAAACCAAGCTCGACAAAAGACAGCGACATAAGTAGCAACGCTTTAGTCGTTCATGAAGGCGAATACACTTTGGCTGATATCGCTAATGCTAAGGCAATGGTGATCACCAATGCCTTAATGGGCGTAATGCCAGTCAATAAAGTTTTGCTAAACGACGGAAAAACGAGTGATGAGTTAGCATTTAGTGCGTCTCATGAAGGGGCAAAGCGCCTTGCTAAGTTAGTATTAGAGAAAATTCAGGACGATCATGCGAATAGTTATTAGCATTGGGATAATGCTAGCGCTTATTGTGGGTGCAATTACCTTTGGTATTTTATATGTAAATGGGCAAGCTTCATCACCCTTGTCGATTCCCCAACCACAGCTTTATACGGTAGAAAAGGGCAGTAACGGATATAAAGTGGTAAGGGATCTTCGGGCACGGGAGTTAATCGATAGCCCTGAATTAGCAACAAAACTTTGGCTCAAATTTTTCGCTGCCAATACCCACGTGAAATCGGGTACATACCGTTTAACACCTGGGTTATCACTACGAGAAGTATTCGGCATATTAAGCCGTGGTGAAGAGCACTATTTTGCCGTGAGCTTGGTAGAAGGACTGACACTAAAAGAGTGGTTGGTTACGTTAAAGGCGCAAACTGAACTGATAAACGATGTATCGCTGGATCAGGTTGAAGAGACGATTAATATCTCAAGCTCGGTAAATGAGGAAAAAGCGCCAATGCTATGGCTGAGTGAAGCTAGCAGCGCCGAAGGCTTATTTTTAGCCGATACGTATTTCTTCACCGCTAACACTGCGACCAGTAGCATTTTAACACGCGCCCACAAGGCCATGTTAGATTATGTCGAAACCCAGTGGCAGCAACGGCAAGCAGATTTGCCATTGAACTCACCGTACGACGCCCTAATATTGGCAAGTATTATTGAAAAAGAAACCGCAGTGAGTGCAGAACGAACCAAAATAGCGGGGGTATTTGTAAACCGACTGCGGAAAAATATGCGATTACAAACCGATCCCACCGTTATTTACGGCATTGGCGATGCGTATGATGGTAATATTACCCGTAAGCACCTTCGTACGCCCACACCTTACAACACGTATACAATTAAAGGTTTGCCGCCCACGCCTATTGCGATGGCCGGTAAGGAAGCCATTTGGGCCGCGTTAAACCCAATGGAAACCGATGCCTTGTATTTTGTGGCTAGGGGTGATGGTAGCCACGAATTTTCATCTTCGCTGGCAGCCCATAATGCTGCTGTGCGAAAATATCAGTTAAATAGAAAATAATAAGTCCAGCAACGAATAATTATGAACGGAAAGTTTATTGTAGTAGAGGGCCTAGAAGGGGCCGGAAAAAGTTCAGTGATTGGGCTTATCGTAAAGCATTTGCAAGAAGCAGGTATTGAGGTTGAGCAAACGCGCGAGCCTGGCGGTACGCCTATGGCCGAGGCGATACGCGAGTGTGTTAAACACGACTGGGACGAAACCGTAGCCGAAGAAACAGAATTACTGTTGATGTACGCCGCACGGGTACAGTTATTAACAAACCGTATACTTCCGGCGTTAAATGCAGGGCAGTGGGTAGTAGGTGACAGGCATGACTTGTCTTCACAAGCCTATCAAGGCGGTGGCCGCGGCGTGAGTGCCGATACCATGACTGCCATTAGCACAATAGCGCTTAACGGTTTTAAACCTAATTTGACCTTGTACTTGGACGTTGAGCCAGCCATAGGGCTAGAACGCGCGAGAGGCAGGGGAGAGCTAGATCGTATTGAACAAGCAGGTTTAGCCTTTTTTGTGCGCACCCGTGAACGGTACTTGAGCTTAGCAGCACAAGACGACAGTATTGTGGTGATTAATGCCATGCAAGCTATGGAAGATGTACATAAAGACGTGATAACCGCTGTGCAGGAGTACCTTTCTTAATGCAATCTGGGCAAATGCTTCCTTGGTTCACTGATACCTATAACGAATTGCTTGTACGCTATTTTAATAACAAGCTGCACCATGCGCTGTTATTCATTGGCGCTAAAGGTATTGGTAAAGCAAAATTGGTTGCAGGGCTGTCGGATACGCTGTTGTGCAAAAAGCCAACCCCTCAAGGGGCGTGCAATACATGCCAAAGCTGCCATTTGCGTCTTGCTGGTAATCACCCCGACTTTTACGTGTTAGAAAGCGAAAAACAATTGGGCGTGGATAAAATTCGTGATGGTATTGCCAAGTTAAGCGGCACGGCGCAAATGGGGGGCAATAAGGTATTGGTGATCCCCGTGGCCGATAGCATGACAGAAGCGGCGGCCAATGCACTCTTGAAAACGTTAGAAGAGCCCACCAATAATACTTACTTGCTGCTTATCACTGACAGCCTGAATCGAATAATGCCCACTATTTTGAGTAGATGTGAAAAACATTCACTCGGTCTGCCTGATGTGCAAAGTAGTTTGGCCTATTTGCAGCAACAAGGCGTACAAGATGCCAGTGAAGCGTTACTAGAAGCCTATGGTTATGCGCCACTTCGTTTAGAAGCAGCACTTAATAGCGAAAGCGATTTTAATTATCGTACCTTTACCGACGGTATGGGCGCACTACTTGCTAGTTCAGGAAGTCAGCAACTTTTAGCACTGGCTAATAAATGGCAAGGTGACGCTGTTCAGGTAGCAACATGGTGTCAACATATGGCGCATAAATCGTTTGTAGAACGCCAGCAAGCGCAAGATTACGCACGTTATCGCGCTTGCGTAGACGCAGTAAAAACCTTACAGCACCCAGGGGTGAATAAGTCCATGGTGTTGGTCAGTATTTTGAAACAATTTCAGCGCTAGGCCAGGTTATTATTGGATTAGCCGTAAAAAAGATAGGTATATTTTGTTCGTAGATTCACATTGTCATTTAGACAGATTAAAGCAATCGCCAGAAGCATTGGCAGAAACTCTTAACTTTGCTCGTACCCGCGGTGTAGAGCACTTTTTATGTGTGTGCGTATCGGTGACCGATTACGACAGCATGTTAGAAACCGTAAAGGACTTCGATGACGTTTCTGTCTCTTGTGGCGTACACCCCCTTCACCAAGAAGATGCATGTACTTATCAAGAGTTACTTGAAAAAGCGCAAGACGATGCGGTAGTGGCCATTGGTGAAACAGGCTTAGATTATTTTTATAGCCCTGAAAGCAAAGCGGTTCAGCTAACGTCGTTTGTTGATCATATTAAAGTCGCTAACGAAACGAAAAAACCGCTTATCATCCATACCCGTGATGCCCGTGACGACACCATTAATTTGCTGCGCGAACACAAAGCTAGCCATACAAAAGGTGTGCTGCATTGCTTTACCGAATCTCTTGAAATGGCCCAAGCTGCCATTGAAATGGATTTCTATATCTCTATCTCAGGCATAGTCACCTTTAAATCCGCCAGTGAATTACAAGAAGTTGTAAAGGCGGTTCCCCTTGAACGCTTATTAATAGAAACCGACTCCCCTTGGCTTGCACCTGTGCCTCACAGAGGTAAACAAAATCAGCCTGGCTATGTGGTAGAAGTGGCAGAATTCATTGCCGAATTAAAAGGTATTTCGGTGAAGGAATTAGCACGCATTACCACCGAAAACTTCTATACCTTGTTTTCGCTTGCCCAACGTAAAGCCGCTTAAGCGACCGGAGAATTTCAAAAATGCCGCAGTGGCGTACAGGGTTAACAAAAAGCTTACACGCTAGCAGAAGTATGCCTGAGAGCCGTTATTTTCAGTTGGCAACCGCTGATAAAGACGGCGTGCCATACTGCAGAACCGTGGTGTACCGAGGCTTAAGTGATGACAACAAGCTGATTGTTATTTCAGATACCCGTACCGAAAAATACAACCAGTTGTCGCAGCAAGCGAAAGCACAAGGTTGTTGGTATTTTTCGAAAACTCGTGAGCAGTATCGATTCAGTGTAAATGCGACTATTGTGACTGAAAACGAAGATAGGGCGTTAATAGAGGCGCATTGGGCAAAATTGTCTGATGCTGGTAAGAAGCAGTTTCTATGGGGCGACCCCGGTACGCCAAGAAACAACGGGTTGCCGCTTCAAATTGCAGGCGACTATTCTGTCGCTCCTGAACATTTTTGCGTTATTTTGTTAGATATTTTCAACGTGGACTATTTAAATTTACGCGGTAATCCACAGTATCGAGAGTTACATCGTCGTGACGAAATGGGTAACTGGGTAAGCCAGTCTATTGTCCCTTAATGCAACGCATTGAACGCTAGCAATTAAATAAAGAAACGCCAGCAAATTTGCTGGCGTTTGTGATTTTATCACTTAGCAGTATTCGCTTATTCGAAAATTTTCGAAATCGGCGTATCACCCTTAAACAGGTAAGTGGTTATGTTATCAGTGTTACTACGATTCACTGCTTCGACGATAGCCGTTGCCACATCTTCTCTAGGAATGACAGCATCATCTTGGTTGTCAGGCATATCGGTAGACACCAGATGTGTACCTGGCTCGTTTAACAGTGTGCCTGGGCGTAAAATGACATAAGGCACACCGCTATTCATTAGGTGCTCGTCAGCCATGTGTTTAGCGACTAAATAAGGCTTAATGCTAGAGCTTACTGCGTCTGGATCGCCAGCCCCTATTGAACTTACCATCACAAATTTAGGCGTATTAGCTGCCTTAGCGTAATTTGCTGCATTTCGCGCAGCCCAAAGGTCGATAAGAAGCGTTTTATCATCGCCCGAATTACCGCCGCTGCCGGCAACGAATACAACGCAGTCTGCACCTTCGAAATGTTCAGAGAAGTCTTTTTCAAGATCTTGCTCTTTAACCACAAGGTTTTCGTTTTCAACGTCGTTTAGCTTTTCGGGGCTTCGTACAGGCGCCACCACGTGGTGTCCTGCTTCAAGTAATTTTCCAGTAGCCTGTTTACCAATTTGGCCTGATGCGCCAATGACAAGTACCTTAGCCATAAATGTTACCTCCATGATTGAATATGGTTATTCATAAGCGTGGGAGGGGATTTCGATCACACCGTACGATGAGTTTCATCATGGTGCGCTAATTGACAAAAAGGCATTAATTGATTAACTAGGGAGCACGGTGGTTAGCATAGTTTGTAAAAAATAGGGGCTTAAGCAGCAGGTTCACATAAGGCTATTTCACAACGGCATTGCGCCCATCAGCTTTACCTTTGTAGAGTTTTTTATCAGCAGCGTGTATGCATTGCTCTACACTATCGCTTTCACGAATGTCTGCAATTCCCGCGGTGATAGTCACATTCACATCATACCCTTCACAGTGAAAAGACGCTTTCTCTACCGATTTTCTTAATTTTTCGCCTACCCAATAGCATTCACGGACGTTAAGCTGGGGCAGTAGAATGAGAAACTCTTCGCCACCCCAACGACAAATAACGTCGGAATTTCTCAAATTCGTACGCAACAGTTCTGCCACCTTAACTAGTACAAGATCGCCTACATGGTGACCGTAAGTGTCGTTAATTTGTTTAAACCAATCGATATCCACGATAAGTAACGAAAAGGCTTGTGCATAACGCTCGTAACTGTCCCAAGCCTCGTGAGCTCGGCTGGTAAAGTAGCGCCTATTTTTCAGCCCGGTTAACGGGTCTTGGCTTGATATCAGCGTTAATTTTTCTACCACGTCTTCAAGATCTTTGGTTTTTTCTTCTACCATTTTTGCAAGCGCAACCGAGCGATTTTTAAGCGTTTGAATACGCCACCACACAAGTAGCGTTAAAAGCAGAAAAGCGGATGCAAAAATGGCACTTCGCCATACGGGTTTTTCCCACCATGGTGGAACAATACTGATTTGGAGCTTGGCCTCATTTGGGCTCCATACTTTTTCTTTGTTCATCGCTCGAATAGTAAGTGTGTAATTCCCGGGATCTAAATTGGTGTAGGTCACCCCGCGGCGGCGATGGTCCGTAAACCGCCACCTATTATCAAACCCTGATAATAGGTAGGCATAACTCACCTCGTTTGCGCGAGTAAAATCGAGCGCGGCGAATTCGACAGAAAATGAGACATTGTCGGAATTGAGTACTAATTCATCCACATTGGTACTTGGGAAAAGGTTTTCAGCTCCTTTACTATGCTCATCAATAATTTCTATATGCGAGATATTGACCTTGGGCGACCAAGGCTGCTGTTTAATATCAGTGGGCTTGAAGCGAGTGAGTCCCTGTGGGCTCCCCATAAATATAGTGTCGTCATGGGTTTTTACGGCGGAGCCTATGTAGTAGCCAGATTCGATGACACCATTTTGGGCCCCAAAATATGAAACCGACGATAGGGTAGAATCAATATGGGCGATGCCGACGGTTGTAGAAATCCAGAGCGCATTTTCTTGATCTTCAATAATTGCGCCAATTGAGAGGTTACTTAAGTAACTGTCTGCTTCTATCTGGGTAAACGACACGGTGGGCTCATCGTTATCCTCAACCACCATAAAATAGATACCGTTCGCCTGCGTGCCAACCCAATAGCCGCCACGAATAGACCGAGAAACCCACGTCACCACCGCGCCGTCAGGGAAATTCGTGCTATTTTCACCAATATTGCGAATTTCACCCGTAAATTTATTGGCAAAATATAAGCCCGATATGCTTGCCAGCCATGCACTTTCATTATCTTCAAATATGATACGAGTGGTGAGTGAGATTGGCCATTGTCGAATCACCCGGTTCTCGGAAGGGCGATACACAAAAACGCCATCGCTATAACCGCCATACCAAACGTCACCATCGGCATCCACGTTAAGGGTATAACCTGCCTTACCCTCCAATGCCACTAAATCCAATTTTTCAGTGGCGGTATTAAGTTTCGCTAGCCCCGCGCGAGTAGATAGCCAAACCGAGTCTGACGGTTTATCGTAATGCACGGTTAGTAGCTTGTTTGAAGATACCTGACCTTCAGACTTAATCTTCGAAGTATAGGGCCCGTTAACCTTGCCAGATTGATAATTGTAATGCCAAAGGTTGTCATGTGTAGCAAGCCATAAGGAACTATCTGTGTGGGTAGCAATGCCAGAAATATTATTACTAATAACAGCACTGGTTGAAAAGTTGGCCAGTACAGGGTGGTAAATAGAAAAACCATTATCGCGCGACCCCGCCACAACTGTGCCCGCGTCTGTTTGATATAGCGATGTAATGTAATTATTCGCGAGATTCGATCGAGAAACCGATAATGACACAATCTCTGATGCTTCTTTAGCGGGAATAATATCCACGCCGCTACTCGTAGCAACCCAAATATTACCATTACGCTGAAATAAAACATTCAGCACATCATTAGATGAAAGGCCGTTAATTTCATCAAAACAGGTAGACGCGGAAAAATCGTTGTTCGTGAATAAGGGGTACCGGCAAAGACCGTTAGCGCCGGTGCCAATCCACAAGCTTTCGTCAGCAGCGAGTGCCATCAACGTTAATTTTTTGCCCGCCAGTTGTTGAAGCTCTAAGGTATTAAACGCTGAATTAAGCTTGTATAACCCTGATGTAGAACTAAGCCAAACATGACTATTTCTATCAATAACGATGTCGGTGAGTGTACTGGTCACGTTCTCTAGAACAGCAATTTGAACCAGTTTATTTAAAAGCGTTGAAAAGCGATAAAGCGCACGGCCACTAATAACCCAAACGTTACCACTCTTATCGATTTTTATGCGTTTGATTGAGCCGGCTTTTATTTCGCTGGAAACCGAAATAGGGAAGTGTTCGAACGTTGCCGTTTCGATATGAAACTTGCTTACACCAGCAATAGAACCAATCCATAAGTATTCTTTGTCTAACGAAGATTCTATTTGAAAGGTAGTAACAGTGTTGAGCCCATCAGACTTATCTTTCTGCCATTTACCGAAATGCTTAAATTCGTTTCCATCAAACCTGTCGAGCCCCGACTGTGTCGCCAGCCAAATATAACCGTTTTTATCTTCCGCAATATCTAAAACCGATACCTGCGATAGGCCTTCTTCGATTGAAAAACTTTTAAACACGGGCATAGGAAAGTCTGCGGCACGAGATGTGGCCGCAAAGGAAAAAATAATAGGGAATAGCATAGTGGCGGTAACCAGAAATCTTACCACTACAAACTTCATAAATACGCTCGGGAAGAAGGAATCAAGCGTTACGATATACTAGGGTTAAGCTAGTAAAAATGGGACATAAGTATTAATTTTGCAAGTACAAGATATAAGTGCAGATAAAAAAGAACCCCGATTATCGAGGTTCTACTATTAAATCATTTAGTTGGCTAAAAATTACCAGCCACACTGACGGGTAGCATTTTGCTCATCTAACCAGGTTTTTAAGGGTGCAAAGTAGTCAGCAATGGTACTTGCATCCATTTCAGGTGAACCAGTAAGGGTTTCTAACGCATTTTGCCATGGCTGGCTCATGCCCATTTCAAGCATGGCGTTTAGTGCTGTACCCGCTTCTTCACTGTTGTAAATAGAGCAGCGATTAAGTGGACCTTCATCACCTGCAATATCACATAACGCTTTATGGAATTGAAATTGCAAAATATGTGCTAAGAAATAGCGCGTGTAGGGCACGTTAGCAGGAACATGATATTTAGCGCCTGGGTCAAACGCATCAGCAGGTCTGTCTATCGGTGCTTTTACGCCTTGGTATTTTTCTCTTAATTCCCACCAAAGTGTATTGTATTGCTCAGGTGAAACTTCACCAGCCATTACTTTCCAGCGCCATTGATCGACCATCAAACCAAATGGAATAAAGGCAATTTTATCTAGCGCTACCTGCATTAGCATGCCTATGTCGTTAGATGCATCTGGAATCTCGTCAATCAAACCAATTTCTTTAAGGTACTTAGGGGTAATCGACAAGGCAATGGTGTCGCCAATCGCTTCATGGAAGCCATCGTTAGCTGAACCGCGATACAGCAAAGGCTGGTCTTTGTAAGCGCGCTGATAATAGTTGTGACCCAGTTCATGATGAATAACGTTGAACTCTTCCCCCGTTTTTTGGATACACATCTTAATACGCAAATCGTCTTTATCGTCTAGGTCCCATGCTGAAGCGTGACACTGTACGTCCCGACCTTCAGGTTTTTGGAACATAGAACGTTCCCAAAACGTATCAGGCAGCGGCGCAAAGCCCAGTGAAGAAAAGAAAGATTCAGCCTGTTTCACCATCTTTATTTCATCATAGCCCTGCGCAACAAGTGATGAGGTAACGTCGGGTACTGACATTTCTTGTTCAGGTTTCACGATATCGTAAACATTGCCCCAGGTTTGCGCCCACATATTGCCCAACAAGTGCGCTGGAATAGGTTGGTCTTGCGGAACCAATTCTTCACCATAATGCTCACCTAACTTAGCACGAACGTGACAGTGTAACGATTCATAGAAAGGCGCAACTTGCCCCCACAATCTATCAAGCTCTTTCGGAAAATCGTCGGCTGGCATATCGTATTTACCGCGCCATAGTTCGCTAACGTTTTGAAAGCCTAATTCAGCAGCGCCTTCGTTGGCCAAATTGACCTGTTGTTCATAAAGCGGCTTCATAGGTACTGACACTTCACGCCAACCTTTCCAGTACTCTAGTAAGGTGTCGGCATCGCGAATAGTCGCCATTTCACTACTCATTTCTACCAAGCTTTTACAGGTGCCATCTTCCATGCAGTACTGGCCAGAACCATACATTGCACTAAGCTCAGAACCAATTTTAGCAAGTTGCTCTGCTTTCGCCGGATCTGACGGAGGTGGCATGGTAAGCCCGTTTTTGAGCAAATTGAGTTGACGACGGGTATCTTCATCTACTTCAACATCGTTAAATTTAGCCGCTTCTTTAGCTAATACCGCTACTTTGGTAGACAGCACTTCATTAAAATAGGCACTTACCGCGGCGGTATCAAAATTGATGTTAGTGGCGTAACTCCACTCGGCATGTGCGGCTGGCACCTGCATTTTACTAATGTCGTTTTGCGCATTAATAAGGAATTCTTGCGCATCTTGCGCGGTAGGGGCCGCAGGTGTGGTTTCAGTTTTGGTAGTAGCTTCACCGCAACCTATTAGCGTAATGCTAACGAGTGCTGCGACGATAGTGCGTTTAGTTGAAAACATAAGTTTGCTCTTGTCGTTGTTGTTTTTATGTATTGGGAAGTACATATATTTTAGCGTTATATTTTGGAGTGGCTTGTGGGTTTTGTAAAATAAAATTAATACTGGAAGCAATATATAGCTTAACGTGAGGCCGGTTAAGGCAATGTCTATCTTTCGAGAGGCAGCCTTATGAACAAACCGCTAATGAAAAAATTTCATCGGTACTAATTTCATCGGTACTAATTTCATCGGTACTAATTTCATCGGTACTAATTTCATCGGTACTATATGGTAAGTATCAAGCCTATATTGTATTCAATGAATACCTTACTTCATGTACGCAAAGTCGTATAAAAGAGAATGTTATGGATAAATACAAAAATAAATCAAGGCTTAAAGAGTCTACGGATGGCTTAGATTTCGTTAGAATGCAAACAGAAGTTGGTTTAATTGATTCAATGTTAAGGTCTAAGACGCTTACCGCAATTGTTGTTGTGAGTATTTTACTTTTCACTGGCTTCTTTTATTTTCTGTTTAAAATTGCTATCTCAGGGATTTAAATGAATTTTGATGTCAGCTTTAGATTGCTAAAGCTTAATAAATTGCAAGCTCACACATTAGAAAGAGAAGTTCCACGCTCATCTTTCAAGTATGTTGATAGTAAAAGTTGTTACGTTGGAGTGATCCCACTAACCGAAGATATCTTCGACCCTTTAATGATTTTTTTCGAGCGCCAACAAATTAATATTGCAGATTGTGATATTTTTCTATCGGTATTTAGTGGCAAAGATACTGACATTATTGATGTGCCTTCCTCGGTCAACAAGATGCTAAAGCATATCAACTGTAAATTAGTGTTTTCTTACACGGCAGCAGGTAATGATTGATTAACCCGTTCGGCGCCCAAGATTGGCCGCAACGATCCGTGTCACTGCGGTAGTGACCTTAAATTTAAGAAGTGCTGCGGTAAAAACTAACTCAGCATTTTTCGATTGTTAACAGAGCCGAGTGTGCGACTATGAGTAAATGGAAGTTTAAGTATAGCCCTCAACGCCCCACAACACCTATCAGCTACTGGGTTCATAAATGTGTGGGAGAGGACGGCACTTACCGAGCAACGAGGTCGGAGTTTGGGGCCAAATAACCATTGGCTTAGTCGTTTTCCTGCCCGTTTGAAATCGTGGAAAAAACGAGAGACTATTATTTTGGCAGTAAAAAAAGCGCAAAAAGAAATAGAATCTTCGGGAATAAGCTTCTAACGATGCCGTTATGTTCAGCATCATTAGTGCTATTGTAAGTGAATTAATGGCATGTCGTGGTTCATAAGGTTTAATGATGAGATGGATTTTGTTGGGGCTATGCGTCGTTGTACTACTTGGCTTTGTTATACCAGAACCGCGAACTATTCCCGTAGATAACGCCAGTCCCGCTGATTGGAACAAAGACACTTTTTGGTATGAACCCTGGGGCACTTCAGGGGTCCACAAAGGTATCGATATCTTTGCTCAAAAGGGCACGTCGGTGCTGTCATCCACGCATCAACTTATTATCTATCAAGGTCAAAAGCCAAAAGGTGGCAATATCATACTTGCCTTAGGGCCTAAGTGGCGGCTGCATTATTATGCACATCTTGATTCAATAGAAATTGACGGTATTACCCTTGTTTCCAAGGGGACCAAAATCGGTACGGTTGGTTCAACAGGCAATGCCCAAGGTAAAGCGCCTCATCTGCATTATAGTATTGTTTCGTTATTTCCTTATTTTTGGTTGGCTGATGAATCGACTCAAGGTGCTAAGAAGGCGTATTATTTAAATCCAATATCGTACCTAAGCGCAGCTGATTGATTGAAAATGGAGATATAAATGAGTAGTACAGGCCTCTCAGATACTGGCGCTGAATATAAAACAGCATACGAAGAAGAGCATGTGTATGCAGGTTTTGGGATTAGATTTGGCGCATCAATTATTGATACATTACTTTTATTAGCGATTACTTTCCCACTACTGCATCTAATTTATGGCAAGGGATATTGGACCGCTGGGGACTCTGTTGTAGGTATAGTTGATGTCTTAATTAGCTACGTTCTACCGTTAATTGCCACAATATTATTTTGGGTATATAAATCGGCCACCCCAGGCAAAATGGTGCTTAAAGTAAAAGTCGTTGATGCTAAAACGGGAAGTGCGCCCACAATACGCCAGTCTGTAATTCGCTATATAGGGTATTACGTTTCTCTATTACCCCTAGGCTTAGGCTTTCTATGGGTTTTATGGGATACCAAAAAGCAAGGATGGCATGACAAAATGGCTGGCACTGTTGTTATTCGACCTAAAAATAAAGGTGTTGAACCGGTCAGTTTCGATGAAACTTGAGCAAAAAATCCCGCCCGTAGCCGTCTTTTTACTGTCAGCCTTTTTTATGGTGGTGACGACTAAAGTCGCCCGGAATGTGAGTGTTGAATATCAATACAAGTTTGAGACGCTAATTCTATTTCTATTGTTGGGTGTTGGAATAGCGGTTATAGGTGTCGTTTCGTTCAAAAAACACAAAACCTCGGTACATCCTATCAAAACCGAACGTGTTGTTAGCTTGGTGACTTCAGGTGTGTATCAGTACAGTAGGAACCCCATGTATCTAGGTATGTTGTTGTGTTTGGTGGGTATTGGGCTTTACACGGCCAACCCAGTTAATGTTGTCTTTATTCTGCTTTTTGTGTGGTACATGAATAAGTACCAGATAATACCCGAAGAGGCATTTCTAACGGATAAATTTGGCGCCAGCTATACAGAATATAGGAAAACGGTTCGAAGATGGCTGTAAGCAAATTCGGCGTACTTATCACTCTTATCTTTTGCACCGCCTTAATAGCAGCGGCTTTTCTCAATTTATTACCTGTAGAAGTGGTATACCTTTACATTACTATCAGCACGATAACGTTTGCCATGTATGCGTTTGATAAGTCGGCCGCTCGCAAAGGAAAATGGCGTGTACCAGAAACTCGTCTTCATCTTTTAAGTTTACTTGGTGGTTGGCCTGGGGCGTATCTTGCCCAACGAAGATTAAGGCACAAGTCGGCTAAAGTTTCATTTAAGCGAGTTTATTGGGCTACGGTGACGCTAAATTCCTTTGCGTTTATTTGGCTTTTTAGCGAACAAGGTCAACATTTCATCAATGCTATTTTGAGGTAAATAACGTGCCCTTTTCTTGTGGGCATTGAGCGGGTAAGATTAAAAGTTAACCACGGACTAAAACTAAAAAAATAAAGGAATATGTTGTGTTCAGATCGGTCATTACGATTGCAGTATTTTTACTTATTTTGGTGCCTTCACACTCGTACTCAAAAGTACGTGGGGAAACTACGCACCTAAATATTCATTCTGAAATACTCGATGAAGAGCGTGAGTTGTTCATACACTTACCCAATAATTATCACCGGCCGAATAAGCTACATTATCCCGTACTTTATTTACTTGATGGTCAACGAAATTTCAGCCATGCAGTAGGTACTCTAGACTTGCTCAATCAATCGAATATGGCGCAAGAAATGATAGTAGTTGGTATCGCAAATACCCATCGCACAAGAGACTTCACCCCAACCTATGATGAGAATTATAACGAGTGGGGTATATCAGGTGGTGCCGATAACTTCCTAGATTTTATCGAGAAAGAGCTCGTGCCATACATTAACGAAAACTATCGCGCCAACAACTACAAAGTAATATCAGGGCATTCGTTAGGTGGGCTATTGTCGGTGTATGCCTTACAGTCTAGACCCCATTTGTTCCAAGCTCACTTTGCCTTCAGCCCAAGTTTATGGTGGCAAGAACAGGTTATCTTTGACGACGCCGAAACCTTCTTTTCCGATACTTCTGAATTGAACAATTATTTGTATATCAATATGGGCAGCGAAGGCGGTAATATGCTGAGCGCTTACCAGCGCTACAACGAATTGCTAAACGCACATAAGCGAAAAGGTTTTAGTTACAACACAGATTTAGATACCTCAGAAAGCCACAATACCACCGCGCTTGCTGGGCATTCGTTGGCTTACCAAAATCTTTACACGTCGCTGCAGCCATCAAAAGAAGTGTTAAGTGGCGGAATGCCAGCAATTAAGCAGTTTTATAAAGCACAGTCTGAAATGTACGGTTATGATATTAAGCCCAGTTATCGCGCCATTAACAGTGTGGGATACAAAGCATTATCTGAAAAAGACTATTCATCGGCTATTGCGATATTTCAAAGCAATGTCGACAGTTACCCTTATAAGGCGGATGCCTACGACAGCTTAGCCGATGGGTTTGAAGCTAGTGGAGATTTACAAAAAGCACTAGAAATGAGAGCGCTCGCGATAAAGAAAAGTACGGCTGAAAATGTTGAAAACGGCGCTTATAAAACCCGTCATGCGAATTTACTCAAAAAAATTCAGAACAAAAAGCTTTAGTACTTTCTCTTTACGCGCGTTGAACATAATTTATAAAGGAAAACGTTATGGTAGTGATTTATGGAATTGATAAGCACTTAAACCCAATTAAAAAACAGTTGTCTGATGTAATCCACCGTTGTATGCAATCTGTTTTGGGTATGCCGGAAGACAAACGCGCTCATCGTTTTATTCCGCTTACCAAAGAAAACTTTTTCTATCCTGGTGGCAGAACAGATAGCTATACCGTTATTGAAATTAACTTGATGAAAGGGCGCAAGCCCGACACCCAAAAAGCACTGATTAAAGGGCTTTTTAAAGCAATCGAGTCTCAATTGGGTATTATCACGGTAGACATTGAGATAACGATTAAAGAACAAGAAAAATACCAATGGGGTTTTCGTGGTATTACCGGCGATGAAGCGTCAGATTTAAAATACAACGTTGATGTGTAAACTAGGCCTGCGCTCATACCTACACAAAGCCACATTATGGCTATCTAGTGCCTTATATAGTAATAAATATAAATTTTGGGTAATTTGAAGTATTACGGTTAACGCCTTAAACGATAAATACCATTCAATTTCGTAACCTTTCAATAGCAGTAAAAAAGGATTGTCGATGACAACAAGAATATTAAAAACCATGTCTGGGGCAATGTTACTCACGGCACTCTTTTCACTCGCAGCATGCAGTGCAATAGTTAGTAACAACACAGGTAAACAAGCTCAATCTAGCAGTTTAATGGATTTCCTTTACCCCGATGAAGAAAGCCGGGTTAAGCACCAGCCTGAAATTCCCACGCTACAATTACCGGTAAAGGTGGGACTTGCGTTTGTTCCTTCAAGCAATTGGCGCCGAGATGGCCTGCATGGTAAAGACCAAGTCGAGCTTCTAGAAAATGTTAAGCAGTCTTTCCTTCAGTACGAGTATATCGATCGCATTGAAATCATTCCTAGTGAGTACTTAAGCGGGGGAGAAGGTTTTTCAACGTTAGAGCAAGTAGGAAGGTTATATGATGTTGATGTAATGGCGTTAGTGTCTTACGACCAAGTTACTCAGTCACTCGAAAATAACGCGGCGTTATTGTATTGGACCATTGTAGGAATGTACGTTATTCCAGGGAATGAAAACACGGTACAGACCTTTGTGGATACTGCAGTTTTCGATATCAAAAGTAAAAAGATGCTGTTCAGAGCGCCAGGTGTAAGTAAGCTTGAGAAGCGTACCACCGCTGTAGGTATTGACGATACGTTGGCCGAAAAATCTTTAGAAGGGTTTGGTATAGCCGTTGACGATATGTCTACAAACTTAGATGCTGAACTTGCTCGATTTAAAACCAGAGTAAAAGAAGAAAAGATTGCGAAAGTAGAACATAGAGAAGGCTACAGTGGCGGCTCACTTCAGATTTTTTGCTTACTGTTTATGGGCGTCATGTTATTTAGAAAAATGACTTTGCGGTAACACACTGCCAAGGAGTGCAGATTGAACGTCACCAAGCAACATCTTAAAGACGCAGTAAGCGCCAATATTCTTTCATCTGAGCAGTCTGAACAGTTGATCGCGTTTTTGAATCAGCAAACGAGTGCCACTGCCAAGTTCGATTTCACCCATGTGTTGTATTACCTTGGTGGCTTAATTGCCATTGGCGCAATGACACTGTTTATGAACCTAGGCTGGGTATCTTTTGGCGGAATCGGTATTGTTTTCATCAGCTTATTCTATGCAGCTGTGGGAATTAAGTTAGCTAACGTTTTTAAGGTGAAAGGATTGTTTGTGCCGGCGGGCCTATGCGCTACCTTTGTTGTTGTGCTAACCCCGTTGGCAGTTTTTGGTGTTCAGCAGGCTTTAGGCGTTTGGCCTGACGATACCGTTTACCGCGACTATCACAGGTACATTCATTGGCACTGGTTGTATATGGAGCTAAGTACGTTGGCGGTGGGTGTTGTCATTGCTTGGAAGTATAAATATCCATTTTTAGTCATGCCTATTGCGGTTACGCTATGGTATTTAACCATGGATGTCTCGGTGATGTTGTCAGACGGGGAATACAGCTGGGAACTTAGAACAATAGTTTCTATGTACACAGGTCTTCTTATGATAGCGCTCGGGTTTTGGGTAGATGTACGCACAGCAAACAAAGCCGATTACGCATTTTGGATATACTTATTTGGCGTTATTGCGTTTTGGGGAGGGTTATCTTCTCAACATTCTGACAGCGAGCTTTCGAAATTCTTCTACTTTCTCATTAATTTCGTGATGATATTTATCGGCGTACTCTTAATTAGAAGAGTGTTTGTTGTATTTGGGGCTATTGGGTGTACAGGATACGTAGGCTATTTGGCAGCAGAAGTGTTCGCCGATAGCTGGTTTTTCCCTATTGCGTTAACGTTTTTGGGGTTGTTTGTGATTTACCTAGGTATAAAATGGCAAAAGAACGACGCGGCTATTACCGCGAAAACACGTAAACTTTTGCCCAAGGCAGTGCAAACACTGATGGACGCTAAACACCTCTAATTTAGCCCGTGTTAAATGCACAAGCTGATACTCGATTAGGAACTTGTTTATAAATTAGCGTGTTTTTAAATTAGCGGTAAATAGGCCAGCCAAAGATTTGGCTGGCATCTATGTACTTTGTGGTTGGTTAATACTTTCTTCGTTTTAACCCTGTCTCCGCCAATATTTTCGCTGAAATCTCTTCTATTGAATATTTGGTACTGTTTAAGAACGGAATTTTTTCTTTTCGGTACAAGTTCTCAACTTCTCGTAGCTCCATTCTGCATTGCTGTAATGACGCATAGCGGCTATTTGCTTTTCGCTCAGAGCGAATTTGATGTAGTCGTTCTGGCTGAATAGTGAGCCCAAAAAGTTTGTCTTTGTAGCGGCGAAGCGCCGTAGGCAATTTAAGCATGTCGCCCATGTCATCTTCGGTAAAGGGGTAGTTTGCCGCCTTAATACCAAACTGCAGGGCTAAGTATAAGCTGGTGGGCGTTTTACCCGAGCGCGAGACGCCTACTAAAATAATGTCGGCTTCGTCGTAATCTTTCAGGTTAGAACCGTCATCGTTGGCTAAGGCATAGTTAACCGCCTCAATACGAATGTCATACGTGGTTTCATGAATGCTGTGAGTGCGATGTTTTTCGGGTTTTGAGGGCACACCAAGCACTTTTTCCAGCGGCGCCACGAATTGATCGAGGAAATTGTAGTTAATACCTACCGATTTTGAAATTATCTTGCGAACATCTACATTCACAATTGTATAAAAAACGAGCGGCCTTTCTCCTGTGTCTTGAAAACTTTCAGATATTTTGTCCAAAACCTTGTTGGCTTCTTCCTCAGTTTCAACAAAAGGAATGGTATTGTGATTGAATTCAACAGGGAACAAAGACAGCAGGGCGTGGCCAAACACCTCTGCTGTAATGGCGGTACCATCTGAAATATAAAAAGCTGTGCGCACAACAAATCCTTAACATTGTCGTAATTTTATTACAAAAGTAATAAAGAGTTTACTTTCCGATTTCCCCCATTCTAAGATGATTTCGTCGAAAAGCTATATGGTTATTAATGATGACTTGATGTAACGCAAGCCTGCTTTACTTGGTACTCGTTAATATTAATAAGCATTAAGCGCGTTTGGATATACGCAGTCGACACGTATTTTACCAATGTTGGGCATGTGGCCCGCCATTGCTTATACCCTACTCAAAAATAAGCTGGAGGCTTCGGCAGTGAAAGAATTCGTACTTTGGTATCAAGAACTGGGCATGCATGATGTAGGTCGCGTTGGCGGCAAAAATGCATCTTTAGGCGAGATGATTTCTAACCTAGCTAACGCCGGTGTACAAGTACCGGGAGGTTTCGCCACAACTGCAGAGGCTTTTAATGAATTTCTAGAGCAAAGTGGTCTAGAGGCAAAGATTCATAACGTATTAGATACACTCGACGTTGAAGATATTGGTGCGCTTAACGAAGCGGGCAAAGATATTCGTCAATGGATCATCGACACGCCGTTTCAACCTGAGCTAGAAGAAGCAATTAAAGAAGCGTTTGTTAAATTGCAGGGTGATGCAGGCGACGAAGCATCGTTTGCAGTTCGTTCATCAGCTACCGCAGAAGACATGCCAGATGCGTCGTTTGCCGGTCAGCAAGAAACTTTCCTAAACGTGAAAGGTTACGAGTCTGTATTAGTAGCCATTAAACACGTATTCGCCTCGCTATTTAACGACCGTGCTATTTCGTATCGTGTTCACCAAGGTTACGACCATAAAGGTGTCGCATTGTCTGCTGGTATTCAGCGCATGGTTCGAAGCGATATTTCATCGTCGGGCGTGATGTTCACTATCGACACAGAGTCGGGCTTTGAAGACGTAGTATTTATTACGAGTTCATACGGCCTGGGTGAAATGGTTGTGCAGGGTGCGGTAAACCCAGATGAATTTTACGTACACAAACCAACCCTTGATAAAGGGCTTCCAGCCATTGTTCGCCGTAACCTAGGCAGCAAGCTAGTTAAAATGATTTACTCAGACGATGAGGCGCATGGCAAGCAAGTGTCTATCGTTGATATCGACAGCGCTGAAAGTAAAGCTTTCTCACTGAACGACGAAGAAGTGATGGAGCTGGCGAAGCAGGCGCAAATTATTGAAAAGCACTACGATCGCCCGATGGATATCGAATGGGCCAAAGATGGCGTAGATGGTAAGTTGTATATTGTTCAAGCGCGCCCTGAAACGGTTCGAAGTCGTGAAGATTCTCAAAGTATTGAGCGTTTCCAACTTAAAGGTCAAAGTAATATCGTGTGTGAAGGCCGCGCTATTGGGCATAAAATTGGTGCAGGCGTAGCGAAAGTACTTGGCTCTATTGAAGAGATGGACAAGATTCAAGCTGGCGATGTACTGGTTACCGACATGACAGACCCAGATTGGGAACCTATCATGAAAAAGGCGTCTGCCATTGTCACTAACCGAGGCGGTCGTACATGTCACGCAGCCATTATTGCTCGTGAGCTTGGTATTCCAGCGGTAGTAGGGTGTGGTAACGCCACTGACAGCATCGAGAACGGCGATAAAATTACCGTATCTTGCGCAGAAGGTGATACAGGTTATATCTATGGTGCAGAGCTAGAGTTTGACGTAGTGACCTCACGTATCGACTCTATGCCTGACTTACCACTAAAAGTAATGATGAACGTTGGTAACCCAGACCGCGCCTTTGATTTTGCGCGTTTGCCTAATGCTGGTGTTGGCCTAGCTCGCTTAGAGTTTATTATTAACCGCATGATTGGTGTGCATCCTAAAGCGCTCCTTAATTTCGACAGCCAGCCTGCTGAGCTTAAAGAAGAAATTAGCGATATGATTGCCGGTTACGAGTCGCCTACCGAGTTCTACATTGAAAAATTGGTTGAAGGTATTTCTACCATTGGTGCGGCGTTCTCACCTGAGAAAGTCATTGTTCGTATGTCTGACTTTAAGTCTAACGAATACTACAACCTAGTTGGCGGCTACCAGTACGAGCCGGATGAAGAAAACCCAATGCTTGGTTTCCGTGGTGCGAGCCGTTATATCTCGGAAGATTTCCGCGACTGTTTCGCCTTAGAATGCGAAGCCATTAAACGGGTTCGTAACAACATGGGCTTAACCAACGTTGAGATCATGATCCCCTTCGTACGTACGCTTGAAGAAGGCCGTAAGGTTATCGAACTGCTAGAAGAGCAGGGGCTTAAGAAAGGCGAAGACGGTTTACGCGTTATAATGATGTGTGAGCTACCTTCAAACGCATTACTTGCCGATCAGTTCTTAGATATTTTCGATGGCTTCTCGATTGGTTCGAACGATCTAACTCAGTTAACCCTTGGGCTAGACCGCGACAGTGGCGTTATTGCACACTTGTTTGATGAGCGAGATCCAGCAGTGAAAGCCTTGCTATCAATGGCTATTCAAGCGGCAAAGAAACGTGGCAAATACGTTGGTATTTGTGGCCAAGGCCCATCAGATCACGAAGACTTTGCTGCTTGGTTGGTAGAAGAAGGTATTGATTCAGTATCGCTTAACCCAGATACCGTGGTGGAAACTTGGTTATATCTTGCTGAAAAGCATGGCTAATCTGTTTGACGCTAGCCTAGCAATACGCTATTTATAGAAGCCTAAACATCAAAAAGCCGCTTAGATTTTTCAATCTAAGCGGCTTTTTTAATGCGTATTTATTGTGCTTTATTGCGCCTTTATCAAACTATTAACTTTGGAGCAAACTAAGTCAGTATTAGGCTTTTAATTGGTTACCAATGGGTAACTGTCTGATACGTTTGCCACATGCCGCGAAAATAGCGTTACACAAGGCAGGCGCATAAACCGGCGTTGCTGGTTCACCCACGCCTGCTGGTGGTGCATCACTGGGTATAATCTCAACGTCAATTTCTAACGGCGCATCACTCATACGCGGTACGCGGTAGTCATGAAAATTACTTTGTTGAGCACGGCCTTTATCAAAGGTAATACCCTCACTAATGGCGGCAGTAATACCAAAGACAGAGCCACCTTGTACCTGATTTTTCACGGTGTCGGTGTTTACCACAGTACCCGCATCAATGCTGGCCCACGATTTGATAATTTTGAGATCGCCTGCATCTGACACTTCTACTTCCACCACAGTAGCTACATAGGTTAAGAAGCTTCTATGGGCTGCAATACCAAGCCCTCGGCCTTTTGGTAGTGCTCGACCCCAGCCACTCATATCTGCCACTTTCTCGATGGCTTTGCGTAGGCGACCAATATCGAGTGGATAGGCATCTTTGTCGGCACCGTAGTTACCGTACTCTGCATTTTGTTCAGTTACATCGATAATACGATCGGGGCCAATGGTTTCAAGTAGGTAGTCTTTTTGATCGCGACCCGCTTTGTGTGCCGCTTCACCAATGAAGGACTGAATAGCGAATGCATGAAAGATATTAGACACCGAACGCATCCACCCTATACGCGCTTTTGCAGGTGCTTCACCACTTTCAAGTTTAATATTAGGGGTATTGATTGGGTTATCAGTAAAGCCTAGGCCAAGTTCAAAGCTAAACGGCGCGGTAGCATCTTGTTGGAAGGTAGACGCAATAGGTGAAAAAGCCGTACGGTGCAAGTAAGCATTAATACCGCCATTTTCATCTAAAGAAGCTTCAATGTGCTGAGCTGACACTGCATGGTAGAAACCATGCTGAATGTCGTCTTCACGTGTCCACTGCACGCGAATAGGCTTACCTGTTTTCATTGAAAGGTAGGCCGCTTCAGCAGAAAAGTCGGGCTTAGACTTACGCCCAAAACCACCGCCTAGCATGGTGACATGCACGTTAATCTTCTCTTTCGGCATGCCGACCATGGCGCCCACGGTTTCCATATCGGCCTGCGGATTCTGCGTAGCAGCCCATACATCAACACGGTCTTTGTAATACATTGCCGTAGCGCAAGGTGGCTCCATAGGCGCTTGCGCTAAATGCGGCACGTAATAGTCGGCAACCAATTTGTCACTTGCATTGGCAAGCACATTGGCTGCATCACCTTTTTCGCGAACTGATTTTTGTGGCTTCGATACTGTTTCCAGCAAGCTTGCTTTGAAGGCTTCGGAGTTATAATCACCGTTTTTACCATCGTCCCAACTTACTGTAAGGGCGCGACGGCCTTTTATGGCAGCCCAGGTATTGTTGGCAATAATGGCGATACCACCTTTAGGTTGAAACTGTGGTGCGCCTTTCGCGGCGGGAATTTCAACCACATCTACCACACCATCAATAGCTTTAACGGCTTTTGCATCAAAGCTTTTAACTTTTCCGCCAACAACAGGTGGGCGAACGACTACTGCAATTAAGGCTTTTGGCTCAAGTACGTCAGCCGCAAAAGTCGCTTTGCCGGTAACAATGTCTTTTAGGTCGATATGCGCCATGGCGGTATTAATGTAACGCCACTCGCTGCGCGCTTTTAATGTAATGCGATCTAATTCTGGCGGAGTAATTTTTAATGCATCATTTACCAGTTCTGCATAGGTAAGAGTTTTACCCGAGGTATGGGTGACCACATGTTGCACTGCACTGCATGAGTCGAAAGGCACATCCCAACGTGTGGCCGCGGCTTGCTGCATAAGGTGGCGCACGCTTGCGCCCATTTCACGAAGACGCTGCATGTTATAACGAATACTGCGTGAACCATCGGTATTTTGATCGCCGTATTTCGGATCACCTTTACCTTGGATAACCACGACTTTGTCCCACGAGGCTTCCATCTCATCGGCCACAATTTGCGCCAATGCGGTACGAATTTGTTGGCCCATTTCAGAGCGGTGACACGTAATCTCAACAACGCCATCGGGGCGTAGTGCTACAAATAAGTTAGCCATTTTGGCTGATTCAGAAGGCTTTGCTAGTACGCCCGCCATGGCGCGAGGTGCAGCGCCCATGAAATACGTACCTAAAACGAGTGCACCAGCGGTGGCCGATGACTTTAGAAAGCTGCGACGAGTTAAGTCGAAATACTTGCTCATGCTTCTTCTCCCGCAGACTCAGATGTGGCTGTTTCTGGCGAGCTTGCTACAGGAACATAATACTCCACACCAGCCATAGTTTTCGCCGCTGACTTAATCGCTTTGTGAATACGTGGGTAAGTACCGCAGCGACAGATATTGCCTGACATACCTTGCACAATTTCCTCATCGCTTGGGGTAGGGTTACTTGCTAACAAGCTGGCCGCTTGCATCATTTGGCCGCACTGACAATATCCACATTGAGGCACCTTATGTTCAACCCATGCTTGTTGAACGGGATGTTCACCGTCTTTACTCAAGCCCTCAATGGTCGTTATTTTACTGCCTGAAACCGCTGAAACAGGCAATACGCAAGAGCGCTGCGCTACGCCATTAATATGCACTGTACAGGCACCACATTGTGCCATGCCACAGCCAAATTTAGGGCCAGTTAGATGTAGTTCGTCACGTAAGTACCAAAGTACGGGAGTGGTAGGATCGCCCGCAAATTCACGTGTTTCACCGTTAACGGTAAACGTAATCATGGTCTTGTCTCCATTGTCGTAAGTGTCGATGGTCAGTCGAATGCCTCACGTTGCCTGTTTGAATAAATGAAAGGTTTTTTGATTTTTATAAGGTGTTATTAATCGTGTCGTTAAATTTTATACATTCAACGAGTGTAACGTATAAAAATAACATGACTGTGAAGGTTATACTGAAACTTCAGATTAATGGTTTACGATTTGCGATGACAGGGGGAAAAGCGTAAATTACGCAGTAACTACTTAGCGAAATTTACGCATTAATAATACGCGGTCTATTCTTCTGGCGCTTGACGTCATCATGTTCTGGCTTATTTTTAGCCATCCTCGTGCACGAGGCCAATCGTAGCTTAGTAATACTAAACCACCTATTACCAACAGAATCGACCCTGGCAAAAGGGTTAACACAATCCCGCCGATAAATAGAATGCCACCAAGGGTTAACCGAACAATTTTCATGATAATTTTTCCACGCAATTAAATGCTAGTTACTGAATTTTAGCTATTAACGGCAAGCCATCGAATGCAGCCATCGAACCTAATCGCTTAGCCCTAACGTTCGAATTAAAGCAATCGAACTCAGGTAATGAAAGAAAACTAAATTCATTGTGGTTCAAAATCGAATAGTTGCCAACCACAAAAGTGTAAACAAGTGTATAGCGTGGGCTTTGAGCACCTATTAGCTCTTAAACCAGGCCTAGCATGGCTAAACTGCCAAACCCGATGGCGGTAATAGGTAACGACACCAATGTGCTTAGGGCAATAATACTCGCCGCCAGACGGTGATCGCCACCTAAGTTTCTTACCATCACATAGCTGGCTGCGGCTGTCGGCGCAATAGACAGCAATAATACTATGCCTAGTTCCATACCTCTGAAACCGGAAAAATAGGCAATACCTACTAGTAAGGCGGGGTAAACAATGCACTTACTTACTGTGGCTAATGCGATGTTATACCAGTCGCTAGAAAAAGAGCGGAACTGCAGTGATGCGCCGGTACAGATAAGTGCTAAGGGAAGGGTAAGCTGGGCAAAGTATTCCCCGGTTTTTAAGGCAACCTCGGGCAACGACCATTGAAAATAAGAAAACGGTAAAGCTGCAACAATCGAAATAATAAGCGGATTTCGAGCAATACCTTTAATTTGATTCATTGGCGCCGTAAAACCCACCTGATAGAAGTTAAGTACAAATACTGACATAACATTGTACAAAATAGTAATGCAGCCCATATAAACGGATGCGGCTGCTAAACCTTCTTGTCCGTAAGTATTCGCGCAATATGCTAAGCCAATAATGCCCATATTGGCCCTAAAACCGCCTTGCACTACCACTCCGCGTGCATTTTGTGGGTTCACGGTGCAATGCACCAATAGCATTAATACCGCGCACATTAATACCGAACCACTTATTCCAATAGTGATAAGGGTAAAATTAGCAGCATTAGAAAAATTCGACTGACTAATAGATAAAAAAAGCAGCGAGGGTAAGGCAACATTAAATACGAGTTTTGAACCCGACTCGATAAAGGCTTCGTTTAACCAACGGATGCGAAAAAATACCCAACCCATTAAAAGAAGGATTAAAACGGGCACTAAGGTACTGGTGATAAATGAAAGCATGGGAGTTAATCGATAAAAGCACTAAATTCAGGAGATGGGTAATACAGTATCAAACTTAAACAAGGTTGCGGCATTAGTTTGAAAATATAATTTCAATACTTTCATAGTGATGAGCTAATTTTTAACCTTCAGGGCATTACACTGATGTACTATTCCTTAAAAGGCGGCGCTTTATTATAGCTAACGCTGTTTTCATCCCATCAGTGCCGCACTAGTGAAAACAAAATAGGTTAAGCCTTAGGCGCCGCGCATGATGAGCGTTCCACCAAAGAACAGGGCACCAGCATACGCGTATTTACCGATTTAGGATTATTGATTTTATTCATCAACATGCGCGCTGCTTCGCCGCCTAATTCGTAAGGTTGCTGTTTGATAACGGTAATAGGCACCTTAAAAAATTCAGCCATAGGGATTTCCTCGAACCCAAGTAAAGACACGTCTTGGGGAATAGGAATGTTAGCGGCTTCTAATTCTTTTAGTACATCAATGGTTATTGCAATTTGCTGAGTAAAAAAAGCGGTGGGTGGGTTGTCTGACTTCAGCATATCAATGGGAGAGCGATGCAATCCGTCCTGCCGACTCCAATGTATAGTTAGGGTTTCGTCAACGGGTAGATTATGTTTTGTATGTGCATCTACAAAACCTTGATACTTCTCTTGGCGAGACTTAACCGATTCGAACTTTTGGGTTACAAAACAAATATGTTTGTGCCCCAAGTTAATAAGGTACTCAGTGGCATCAAAAGACGCCCGTTTGTAATCAGCAACCACAATGCCGGTGTCACAATCGTCATGTTCTAATTGAAATTGCACCACTGGCATAGTGTTATTCGAAATGTCTTCTATTAGCTTTGCGTTGTTTCCGCAAGAGGCAATAATGGCGCCGTCTACATTTAATTGGCAAAGTGTAGTCAGCGCATTTTTTTCGGTTTTGGGTTCAAAATCCGAATTATAAATGAATAAATCGTAGCCATGACTTTTACAATAATCGTCCATACCACGAATGGTCTGACTGGTGTAATAGCTAGATATATCTCTTACAATAACACCCAGGGTTTTGGTCTTATTGGTTTTCAAGCTACGGGCGATATTATTGGGAACATAATTCAGTTCCTCTACCGCTTTTTGCAATCGCAAACGGGTGTCGAACGACATAAAATCGAAGCGACCGTTTAAAAATTGCGAGGCGGTACTTTTTGATACGCCCGCTTTCTCAGCCACATCGATAAGTCTAACTTTACTTTTATTCATTATTATTCTCTTACTAAAGGCGTTTATAGGAGTATTTGTGTTACCAAATACTCTTCACTATTTAACTGCAATAGCATCGCCTACCTGCAAATGAGAGAAGGACACGCGGGTGTAGTTACCTGCTTTTTTATCGGTTTCCCAGTCGCCCGTTCCCGGACAAGCGGGGTAGCGGAATGTTGGGGCATCCTTCGTACTGCATTGGTTATACGCGCCAGCTTTGAAAAAAAGCCAATCATTCTTGTACGCCACAGGGTCATCATAGTCATCTATAAAGCCATTAGCATCAACATTGTTTGCCAAGTTTATCTGGTGCTTAACCGTGGGGTGGTTCTCTGCGCTAAAGGTTAGATACATTGTATCGCCGTAAACGTTAATCTCATAACTGAAAGACTCACCAAGCGCGATGCCTGTTTCACCGGGATCATTGTCGTCATGCCACCCATCTCCCCATACAGGGTAAGCAATGTCAGTACGTTTAGGGTTATCTTCTGGTAAATTTAGCTCATAGTTCCAAAATACCGTACCTGTCTCATGGTTTGGGTACTTCTTATAATAAATCTTTAGTGGTTCGTTACCCCAACCAAAACCCGACACATCATTTCTAAGGTCATCTAGCTTACCAGCATGAATTTGCCCTACAACAACCGAATATGCGGGGGGTTTGTCATGATATTTAGCATTGGTAGAAACGTGGTCTACTTTAAGGGTGGCTTCCATACGGGCACCGATGGCAGCGAACTTATCTGAGTCTGGGTTTGAGGCAAGTGCAAAGTAATTAGCTGGGCTTTCTAAGCTGGGAACATTGCCGTTTTCATCGGCGTACACTTGACGAAGCTCACTTCGGGTATTCGTTGAGGTGGGAGAGGTGAATGCTTTATTCGCCGCCGCAAATACCATGTTGTTATTGTCGTCTAAATAAAAGAACTCATCCACATGAAAGCTTGCTAAGTCTTTATTTTTAATTTTGTCGGCCTTACCGTCACCGTCTCTATCTAGCGGTAAAAGTATGTTCCAAGGGGAAAGATCGAATACTTCGCCAGGAGCCTTAGCACCCGATACGGCGTGTGAATCTTGCTGTGCTGTGTTGGTCGATGAAGAAGTGTCAGCGTCGTTACACGCTGCCACCAAGGAAAGCGCGGCTAAGCCGGCCAGATATACATGTTTAGTGTTTGACATGAATGCGCTCCTTACGGAAATCGTCAAAAGAAAAAAAAGTGATTGAATGAATTAGAAAGTTAGCCGTAGCGTTTACTACGGCAAATGGTCTGGTTAAATAACTATAATTGGTGCTAGCGTAGAGTGAACGTTGCACATACTTCGCCAATGTTGCCAATAGCGAAGTATGCTACAAAGCCTTACCAACGAGCTCGTACGCCGAAGGTAAAGCGTCTATCCGACTCGCTATACTGCCAAATGCTATCAAGCTCTGTTACTTGCACGATAGGCTCACCGGTTAAGTTAACCGCGTTCGCTACAAGCGTAATATGCTCGTTTACATCGTAACTGGCCGAAAAGTCGAACTGGCCGCGAGCATCACGATAGTTATTACCCAGCGTTGGGTCAAAAAATGCTTCTTCAGGATTGGTACGGTTGTACACACCGGTGGCTAGCGCGCCAACAGGACGTACACGTTTTTCATCTTGAGTGTCTAAATACTTATCACGCCAGTTATAGGCAAGACGTATTTGGATACCCGCATTTTCCCAGTAAACCTGGCCATTGAAGGTGTGGTTAGAAATATCTAGCAGTGGGTTACCATCAGGTTGTTCACTATCGGCATAGGTATAGTTGGTGCTAACACCTAAACCAGACCACATGCCAGGAAGAAAACTAAACTGTTGTTGGTAGGCAAGTTCGATACCTGCAATTTCACCGCTTCCACCATTAACATCTGTGTCGATAACAATACCGGTTAGGCCGGCATCACGCTGAGCTTCTACATACGCTAAGTCTTGGTCGCCCGAAGCGTAATTCACATCAGCTTGGCTTACCCCTGCGGTATCCAGTAAACATACGTTAACGTACTCAGTCACGTTTTGGCCTGTTACCGTGTTGCTATCAGCCATGCAAGAGCTGCTTGCTACGGTAAACGACTCTACATCTTTATAAAATATAGCGGCAGAGACCATACCACCTTGACCAAAGTAATGTTCAGCAGATAAGTCGTACTGGGTAATACGATAGGGGTCAAGTTGGTACGAGCCTTGTGTACCGGTAACGAGTGAATTATCGACACTAATTGCAGGGCTAAGCTCGCCAAATTCTGGTCGGCGCATTACTTTGGCCGCAGCAAAACGTAAAATGGTATCGTCTGCTAACGAGTAGGTGGCATTGATGCTTGGAAGAAAATCTGAGTAATCATAGCTGCCAGTTTGATCAAACGTATTAGACGTTAAATCAGTTTGCACATACCGTGCACCGACTACCGCGGTAAGTTTGTCGAAATCTAAATGAAACTGGGTATATAACGCTTGAGTTTCTTCGCTTATTTGGGCGTAAGAGCCAGTATTTCGAACCATGTTGTCATCTAATGATCCGGTTAATTCATGGCTACTGCCATCCAGCATTTGTTTTACGCGGTCGTAAGTACCATCAATATTGTAAGCCAGCTCAGCACCATCGTAAACGTAGTAATGGGTGAGCGCGTTAGGCCAAAAATACCAGATTGTTCAAAGGTATTACTGTGGTTTATTTCCTTAAATCCCCCAAAAGCAGAGTTAAATTCATCTACCCATGTTGGTCTTATCACACCATCATAAGACACACTGGTTTGTAAGTTTTTAAGTTCACTACCATTATTTCTTAAGTCGTAGCGGTCTAGTTCGTAATCTCTATCCGTAGTACGAATACCTGCTTTTATTTTAGTGAGGAAGCTTAAATTTGAAAAAGGCTCGATGTATTCCATGTCAAAACGAATTGCTGTTTCTTCGTTTTCTTCATAGTAACGCTGGTGGGTAAATTGGCGAATAGCCAAGTTACTTGGATCTAATAGCGCGTCCTCATCCGAAAACGCAATACCAGGTACTGCATCGCCTTCCTGGGTCATGGTAATGGTAAATAAATTTTCGGTAATAGTACCGTCTTCTTCATATTGATCGCGAGAAATAGGGCGTAAGTTAAATTCAGAATTGGTACGCAGGCTTTCAGACTTGGTATACGCCACTTCACCTGAAATTTTTAGTTTATCGGTAATAAACCATTCACCACCTAGCGCGTTGGACATCGAGTCGTTGGTGGTAAAATCGGCCCATGTTTTAGGCTGTACAAACGCACTGCCTGAGCCAAAACTTTGCAGTTGACCTTGGGCATCGCCGTAGGCGTTGTCTAACACCAAATCAGAATAGTCTTTGCTGTCGTTCAGTACAGAGTAGGCTTCTTGCCCACCGTCAAGGTCGGTAGCGTTTACGTCTAAGTAAATAAAGGCGTCGGTATCTTTTGGCGCCCATTGAAGGGACAATCCATAAGCGGTACGTTCACGCTGTTCAGTTTTTTGCTCAACGGTGTTTTGACTGCGAACTAAGTAGTTACCGCTAGGGGTATTAGCAGCGTCACTGTTGCCGTCGCCGTCTAAATCTAATTCGGTTGGGGTTACAAGATTAAAGAACTCATCACGTCTTAGTGTGCGGTCTTGATACGACATCACTACTGATGCACCAAACGTACCGGCATCACCTAGATCCCAGTTTCTTCCGGCTGCGCCTGTAAACATAGGCGCCCAGTTTTCTGCTTTGTCTGCGTACTCTCCATCTAAGGTCACGGCTACCAGAGGCTCTTCAAGCTCTAGCGGGCGTACAGTTGTCATGTTAATAGTACCGCCTAACGCACCTTCAATCATTTCTGGAGTAGGGGATTTAACCACTTCAACGGTTTTTAAGAAGCTAGAAGGAAAGTCATCAAGACTAATACCACCACGACCACTGCCTGAGGTAGAACGACCATTTAATTCAACGCGGTTTTGTGAGATACCACGAATGGTTACCGACTCACCCACACCAAAATCTCGGCTTATAGACACACCAGTGATACGCTGAAGCGCTTCAGCGATATTGTTATCTGGCAACTTACCAATATCTTCCGCCACAATCGCATCTACAATACGAGAGTCGTAACGTTTTAATCGGGCAGACTCAGCAATACTGCTAGCGATACCACGAACTTCAATCACCTCCAAAGAATCTGGGGTTTGTGTGTCCTGTTCTTCTTGCGCAAAACTTGGCAAAGAAAAACCTACAGTGGTAGCGGATAATATGGCTACCGTAAGTTTTGATAATTTGTTGTTCATTTTGCTTCTCCAAAAGCTGTTCAGCTAAGTACCTCACAAACATAAAATTATTATTAAATTCTCTTGTGAAGCGATGGCTTGTCTTATTAATCAGGCAACGTTAATTCGCACTACTATCTATTTCTCATGACACTAAACCGGTTTAGTTTTTATTAAAAAAAATTGCTCTGCAACCGGAATATTAACAATAAGGTTACATTTGCATCCCTTTTCGTCAACAAAAAATTATCCAAAAGTATCAAATTTATTCGTTTAGGCCGAAAAAAAGGTTTTTATATCCTTTTAAAATGGTGGGGTGCGGCGTTTATAAACATTTTTAGTTATCATTTTACTGTGAACTAGATAGTACGAGCGTGAAGTGAACGATGCTGGGTAAGGTTAAATGCCAATTGTCGTTTTTTACATTTAGCACTGTGGTTACAAGTTTTAATAGACTAGTCCCCTGAAATAATTAAGAATTTTTTATGTGTTGCATGTGTGATTTGTTAATTTATTGAGTGTAAAATGTATATTTCATTGGTATTTTAACGTTGACATCAATCACTTCTATGTTAGCTTGTTGGAAAAACTAAACCGGTTTTGTTCTGTTTTGTAATTAACGAATTTAACGCGGTATTGAGCATGTTTCGCAGAGATAATTGCGGGTTTTCGGTTTACGACATCATTGTATTTACGAAAATGCACAAAGCGTTATCTGTGAATTTGTTAACAGATTTTCAATTCTATAGAGGGTATTGACGTGAACACGTTAACAGGAAAAAGAGTATTGGTAACAGGCGGAGCCAGTGGTATTGGTGGTGCTATTTCTTCTGAACTTGCGGCACAAGGCGCTACCGTTTTTGTGCATTACTATAGCTCGAAGCATGCAGTTGAAGAGCTTCAGCAAGAAGTAGTGGAATCTGGTGTTGGGGAAATCATTCCGCTACAAGCCGATTTAACCAAAGAAGAGAGTGTTAACGCCTTTGCTAACGACGTTGCTAATCTAACATCTACGCTTGATATATTGGTAAACAATACCGGTGACTTGGTTGAGCGACACACCTTGAGCGATATTAAAAATGACTTTTGGGAGCAAGTGATGGCGGTAAATGTGACTTCCATGATGATGGTTACCCGTGCGCTCTTGCCCATGTTAAAACAAGCCGAAGACGGAGCATCTATTGTTAATTTGTCTTCGCTTGCAGGCCGAAAAGGCGGGCATGGCGGCTCATTAGCCTATTCCACGTCGAAAGGTGCTGTGCTTACGTTTAGTCGTTCGCTGGCAGCTGAATTAGCTGGCGATGGTATTCGCGTTAACTCGGTAACGCCAGGTTTAATTTTAGGCACACGTTTCCACGCTACCCATACCACCGATGAATCGGCGAACAAAACCATTAGTGAAATTCCGCTTAAACGGGCGGGAAATCCTCTTGATGTAGCTAGGGCGGTTGCGTTTTTTGCATCGGAATACAACGGTTTTATCACAGGCGCTACATTAGATATTAACGGTGGCGTTTACATGGCGTAATGCCTTTAGCTCACATCGTACTTCAGCCAGTTCAGTTCAAATATAAGCGGTTGAAGGGCTAAGTTCCCAAAAATGACAGAGGTAACGAGATGTCGTCGTTAATAAAAAAAATAATGGCCTTTGGGCCTGCCTTCTTTGCAATAGGGTACACCATAGGTACTGGTAGCGTTACGTCTATGATAGTAGCGGGAAGCACCTATGGCATGTCTTTACTGTGGGTGTTGTTTCTAAGTTGCTTGTTTTCAGGTGCACTTATTTATGCGTTTGGTAATTACGCCATTGTGACGGGCGAAACAGCGCTTTATAGCTTTAAAAAGCACCTCAAGTTCGGTCGGCCTATTGCCATACTCATTATTGCGGGCGTTACCTTTGGTCAGTGGAACTCTTTAATGGGCATTCTAGGTATTTCATCGAACATTATATTTGAAATGCTGGCGCTTTATTCTCCATCGTTAAACGACTACAAATACGAGTTAGTATTAGCTATTGCGGTGAGTGTCATCAGTATTATGTACGCCATCATGCTAATTGGTAAGTACTCGTTGTTTGAAAAAATTCTGGTTATGTTTGTATCCTGCATGGGTATTTCTTTTGTGTTTTCCCTATTGGTGGTGCACCCCATGCCTGCAGAAGTGGCGGCGGGTTTTGTTCCATCAATACCTGAAGTAGAAGGTGGGAAAATGATGGTGGCTGCATTTGTGGGTACAACTATGGCTGCCGCTACGTTTTTATCTCGCCCGCTGTTTATTCAAGGTAAAGGGTGGGGAATGGAAAACCAAAAACAACAAAAGAAAGATGCTTTTGTGGCGGCGTTTTTGGTGTTTGTTATTAGTGCGTCGGTAATGGCAGTAGCCCACGGGGCGTTGTTCCATGAAGGTAAAAAGATTACTCATGTACTCGACATGGTGAACGCCCTTGAGCCAATCGCGGGTAAAACTGCATTAACAGTATTTTTCTTCGGTACGTTAGCGGCGGGACTATCGTCGGTATTTCCCTGTTTACTTATTGCGCCCTTATTAATTGCCGATTACCGCTCAGGAAAGCTAGACACAAAATCTACTCAATTTAAAACTATTACCGGTATAGCGTGTTTAGTGGCGCTTATCATTCCAGTATTCGGTTTCAATCCAATAAAAGGGCAGATTCTTTCTCAAGTGTTTAACGTGTTTGTGTTGCCTTTGGTGATTATTGGCATACTCGTGGTTATCAACAAACGAGAACTAATGAAAGAACATGCGCCAGGCAAATTTTTGAATCTTATGTTGGGGCTGGCACTGTTATTCGCCATTGTGATTTCTGCCAATGGTGTGATTGCCATTGTTGAGCAGCTATAAAAGGGAGTGGCAATGATTATTGTAGTAATGGGCGTGTCAGGAACCGGAAAGTCGACGGTGGGGGGATCCTTGAGTGACCAATTAGGGTTGCCGTTTATAGACGCCGACGATTTTCACCCCGAAGTAAATAAAGCAAAAATGCAAAGTGGAACGGCGCTTACTGATGAAGATAGGTGGCCGTGGTTGCAAACTTTAGCGAGCGAGCTTGCTCGCTATGAACAACAAAAAGGTGTGGTGCTAGCGTGTTCTGCACTAAAAGAGAGTTATAGAAAGATATTAAGCGCCAATAACACGCTTCCTATCAAGTGGGTGGTGCTTACAGGCAGCTTCGAATTATTAAGTGCGAGGCTTTCGGCTAGGGTCAATCACTTCTTTGACGGCAGGTTACTGAAAACTCAGTTAGATACCCTCGAAGTGCCCGGTTACGGCATAAAAATAGACGTAGAAAAGCCCATCACAGCGGTAATTCAATGTGCTGAGGCATACGTTAATCAACAGTCTTAGTGCGTAGCCGTTGAGCATACCTTTGACATAACAATTATCTCGAACAATCCATTTATTGACACCGCCGACTTAAAGAAACCATTTTGGCGTGTCATCGAGAAGGAGTTAGATTATGAAAGACGTTTTATCACTACCAGTTAGTGCGTCGAAAGTACCGAAATTAAGCAAACAAGCTTTTACCGTATTTGCGAGTGGATCATCAGTACTTGCAGTGGGTTTAAAGCGCTGTTTCGCTGCACCTAAACTTTTCATCTTGTTCGCGCTTATATGCTTTCAAAATATCGCTTCGGCGCAAATGGTTAATGATCTTAGTGAATTTAATCAAGCTGTGGCGGCGGCACAACCCGGCGATACCATCGTTATGGCAAATGGTGAATGGCATGATGTTGAATTGGTGTTGAAAGGAAAGGGTACTGAAAATAAACCCATTACGTTAAAGTCCCAAGAGCCGGGCAAAGTGAAAATAACCGGCCTGTCTAACTTAAGTGTTTCAGGTGAATACCTTGTAATAGAAGGGCTTGTGTTTACCGATGGCCATACCCCTACGGGTGAGGTTATTGCTTTTCGTACTTCTCCAGACGAATTAGCGAGTTATTCTCGTTTAACTAACGTGGTCATTGATAATTTTAGTCACCCAGAACGCCAACTGTCTGACTTATGGCTAGCTATTTATGGTAAGCACAACCGAATCGACCACAACGCTTTCATTAACAAACGTAACCGTGGGGTAACCGTCGCGGTACGTATGAACTCTGAAGGCAGCCGTAAAAATTACCATACTATCGAGTACAACTATTTTGGCCCACGCCAAGTGCTTGGTGCTAATGGTGGTGAAACCCTGCGTATAGGGACGAGTCATTTTTCTAGAGAGTATGCGAATACGTTAGTGCAATATAACTACTTCGATAGAACGAACGGCGAGCACGAAATTATTTCTAATAAGTCGAGCGGTAATACGTTTAAAGGTAACGTGTTTTTTGAAGCGCAAGGTACCTTAACCATGCGCCACGGCCACTACACTACAGTGGAAAACAACTACTTCTTGGGTAACCGTAAACCCAATACGGGTGGTATCCGCATTATTAACGAGCACCAAACGGTAAGTAACAACTACATGTATGGCTTAACAGGGCGTCGATTCCGTGGTGCGCTAGTGATCATGAATGGCGTACCGAATTCGCCACCAAACCGCTACGACCCTGTTATTGAATCTGCCATGAACAATAACGTGGTTATTGATAGTGATTACATTCAGCTAGGAGCGGGCGCAGACGAGGAACGCTCAGCACCGCCTACTACAACTGAAATGCAAAATAATATTATTTTGGGTAAGCAAAACCTTAACCCTATTACCGTATTTAGTGATGTTTCTGGCATTTCCTTTAAAGGCAATGTGTTAAATGAAGACGCCAGTAACCCTCTTTCTTCAGGTTTTAAAAAGGTACCTTATAAGGTAAGTAAAAATAGCAACGGTTTGTGGGTGCCTGAAAAAGGTTTGCTTGAGCAGATTAATTTCGGCGAAGTAAAACTACCGGTTAACAAAAGTGAAACCGGCGCTAGTTACTACGCTAAAAATGAGAGCCACGTTGCGTTTAGAAGTGGTAACAAACTAGTCGTTAAACCCGGTATGGACACGCTTGCCACCGCCCTTGCTGATAGTAAACCTGGCGACGTATTGGTGCTTGAAAATGGCGGTGACTATTTGTTAACTCGCTTTGCACAAGTAAACCACCCAGTGACTATTATGGCCGAGGAGGGTGTTAAACCCGTTATACGCTCTGAAAAGCCAAGTTTTATAGTGATAGAAAACGGCGGCGCATTAGATGTTGAAAATTTATGGTTTGATGGAGCAGCTTCACCGGATTACAAAGGTAACAGCATCATTAGAACCAGCCGTTACTCTATGAACATTAACTATGCCTTGTCGGTTGAAAATGTGAAGGTGACCAACTTAGACATCAACGGTTATTTTTACTTTTTTAAAGCGCATCCTGGTACTTTTGCCGACTATATCGAGGTTAAAAACTCACATATGGAAAATATCACGGGTGCGGTATTGTCTTTAAATAAAGAAACCGATGACCTAGGAGTTTATAGCGTAGAAAACTTAACCTTGTCGGGCAACACGTTTAAAGACATTAAAGAAGAAGTGGTAACCATATACCGTGGTGGCTTCGATGAAAGTACCTTCGGTCCAGCGGTTATTATAACTGATAATACGATAAGTAATGTAGGCAAAGGTTCTACCCATAGAACTGGTGCTTCCATGTACTTCCATGGGGTACAGAACCTACACATCAGTGATTCAAAATGGGTAAACAGCGCCCCCGTATCGCTTTATCTAACTAATGGCGAACCGATCACTGTAATTGAAAACGTCACTATGAAAAATACGCCTAAGATACAATCGAATAGCGATAGTTTTGAAGTGAAAAATGTGACGTATTAAATTCGTTCGCGGTTATGTAAAACGCTGAATAAACGCTTAGGTAAATCATATAAACTCGGCATTTAATGCCGAGTTTTTTTATGGAGCGAACTTGGTTGGGTAGCTTAAAACCGATACTCAGTTCAGTATAAAAATAAATTCAATAGCTCAAAATGGTTACGCCTTAATGAGAGGCTAAATATAATTTGAGGAATTGAAATATGGAATTTGTAGAACTTTCACATGACGAACTTGACCAAGTTAACGGTGCATTTTTACAAGGTGCTGCAATTGGAGCTGGAGCCTACCTACTGGGATCTGCTTTTAACGGCGGTTTTTCTTGGGGCGGCCTAGCTGGAGCAACCGTTGCCGGAACTTTTACAGGCGGTTTTTCAGCATTAGCGGGAGGAGCTAGAGCGTTGGGAGCCGTTGGTAGGGGGGTAGTTGGAACGAATGGTGCTGCACTTGGCGGAGCAACTCAGCAAATTGTTGACGCCTCTATTGAAACTACGGATGAATAATTTTTTCTACTGTAAGGGGCTAGGCCCCTTAACTGGAATTTTTATGAAAAAGCTATATTTAAAATTTGTTGTAACGCATTTTGTTTTAAGCGCCATTATGTTTTGTGTTTGGTATTTGGTTGCGGGTATAGAGAATGCGAGGGAGATGACTTTCGTTATAAGTACCTTAGCGAGCTGTATAGCAGCTAAAAATCTAATGGAAGACACCTTGAAGCAAAAAAGCTGACAACAATAAGTGTTGGTTCGCGTAATGTCAGCATAACGTCTTTTGAGAAGTGTCGGCCACATGCTAGTTTTTATCCTATTGAGTAGAGCGAATAGACAAATAGCCAAAGTATTTGAAAGCCATAACTCAAACGTTGATATAGTCCAGGGTGAGTTTTAGCTTTCAGTGCACCTGATAATTTATAAGAAAAAAAGAAACAGCCCAGAATGCAATAAAACGAAAATAAGCGCAGTGCTATTGGGTAGACGCTGGAAAATATCACGACAGCGGGCGCGATAATAAATGACAGCAGCATAACTAGCCCTGACCACGTATGAATTTTACAGCTTGTTGTTGGTTTAGAGGTGTAAGGGTCGGCATCCATTGGGAAGTAGCCGCAGACCCAGGTGCATAGGCCATGAATAATCACCATTGCACCTATTATTGTAGTGGGGGTAATTGATGAGGGATTGTGCGCCGAGTCAGCCACTATTAAATAGTAGCCAAATAGGATAAATAAAAAGCCTAATGGGTAGTTGTTAATAGCGGGGGATAGTTTTTGGGTTGGGCTACCAAAAGCGCCAAGTTCACTACAGAATTGTTTGGCGTGACTATAGTTCGGGTAATATAACGACGCGATGTAAATGCCCACAACAATCCATATTGATGCGACTATCCCAGTATACGACAATAAATCGAGCATGCTTAACTCTTCCTTGAAACTTGTTCTTTGAAACGTATCACCTTGCTATATAATAATTTTGAGCAATGTAAAGTGCTTACACTTGTTATGTGGCTTATGAGTTTAAATGTCTATTTCAATCTGTTGAATTGAGCGGCCAACGCCGCCAGCCATCAAACGAGTAATACAACCATCAACTAATTGTAAATCAACACTTATCACGCTACCTGATGGGGGATGCATCAAATGGCCTTGTTCAATAAACAAAGTCGTTTCATCTATACCCTTACGGTCATGAAGGTAGCAGGCTAAAGGGCCAGCAGCCATACCGGTAGCAGCCTCTTCGTCAATGCCATAGCGTGGGGCAAACATTCTAGCGCCCGCGTGACGCCCGGGCACAGTGGTTTCACTAGAAAAAACGTAAAAACCTATTAGGTCATATTGTGCGCTTATTTTCTTGATGAGATCTTGATTGGGCTGAATTTCTGCTACTGAAGATGCATTGTGAAGAGGTACAAGTAAAAAGGCGTTCCCCGTATTCACAATTGATATTGAATGAAGCGGTACGTCGCTTGAAAGATTAAGCGCAGCGCGCACTTCTTCGGTGTTTAACACATCCGTGTAGATTGGCCGTGATTGCTCCATAAATGCCATTGAACCATCAATGATTATTTCTCTGGTTCCATCTACCGTCTCTTTCGACATCCGACCATTTTGTACTAGGCCAAGCTCACTCATTCTGCTAAACGTCGCTATGGTGGCATGACCGCAATGCGCTATTTGCTGTACGGGGGTGAAAAACTCCAGCTTTATAGTGGCAACTTCTGAGTTTGAAACAAAGGCGGTTTCAGAAAGCCCCACTTTTTGCGCCACTATAAGCTTCTGCTGTGCCGTTAAGGGGTTCGCATCTAAAACTACACCGGCGGGGTTTCCACCAGAGTCACCGTCAATAAATGCATTTACTATTTCAACAGAGACTTTCATGATGAGCTCCTCTAGCAAACAATAGGACTGAATGTACTAACGTCAGACTACTAACCTCTAACACTTGAGGTTGGGCAGTTATTCCTTAAGCGCTATGAATATATCTTGATTAAGAGCCCTAATCCAATCCTTCTTGTGCCATCATGTTTTTCACCGCGTTACGGCTTAGCATGGTTTGATAGTGCGCATTTAAATGCGGCCAGTCTTGAGCTTTACTGGCATACCGACGGCTCCAGTAGGCAACCATGAACAAGTGGAAGTCGGCAGCAGTAAGTTGCTCACCTACTAGCCATGGTCCATTATTGGTGAGCACTTTTTCAAGTACGCCCCAGCAATGGGTGAGCATATCATTCGCGTTATCTTTTACTTGCTGCAAATTGCTGTCGCCGCTAACGTATTGTTCAGGGTGCGCCCAGCGGTTGGCGGCCTCTTGCAGCGTAGAAGACATCCAAAATAAGTATTGATAGTACAAGCCGCGTGAAGGAGAGTGTATATCAGGCGCTAGTCCAGATTCTGGGTACTGATCTATCACATACAGTAATATTGCGGCAGATTCATAAATAACTCGCCCTTCATGCACCAACGTAGGCACTTTACCGTTTGGGTTAATGGCTAAATATTCAGGCGATTTTTGCATGTTTTTAGCTAAGTCTATTTCTATTAACTCATAAGAAACGCCAAGCTCTTCAAAAATGGCGTGGGTAGCCATATTCGCGCCGCCTTTATCCCAATATAATGTATAAATAGTTGTGCCTTTTTTTTGCTGCTATAGCTAAAAATTGAAAACCTATTAGGTGTTTTTTTAAAGCTTATCATTTTCGCGAAATTTTCGACATGATGGCAGCGGCTAGAATGGGTATTTCCGACTTCTTAAGCCTGCAATATTAATTCTACCGTTTGGCATGCCGTAAATAACGAACTCACCTTGTAGTAACTGCATTTGTTTTGCTGATAACGGTAATAATGAAAACATGCCTCTTTAAATAGCAAAATGACGTAGACGATGACACCGAACTTACACTAACCCTATTACTACCAGTCGGCGCTATATTTTTTATTCGCTTCAAAAGCTTCTACTTCTAACGGCGCATTATCGTAACCGTACGCTGCTAAATCAGAATAATGCTGCGTTATTATTTTATCTAAGCTGGCATTTTCTATCTGCCGCACATGCACTAATTCATGGGCTAGCGTTCCTTTCTAATTTTCGATGTATCTAAATATTCAGACATTTTAATACTCAAGGCCTTTCAAACTGTTTTACTTGCCTAAGTACCAAACAGCTAAGATTAATATTGCAAGATAAATGGCAAAGATACCATAGCTAGCCGACGTTGAAGCCGGTGAAATATTTTGAATTGTAGGCTTATCGTCATCTTCAAGTTCATCAAAATTTACTGTTTCAAAATTTAACGGGGAGCCAGAATGAATCTTTACTGCTATTGCGCCTGCACCAATAGCTAACTCTTTAAAAGCTCGCTTTTCAATCATAGTGAGACCACCTTCGGTTTTTTCCATAGGATGGATAATGACCTTAGGTCTGGGCCGTAATATTTGGTTAGTACTTAAGTGCTTAAAAGCGTGTTGTAGTAGCTTTTCGCCTACATAGAAATCAGAAAAAAGTACTCTGGGGTGTGAGAAAGGGTTTACGGCAATTTCATCCTGTTGAAGATTTTTACTAGCTTCTTTACCAATTCCCGATATTAGTTTCTGACCTTTGTCGGTCGTCTTTATGACTACAACGGGGTAATCATCAAAGGACGTGCGCTTTGCGGTATCAGTGACTTTTAATCGATGCTCCCAAATTTGCATGTACATGATCGGTGCAAATCTAGAACGTAAATTTGACAGCATCTTAATTTCCTTAGCATGGGTGGGGCAGGGTAGATTTCAATTTTTATAATAGTTTTATTCTATATCTCTACAAGTGTTTGTGTCACTGACGTTGGGAACGACAAAATATAGTTGATAACCACTAAATAGAGACTCTCTCAGCATTTGGAAATAACAGGCAAGCTCGGTCAAACACAAGAGCAGTATGTCTTTGTGATAGGGTGATATCGATGGCATTTGAACTATGATTAAATACCAGGGCAACCGCATGAGTGCTCACTAATTAATCATGCCACTAAAACCCGCAGTTAGCACAGCTTCCAGATAGCTGGC